>JBKPEC010000202.1:0-4228 GCA_046728195.1 Actinomycetota bacterium
CCGTTGAGCCGAGGCGCGACGCCAACAGCGCGACGGCTTCTTCTGAACGTGCGACCTCGGCATCCTCTAATGGTCACCCGCGCGCGCGAGGGCGCTAAGTCGTGGACAGCACCGCCGAGGAAACGTGTCGCGGTTCCGCCAAAGGGCGACAGCTACGCACTCCGACACGAGCAGAGCGAACGCCCTTCGTGCTCCACCGTCACGAATTGACCGTTACGGCGAGGGGTCTGGGGCAGGGGCCGAACCGAGACCATGACGCAGGCCGAGGTGAACCGTTTCACCTGCTAGCGAAGCCTCTAAGCGGACGCGCTGGTCGGCCGCCGAGCTTCAGCAAGTTCACGTTGCCAGTACACGATCGCCCGTCGATTTGCTTCGAGCGGCTCGGGGCCTGAGCGCCGCTCATGCAGTCGCTGACGCTCGACGACCAAGACGTCGAGCGTCTTCTCAATTGCCTCGACGGGGAGGCGCGTTTGCCTACTGCCATGCCTGGCTCCCCCTGGCCCACGCGGAGCCTCCGCACGAGCTCGTCTGCCCACTATCCGGACGCTAGGCGTACTCGCTGCCGCGAGCGCCGTCCCGGAGTACAGGATTGGTCCCCAGAAAGGTGAGCCTGTACACCGGACACTCCGCCCAGCGCCGGCCTGTCGCGGAATGCGGGAACTGCGACAGGAACGAAGCCGAGTCTGGCTACTTTGAAAACCGGCCTTCCCCTCTAGAGCTGACCAGGGCCGCAGAGGCAGAGCCAAGAGAGCCGGCCAGGAAGCGTAGGATCAGAATCCGATGGCCTTCGTCAACATTCGCTTCAACGACGTAGAACGCGGGCTCAGCGAGGACGACGCCAGGTACGTCGCCGAGCAGCTGCGAATCCGTCGTGGCGAGCACCACTCGGTCGCACTTGAGCTGGCCCAGCGGATCGAGCGGCAGGCCGAGGCTCCCACGTTCGCCGCGCCCGAGCGCGACGTCGAGCTTGACGAGACGGAGAAAGTCGAGCTGGTCGAGGTCCTCGATGAACTGGAGCTTGACGCGCAATTGACCGGACACGTCCGGTCACTACGGAGGGCGCTAGGCGGCGAGCGATGGCCGGGAGAGTAGAACGACGGCCGAACGACTTTAGTCGAGTCCGCTCTCGCCGCGGTTCAGCTGAGATACCGACTCGCTGCACGCGCCGCGAACCTCGCCCGGCGACCCGGTAACGATACGCCAGAGGGGTTCGCCTTCGCGATCTCGCCTCTTCAGTACGGCCTCAACAATGTCCGGTGTCGCACTCCGTCTCTTTCGCGACAACCAGAACCAGCTACCCTCCGGCGCCTGCACAGACAGCGCGAGGCGCGCGAAGTCGCTCGGGGCCCTGCTGTCAAGGATCATGGCGATTTGGGCTAGGTAGCAGTCGTGACCGCTTGCCGCGACAACGAGAGGCGCTGGGGAAGTTCTCAGTCGGCGGGTGGGAGGATGAGTTCGAACAGCTTGGCTCTACCGAGCACGAAGCCCGAGCGCCCTTTGGCGCCACCCGGGGTTTCAGGGCCGACCCTGAGCCTGCAGGCCCGCGGGCCGAGTATCTGCACCCCGTAAGGCCGCGGTCCAGTAGCGTTCAGTGGTGGCGCGCACAGGGCCACGGAACCCGTACGTGACCGTCGGCGAGGTTCTTGTCTGGCTGCTTTTCTTCGCGCTGCTCGTCCCGGCCGGCGTCGTCGGCTGGGCGATCGGCCACTCGACCAAGAGCGGCGTCCGTACGGTCACGCAGACCGTCACTGCCGCGGCCGCAGGGGCGACAACAACCGCGGCCGCGCCGACCACGATCGCGGCAAAGACGACGTCCTCGTCGCCGGCGGCCGCGTCGACGAGCGTCGCCGTGGCGGCCGGCGCGCCGACGGAGTTCGCGTTCACGCTTTCGAAGAACGCCGTCCCGGCCGGCACGGTTGTCTTCACGATCGTGAACAAGGGAAAGGTCGCGCACACGTTCAAGGTCTGCTCCCATCCCAAGGGCGGAACGGCCAATGCGTGCAAAGGCACCGGGACCAAGCTGATCAGTCCCGGCAAATCGGCGAAGCTGACGATTGTCTTCAAGAAGAAGGGCACCTACGAGCACCTCTGCGTCGTGCCCGGACACGCTGCCGCCGGTATGAAGGGCGATCTGAAGGGCCGCTAACGCGGCGCCGCAGAACAAGCATCGGTCGGCGAGCGAGCAAACGAGACCACTCCGTCCTGCTAAGGGACCCGCGACGGCAACGGCTTAGTTTCGGGCATCCATTCACTGCTCGCACGCGAGCAAGGAGTTAACAGCTGAAGGCGACGCAGAGTCCGGCGCGATCTGGTATTCGCGCCGGGTGTGAATCCGAAGAAATTCCGCCGCCAACACTGCGCCGCGGGAGGAAGCAGCGCCGCGCGCAATCAGTAAGCCGAACCCGCACTTTGAAACCCCCTCACAGGTGGGTTGAGGGAAGAGCGACGTGTCCGTGCTCCTGGTGGCGCCGCATCATGGCGGGTCGGCGGAGGCGCTACCGTGTCTCGTGTAGGCGAAAGGAGGCAAAGCATGTGCGGGTCAAAGCACGAGCGTGAGCAACGGGAGCGCGAGCGGCGCGAGACCGAGCTCGAGGCCGAGCGGATCCGCCTCGTCTCGGCGGCGCACAAGGCAGCGGAGCCCGAGCCCGAGATCGTCTTCGACGAGCGCGAGGAAGAGCTCGTCCGCGGCTAGCTCGAATGACTCAGGACCGTCGACGGCCGCCCCAAGCGGGCGGCCGTCGCGGAGCTCCAGCTAGCCCAGCGCGACCTTGCCGTCGCGCGGGGTGAAACGTCTCGCTGCTGGACTGGGTCGCCACCATCGGCTGCGTGGTCGCGCTACCCTTCATGTGCCACAGCGAGAAGTAGTCGTTCCTGGCTGCTGCCACCACTCGCGCAGACCAGCTTCGCGCTCCTACTCCTTCGACTGGGCCGGACCCGTCGTTCTCGGAGCAAGGAGTGCTGATGTCTCGCCACCTCGAGTTTCCCCGACACCTCTCTTGGGATCACGACTACTGGCTCGGCCGCTGCGAAGGCTTCAGGGTCGACGCACCGAGTGGGCGTCTTGGCTTGGTCGAGGCGGTTCGGTTCGGCGCGCGGCTCGATCGGCCTGATGAGCTCCTCGTCCGGGGCGGCGTCCTCCGCAACCGCACGCTTGTTGTGCCCGTATCCGGATGTCCAAGAGGTCGTGCCGCGACAGCAACGGCTCGTCCTCCGCTGCGCGCGAGGGCAGGCGGCCACGACCAGCTTGCGCGCCCGCGCGCTTACGTTGGCCGCAACGCTCGGGCGCTCGGCGGCAGGGAGCGGCTAGTGGGTCGATGACCGTGCCTCCAGCGCGAGCAAGGCGTGACGGGGCGTGGGCGAAACGGCTGTAACGGGCGCTGCTGATCCCCCTCTCCCCCTCAGTGATCCCGTGCGCCCCGTCTATCGCGAATGACGACCTGCGTGTCGTCTTTCGGCTCACGTGCGACGGTGGAGCCTGTCCGGCTCCGGCGCGGGTCTCTCGGCAGCCGTGAATGATGGAAGCGGGAAGGCGGGCGCTCCGTCCCCTGGTCACCGATTGCTTTGATCTCTATCGATCTACCCGCGTGGTGCGCAAGCAATAACGATGCGAAACGAATCCGAGCCAATCAGCGACTACACCAGGACATGGTCTCCGTCCGGGGAGATCGAGTACGCCAAGCTCGCCGACGGGACGCGCTTGAGGTACCTGAAGGCGGGCTCCGGCCCGACGCTGATCTTGCTGCACACGGTCCGCACACAGCTCGATCAGTTCCAACTCGTGATCCCGAAGATCGCCCACGCCTGCACGATTTACGCGATCGACATGCCCGGCATGGGGTGGTCTGACATCACGCCGGGCGCGAGTTACACCGAGCCGGCGCTCCGCCGCGCGATCGTCGAGTTCGTCACGACGCTCGACCTCAAGGATGTGACCCTGGCGGGCGAGTCAATGGGCGCGACGGTGTCGCTGACTGCCTCAACCGAGCTTGAAGACCGCGTGCGACGCGCCGTCGCCTTCAACCCGTACGACTACTCCGACGGCGTGGGTCGAGCCAATCGTGTCGCCTCGATCTACGTCGGCGGTGCCCGACTCCCGGCAATCGGCCCGGTGGTCACGAGGATGGAGAACAAGCCCGTCCTGGGCATCGTGCTGCGGGGCGGGTTGCTCGACGAGAGCAAGCTCCCAAATCACTACCTGGCCGAGCTGCGTCGGGTCGGCCGCCGTCAC
>JBKPEC010000203.1:0-11879 GCA_046728195.1 Actinomycetota bacterium
CCGGTACGCCCCCTCGTCCGCCAGCTGCTCGAGACCGAACCGATTTCCGACCTGCCTGATGACCTGCCGATGGTGATCGAGGCAGAAACGGGTTTCCACTTTCGCCGTCGGGATGACTGCCTGCGGATCGCGATGTCCGACGCCGCGCCCCGCTGGGGTTTCGAGGAGACCGTCGACGAGTCGGTCTTCGAGGACCGGCTCGAGCGGTTGGCCTATCGCTATCCCGCTTCTGCGAACGTCCGAATCGCCCGTGCGTGGGCCGGTCTGTACGACATGACGCCCGATGCCCATCCGATCATCGGCCCGGTCGGCGAGGGCCTCTACGCGGCCTGCGGCTTCTCTGGGCACGGCTTCATGCAGTCGCCTGCGGTCGGCCGGGCTGTCGCGGAGGAGCTGCTGAACGGAGAGTCGACCCTCGATCTCGGCCCGTACCGACTCGAGCGCTTTCAGCACGACGCCTCGTTTCCCGAGGCGCTCGTTCTCTAGCTCAGGACGTCGAACTCCTCGGCCACTTCCGGGTCCTTTCCAGTGAGCGTCCGCAGCGGCTCGAGGTCGGGCAACCGGTCGCCGTAGGAGACGAGCCCGAAGCGTTCCTGAGGCTCGTTCGAGATCCAGAGGTTCTCGGGCGGCAGCTCCGGCAGGTTCTCGAGGATCTCCTCAAGCGTCGTCTTCGAGTCCGCGAGGTTCCAGACGACGATGCGGACGACGCTCATTGGGCGACCTCTGCCCGATGAGCGGGGGAGGGGGCGTCCTGGCTGGGGGAACCGGGAGGTTCCATCCGCCGTACAGCAAAGAAGGGGGCTCGTGGGGGAAACATGGTGTCCTCCGCGGGAGCGAGACGAAGGCGAACGACGCTCATTGGGCGACCTCTGCCCGATGAGCGGGGAGGGGGCGTCCTGGCCGGGGGAACCGGGAGGTTCCACCGGCCGTACAGCAAAGAAGGGGGATCGTGGGGGAAACATGGTTTCCCTCACGGGAGTGAGACGAAGGCGAACGACGCTCATTGGGCGAACACGGCAGTCAGTCGAGGGCGAACGACGCTCACTCGGGGCGCGGAAGTTTCGCGATCAGCGCCTTGACCTGGCGCAAGACATCCGCCTCTTTGTGCCCGAAGTCGTCCAGGTACGAATGCAGGGCCGCGTGCAGGAGCCGCAGGTCGTCGTCTGACAGTTCGATAATTCGCATCGTTCCTCCTATCCCCACGCAGGGGGCTCGTAGCGGCCGTCCAACGGTGCGCCTACGGTGACGAACTCGAGGCCCTCGGCGCCGGAGACTGGGACACGTGTGGCCGTTGCGTCGACGCGCACGAAGCGGCCCGGATGCAGCTCGATCTCCGCGCCGTCGATCCGCATCGTGCCCGAGCCTTTGACGACGAAGTAGACCTCTTCGTGGTTCGTGTCGGCGTGATCGTGCTCCCGGCCGACCTGGTTCGGCGGGAAGACGAAGTAGTTGAGCCCGAAGGCCTTCGCATCGAGCGCGCGCCGTACCTTGCGGACCATGCCGCCGGGGCCTTCGGCGTCGAGCTGGCTGACGTCCACGGTCTGGTACTTCGGCATCAGGCCTCCTTCTCCCGGTTGTCCAGTCGCTGCAGGAACGCCTGTCGCATCCGCTCCCCGTCGGCCAGGACCTGGCGGTACCGGGGTCGGCGTGGCTCGAGCTTCACGATCTTGACGTCGCGCGGAGGCTCGCCGTACGAGTGGTGATAGGCCTCGGACTCGCCGAGCTCGCGCAACCGCTGCTTCGGCTTTCGGCTGAAGAGCCGCATCACATGCGGAAGACGCCGAAGGTCGTCTCGTGGATCGGCGCGTTGAGCGCAGCGGAGATGCCGAGGGCGAGGACATGCCTCGTGTCGAGCGGATCGATGATGCCGTCGTCCCAGAGCCGAGCGGTCGAGTAGTACGGGTTGCCTTCGCGCTCGTACTTCGCGCGGATCTCGTCCGGATCGGCATCTCCGACCATCGTCAGGACGGTAGCCGCCTGGTCACCGCCCATCACGGAGATGCGCGCGTTCGGCCACATCCAGAGCTGACGCGGTTCGTAGGCGCGGCCGCACATCGCGTAGTTCCCCGCGCCGAACGAGCCGCCGACGATCACGGTGAACTTCGGCACGCGGGCGTTGGCCACGGCCATGACGAGCTTCGCGCCGTCGCGCGCGATGCCTCCCGCTTCGTACTCCTGTCCCACCATGAACCCGGTGATGTTCTGCAGGAAGACGAGCGGCACGCGGCGCTTGGTTGCGAGCTCGATGAAATGCGCACCTTTCTGGGACGATTCGGCGAAGAGCACGCCGTTGTTCGCGAGGATGCCGACCGGGTAGCCCTCGATGCGCCCGAATCCTGTGACGAGTGCCTCGCCGTAGAGCGCCTTGAATTCGTCGAAGCGCGAGCCGTCGACGAGGCGGGCGATCAGCTCGCGCGCGTCGGCCTGGTGCCTGTAGTCCTCCGGAATCAACCCGTACAGCTCTGCCGGATCGGCGGCCGGCGGCTCCGGCTCGCCCTGCTGCCAGGGCGGCTCGGGCTTGCGGGCGTGCAGGTTGCGTACGATCTGGCGCGCCAGCGCGAGCGCGTGCTCGTCGGACGTCGCGTAGTAGTCCGCGACCCCGGATTGCCTCGTGTGCACGTCGGCCCCGCCGAGCTCCTCGGCGGTCACATCCTGCCCGGTCGCCGCCTTCACGAGCGGCGGCCCCCCTATGAAGATCGTTCCGGTGCCGCGGACGATGACCGTCTCGTCCGACATTGCAGGAACGTAGGCGCCGCCTGCGGTGCAGGATCCCATCACGACCGCGATCTGCGGAATGCCCCTCGCGGACATCTGTGCCTGGTTGAAGAAGATGCGGCCGAAGTGATCGCGGTCGGGAAAGACCTCGTCCTGCAGCGGCAGGAAGGCGCCGCCCGAGTCGACGAGGTAGATGCAGGGAAGGTGGTTTTGCGCCGCAACCTCCTGTGCACGGAGGTGCTTCTTGACCGTGAGCGGAAAGTAGGAGCCGCCCTTCACCGTCGCGTCGTTGGCGACGATCACGCACTCGCGTCCTTCGACCACGCCGACGCCGGTCACGATCCCGGCGGCCGGCGCCTGCCCGTCGTAGAGGCCCCAGGCTGCGAGCGCATTGAGTTCGAGAAAGGCAGCTCCTGGGTCGACGAGCCGATCGATCCGCTCCCGGGCGGTGAGCTTGCCACGGGAGCGATGCCGTTCGGTGGCCTTCTCTCCACCGCCGGCGGAGACCTCGGCCGTACGCTCGCGTAGCTCGCGCACGAGTCCTTCCATCCGCTCTTTCCGCCGGTCGAACGCCTCGTCCCGCTCGACGACTGATTCGAGGAGCGCCATCGGGAGGAGCCTACAATCCGCGTCCGTGCCCGACGACAGTCTCTTGCGCCGGTATGCCGAGCTCGCGATCCGCGTCGGTGCGAACGTGGGCGAGGGCCAGGACGTCCTGGTCAACTGCCAGGTGGAGCACGCGCCGCTCGCGCGCGCCCTGGCCGCGGCGGCGTACGAGGCGGGAGCCCGCTACGTCGCGGTCGAGTACGGGGACACGTATCTGCGCCGCGAGTTGATCCGGCACGGTGAGGACGCAACCCTCGAATGGTCGCCTCCATGGCAGGTCGCAGAGCTCGAGTACTTCGGGAAGGTCGCCGGCGCGGAGATCTCGATCGCGGGCGATCCGAACCCGGACCTGCTCGGCGACCTTGACGGGGTGAGGGTCGGGAAGGCGCGGCCGAAAGAGCTCGCCCAGCGGGCGCTCCAGATTGTCTTCCACGAACGCCGGCTGAACTGGACGATCGTCGCCTTCCCCAACGAAGGGTGGGCGCGGAAGATGTTCGGCGAGCCCGACGTGGATCGCCTCTGGGACTACGTCGTCAAGGCCGTACGGCTCGACGAGCCCGATCCGGTGGCGGCCTGGCGGCGACATGTCGACCATCTGGTGGCGCGGGCGGACCTGCTCAACGAGTGGCGCTTCGACGCGCTGCACTTCCACGGACCCGGTACTGATCTGACGGTCGGGTTGACCACGGCCTACCGCTGGGGCGCGGGGCGCTTCGAGAACGTGGACGGCCGGCAATGCGTTCCGAACATGCCGACCGAGGAAGTGTTCGTCGCGCCGGATGCCCGGCGTACCGAAGGCACAGTCAGGTCAACGCGGCCGCTCGCGCTGGCTGGAGGGGTGATGGTGGAAGGCCTCGAGCTGCGCTTCGAGGGGGGGCAAGTCGTCGATGTCAAAGCAGACAAGGGAGCGGACGTCGTTGCGTCGCAGCTCGAGAGTGACGCCGGCGCTCGCCGCCTCGGCGAGGTCGCGCTCGTCGACGGCTCGTCGCGGGTAGGCCGGCTCGGCGTGACGTTCTTCGAGACGCTCTTCGACGAGAACGCAACGTGTCACATCGCCTACGGCGCCGGTCTGGCGTTCACGCGCGATCCGGACGAGCCGCTTCCCGAGGGGGCGGACAACGTCTCGAACGTCCACACCGACTTCATGATCGGCGGACCAGAGGTGCAGGTCGACGGGATCGAGAACGGTGGGGCGGCGGTGTCGATCATCCGGAACGACGAGTGGGTGCTTGCCTGAGCGACGAGCGGTGCGCTGGCAAGAGTTGGCGCCGATTCGACGCAGAGAAGGCCGAAAACCGGCGTTAGCATCGAACGTAGTGGGTGGTGGGTGACAGCCCCCACCCGGGTGGGGCTCTGGTGCACGCGCGCCCGCGCGCACGCGCGCGTAATTCGAAGAAACGTCGAAGCGCCGGGCTGATCCAGGAGGAGAGGGCGGACCGGCCGTCGGGGACGGACAGGCCGTCGAGGACGGACACCCGAAGGAGTGCCGGAAGGTCCGGTGTCTAGGCTCTCGGCATGATCGTCGCGCACCTCGACCTCGATGCTTTCTTCGCGGCGGTCGAGGAGCTCGAAGATCCCGAGCTCCGCACGAAGCCTCTCGTCGTCGGCGGGGACCCGCATGGGCGAGGCGTCGTCGCGACCGCGAACTACGAGGCGCGCAGGTTCGGAATCCACTCGGCAATGAGCTGCGCCGAGGCGCTGCGCCGTTGCCCGCACGTGGTCTTCATCCGCCCGCGTCACTTCCTGTACCGCGAGTACTCGCGGCACGTCTGGGAGACGGTACGGGGCGTCGTGCCGACGATCGAGCGAACTGGCCTCGACGAGGGCTATCTCGATGTGGGAGAGATCGCGGAAACATTCCTCGAGGCCCGCATGGTGGCCGAAGCGGTCAAGACAACCGTCCATGCAGCGACCCGCCTGACCTGCTCGATCGGGGTCGCAAGCTCGAAGGTCGTCGCCAAGATCGCCAGCGACTACCGCAAGCCCGGCGGCCTCACCGTCGTCCCCGCGGGTCAGGAAGCCGCCTTCCTGGCCCCATTCGACGTGCGACGGCTACCAGGCGTCGGCCCGAAAGCTGAGGAACGCCTGCAGGCGGCGGGCGTCGGCACCATCGGCGGCCTCGCTGCTCTCACTGAGAGTGAGCTTCGTGCCCTCCTGCCCGGGAGCGTCGGCCGAATGCTTCATGACCGAGCCCGAGGCGTCGATCCGCGTGGACTGGAGGAGCAGGTGCAGCGTATCTCGCTCAGCATCGAGAACACCTTCGAACGCGACGTGACCGACCGCGCCCAGTTGCACGCCGAGCTCGGCAGGATGGCCGAGCGCCTCTCCGTCGCGCTGCGCGACAGCGGCCGGACGGCACGGACCGTTTCGACGAAGCTGCGCTACCCGGACTTCTCGATCCGCACGCGCTCGACCTCGTTACGCGTGGGGATCGACGACGCGGAGCAGATCGGAGATCTGGCCTGTTCTCTCCTCGACCGCGCGCTTACCGATCGACCGGGTGCGCTCCGCCTCGTCGGCGTCGGCGTTTCCGGCCTCGCTAGTCACCGCCAGCTCGCGCTCGTCTGAGCCCGCGGGCAGCGGTCCACGCTTCCGCTGCGATGAGCGGCGTCAGGGCCGCAAGGCCGACCACGATGGAGGCGACGACCCGCTCCTTCGTCGAGTCGAGGTAGTAGCTGTACTCGTAGTGTGAAATGACGTAGATCCAGCTCAGGCCGAGCCAGGAGATGAACGTCCAGATCACGGCGAAGAGCGGCAGCGTTCGCGGCCCCGTCACTAGGGCGACGAGGACGACCGAAGCAGCGATCGGCACGAGAAGACCCCACTGTCCCGGATCGATCATCTGGTTCCCGAGCGTGCGAAAGGCGATCGGCCCGACTCCCGCCCGGCCGTGGACGTGGTCGTAATCGAAGCTGTTCAGGAAGCTGTAGTTGATGTCGTGGAGGTGATGGACGGCGACGTAGATCCGCCAGGGAACGATCAGCGCCACGTCGACCGCGGCGGCCACCGCTAGCGCGCGCCACCGCTGTCGTGCGACCACGAGCAGCGCGAGGAAGACAGCGAGCACGACGAGGGCTCCCTCGTTCTTCGTCATGATGGTTCCTCCGAAAAAGAGCGTCGCGATCGCGAGCGACCAGCGCTCGTTCGTCATCGTCCATCTGCCGATCGCCGCGACTCCCACCCCGAAGACGAGGGCGAGCAGCAGATCGGCGTACGCGGTCAGCAACTGGTCGAAGACCGCAGGGGCAAGGGCAAGCGCGAGCACAGAGATCCATAGCACGAGCGGCGACACCAGGTCGCGCAGCAGTGCGATGAGCGCAAGGACGGCGGCGACGAGGAACAGCAGGAACTGGACGTGCAGCAGCCGCGTGTCGAACGCGCCCATTGCCCGGAAGTCGATCGCCTCGAGCGAGGGGAGGAGCAAGGGATAGTCGAGATTCGCGAAGCGGTACGACGCTCCGGCGAAGACGGCCGGGTCCGCCCAGCCGAAGGCGTAGAGCGCGTGGCCCTTGAGGGCCCAGATCGCCCAGGCGTCATAGCGGTTCAGGGGTGCGACGCGGAATGCACGTGCGTACTCGACGACGATGGCGGCAAACGCCGCGGCCCCGGCCACATCCACCCACCGCGGCCGAGACAGTCGGGGCCGAGCGGTTCCCCGCAGTCGCCAGAAGGTCGCCGTGACCGCGCCGGCTGCCAGCAGGCTGAGCCCGATCCACCCGACGCTTACGTGCACGAGCGCCAGGTGCGCCGAGACGATGCCGACGATCACGAGCCCGCAGAGGTAGGCCAGCCCGCTGCGTGGCAGCAGCTCTCGCCACGACCGTGCGGCACCGAGGAGCGGCAGCGCCCCGATGCCGACGACGAGAATCAGGCCGTTTGCGCCGAGGAGCCCGGCTGCCCTCACCGGAACCGGTAGTGAAAGACCCGCTGCGCCCGCGGGACCTGGATCGACGGCAGGAAGTAGAACGCCGAGTAGGCGCGCACGACGTCTCCCCGCGTGATGGATGGCCCCTGCTGACCCGGGGGGACGTCGACGGCGTACCGCTCCCGTGGCTCGAGGGTCGCGCGAAAGGCGTCGAATGGTCCGGGCCTCAGGAGCAGACGGTCGCCCGCAGCATGTCGGCGCTCGAGGCCGGTGAGCTTCGAGTCACGTGCGATCCCGTCCTCGACGCGTGGCAGGACCTCGCTCGCCCCGATCACCGCGGAGATCGCGAGTGCACCTGCGACCGCGGCTGTTGCGACGAGGCTCAGCCGAACAGGCGCACGCCGAGGAGGACGCGGATCGCCTTGAAGCCGTCCCTCCATGTGATCTTCTTCCCCTCTGCGTAGGTCCGCCCGTAGTAGGCGATCGGCAGCTCGTAGACGCGCAGCTTGCGCTTGCAGACCTTGGCCGTGATTTCCGGCTCGATCCCGAAGTCGTCCTGGCGGAGATCGAGCGATCTCAGGACCTCCATCCGGAACGCCTTGTAGCCCGTCTCCATGTCGGAGAGTGTCGTGTTGTAGAGGACGTTCGTCAGCAGCGACAGGAAACGGTTGCCGACGAGATGCCAGAAGAGATACGCGCGCTGCGGACGGCCACCGGACAGCCGAGACCCGAACACGACGTCCGCGTGTCCGCCCTCGATCGGCTCGATGAGCGCGGGAACATCCGCGGGGTCGTACTCGAGATCCGCATCCTGGATGACCGCGATGTCGCCCCGGGCGTGTCCGATCGCCGCGCGCACGGCCGAGCCCTTGCCTCCGTTCGCCTTTCGCACGAGCACGACATCGTCACGTCCGTTGCGCCAACCTTCGACCAGTTCGCCGGTGCCGTCGGTCGACCCGTCGTCGACGACCACGATCTGCTTGTCGAGGTCCAGCTCGGACACGCGGTCCAGCACCTCGACGATCGTCGACGCCTCGTTGTAGGCCGGGACCAGAAAGGACACTCGCACGGCGCGGGAGCCTACCGCGACGTGCGGTCAGCCCTGCGGTGCACCCCGCACTTGTGAGCAGTCGATGTCGCGCCCGCGGACCTCGGCAATGACCGACTTGAACGCGTCGTAGGACGGCTTCCGCGTGCCGTCGCGCCAGAGAAGGCCCGACTGCCATCCGCCCAGCCGATCCTCATCGAGCAAGCCGAAGTTGAGGAAGCCGGTCACTGCCGGCTGACAGTACGCGAGCAGAACCGCGTCGCGGAGCTGCGTCGCCTGGTCGACGAGTCCCACAGCGGTCTGGGCGTCCGAGGCGACGGCGGGAAGCGCATGCGGATCGTTCTCACGGCCCCGGTAGAAACGCCGCTTGTCCGGCGGCGCGACCGTCTGGAAGCCGTCCTCCACGTACCAGATGCCGACCCCGCGCTGACCGGGAAGCGGCTGTGCCGTTCCTTCGAAGGACGTCTGCAACACGTTCATGAGGGTCTCGTAGTCGCCCTCCGCCAGCACGTCGGAGTCCGTATGCAGCACCCACGGCGGTTCCGCCGAGCTCTCGGGATAGGGGTTATGGCCGAACGTGTCCCAGAGCGGCCGCTTCCGCCCGCTGAGGCGGTAGCTCACGCCCAGGGCGAACACGAAGCCGGCGGGATCGTGGCGCGAAGCGGTGGAGCTGATGACGTTGATCGGCCCAGGTCGCGCATGGAGAACGTCGTAGCAGCGCG
Source organism: Actinomycetota bacterium (assembly GCA_046728195.1). Lineage (GTDB taxonomy): Bacteria > Actinomycetota > Thermoleophilia > Gaiellales > Gaiellaceae > 3-1-20CM-4-69-9. Next base: position 8,957 of record JBKPEC010000203.1, read on the forward strand.
CGAGCAGCGCCGCGTACGTGTCCGGCCCATTTTCCTGCGGCCAGTAGGTGGGGGAGTTCGCCTCGTTCCAGATCTCGATGTCGGAGATGAGCGGGAGCCGCCGGACGGCGCCACGAAGGAAGGCGCAGTACTGGTTGCGCCGAAGCCGCGTGGTGGGCGCGTACCGCGCCTCGTTGTAGACGGCGAGGACGATGCGGTCGCCGAGCTGCAGCATCCGCGCGATCCGATGGAGGTACACCTGCTGTAGCTTCGTCGGCCTGACCTGGCCGGGACGCCACGGGATCGTGACTCGGACCGCCATCAGCCGCAGATCGCGATGGACGCCGACGATGCCGTCCTGCCGCGTCATCCACTTCGCCGTGTCGTCGGTGACCCCGACGATCAGCTTCAGGTGGTTGGACTGGGCGGGCGTCGGCCGCGCGGCTGCCACGCCGAGGGCTAGAACAACCACGAGCAGAGGAGAGACGAGGCGCGACATGGCCGACGCACTCAACAGGAGGCCGCGAGAACTTTCATCCCCCTTCATGCGATCATCGCCAAGTGGTCGAGATCCGCGCGATCGAAGACGGTGAGCTCGACCGATGGGTCGCGGTCATGCGTGCCGTCGACGAGGACACGGGCACGGTCGAGGACTACGTGGACTGGCGGCGGCAGGCGCAGGAGACAGTCTGGTTGCTCGCGTCGGGAGACCCTGACCTCGGAGCAGGAATCGGTGTCGGCGGCTGGCACGAGCCGCCCGGCGTCGCGAGAGGAGACGTGCGGGTGGTCAGGAGCCATCGGGGCAACGGCGTCGGCAGCGCGCTCCTCGAGCGTCTCGGCAGCTGGGCAAGTGGCCTCGGCTACGGCGAGCTCATCGGCGAGGTGCGGGAGCTGGACGCCGAGGGCATCGCCTGGACGCAGCGCCGCGGCTACGTCGAGGTCGGCCGAAACTCGCGCCTCGTGCTCGACCTCGCCTCGGTCGAAGCGCCTGCCGTGGATCCGCCGGAAGGGATCTCGATCACGACGTGGGCCGAACGCCCCGACCTGATCGAGGATGTGTACTCGGTCGCGCGCGAGGCCTACCCGGATGTCCCAGGCGAGGAGGACGAGGTCATGCCGTCCTTCGAGCAATGGCTGTCAATGGACATGCAGGGCACCGGCGACCGGCCGGAAGCGACCTTCGTCGCGCTTGCAGGAGACGAGGTCACCGGCTACGCAAAACTCTCGCTTTCGAACGCACGACCGGGCGTCGCGATGCACGACATGACCGGTGTGCTGCGAGGATGGCGGGGACGCGGCATTGCGGGCGCGTTGAAGCGCGCCGAGATCGCGTGGGCGAAGCGCAACGGCTTCACGCGTCTCGAGACGGCGAACGAGGAGCGAAACGAGCCGATCAGGCGGCTGAACCAGCGCCACGGCTATGTCGCCGAACCGGGACACGTGATCGTGCGCGGCCCGATCGCACGGTAAAGCAGGGGCGGAGGGACTCGAACCCCCGGCCTACGGTTTTGGAGTTCTGCGCTCGTCGGATTGATTGAACCGAATACGACCGGTGCGCGCCATTTTGCGCGCCATCCCGTCGGAGCGTCAGTCCGGAGTCGGGGGAACTGTGAAATCGTACGCCGTTGACCCCAAGTGGCAAACGGAGGAGACTTCGCGGCGAACGCAGGCGAGAGGCTGCCGAGACTGTGGCAGGCCAGCCTCGCGACCCCCCGCTTAGCGCTCGAGTAACGAGAATCGGAGTCGCTAGAGAGGAGGTGGGGAGAGATGAAGCGGCTCGTTCTTCCGCTGTTCCTTGTAGGCGCCCTGTTGGGGCTCGGCGTTGCCTCCGCCAGCGCGGCGGCCTCGACGACGACCACGATTGTGCATGTCGACGTCTCGTTCTCGGAGACCGATACCTGTGGCTTCCAGCTCGACTGGCACATCCAGGGGTCGTTCAAGGACACCGAGTTCTTCGATAGCAGCGGGACACTCGTCAAGGTGATCGAGACGAACACGGGCGGCCCGTTCACCTACACGATCACCAACCCCGCGAACGGCAAGACCGCGACGACCCGGTCACAAACGGTGGTCGGAATCCTGACCTTCAATCCCGACGGCTCGCTCGACACCGTGACCCAAAACGGGATCGTGTTCAACTTCGTCCTGCCCGGCACCGGCACGATCGCGCTGGACGTCGGCACCGTGGCCTTCGATTCGGAGGGGAATCTCCTGAAGATTGGAGGGCCGCACCAGTTCTTGATGGGCGACGTTGCAGGTTTCTGCGCGGCGCTCGCGGATCCTTAGATCGCCAGGCTGTACCGGAAGACGCGGGTCAAGAAGACAAGGGCGGCTGCCTCACGACGTGGCCGCCCTTCTTTTTCACATCAAGCCTCTAGCCGGTCACGCGCTAAGCGATTCGAGATGGCGGATGCAGCCCCATTTGGCGTTGACCCTCGCCAACGCGGCGGGCATCTCCGAGCAGGCGGTCTTCAAGATCCTGGCCGCGCGCAAGAGAACCTGAATCTAGACTCCGCGCTCTCGTGAGCTCGACGGAAGTCGTCGCGATCATCGGCGCGGGCAGCACCTTCGGCGTCGCAGTCGCCGGTTATCTCTTCAGCTACTTCACAGCGCAGCGGGAGGCGGACGCGCAGCGAGCCCGCGACGATCAGCAGCGCGAGCACGAGCGCGAGCTAGCCCGCGGTGCCAGGCTCTTCGATCGTCGCGCGCCCGTGTACGAGGAGATGCTGAAATTCCTCAACGTCTGGCGCGACCGTGTTTACGCAACGGAGCGCATCTGGGAATCCGCTGGCGACCCCGGTCCGCCCGAGCCTCCGAACTTCGACGAGTGGCGCGCGATGCAGGCTCGGCTCGGCACCTACGGCTCCGCCGAAGTGTCCGATGCGTTTCGGAACTACTGGGAGGCGATCTTTGCGTTCTATGAGCGCGTCAAAGAACTGCGGAT
>JBKPEC010000204.1:0-16356 GCA_046728195.1 Actinomycetota bacterium
TGGCCGCCCCCGGGCTCATGCGCCGGGCGCTCCAGTACGGAGCGGTGGCGGGCCTGCGGCTCGCGCTTCATTGCGAGGAGACGACGCTCTCGCGCGGCGGCCAGATGCACGAAGGCGAGGTATCCGCAGAGCTTGGTTTCACCGGCTATCCGTCCGTGGCCGAGAGCCTGATGGTCGAGCGCGATCTGGCACTCGCCGCCTATGAACGGCAGCCGGTTCATCTCCTGCACCTCTCCGCGTGGGAGTCCGTGCAAGCGCTTCGGCGAGCGCGCGCAGACGGTGTGAGGGCGACGGCGGAGGCGACGCCGCACCATCTCTGCCTGACGGACGACTCCGTGCGCTCCCTCGATCCGAACCTCAAGATGAATCCACCGGTCCGGTCGCTGTCCGATCGAACCGCGCTGATCGAGGGCCTCAAGGACGGGACGATCACCGCGGTCGCGACCGATCACGCGCCGCACGCGCGGCACGAGAAGGAAGTGCCGTTCGAGGCCGCTCCCTTCGGAGTCACCGGGCTCGAGACTGCCTTCTCCGCGCTGTACACGCACCTGGTCGAACCGGGGCTCGTCTCGCTGGAGACGCTGCTGGAGCGAATGTCGAACGGGCCTGCCCGCGTCTACGGGCTGGACGAGCCGCGAATCGCGGTCGGCGCCGTCGCGAACCTCGTCCTGCTCGACCTGAAGGCGAGCTATCGGATCACGGATGGGCTGTTCAAGTCGCGCTCCGTCAACTCGTGGCTGCTCGGGCAGACCGTGCAGGGAAAGGTGCGGGCGACCGTCGCTGCCGGCAGGCTGGTCTATTCGGCATGACAGGGTTCCTCGCGCTCGAGGACGGCAGCGTCTTCCGCGGCGAGTCGGTCGCAGCCGACGGGTTCGCAGTCGGTGAGGCGGTGTTCACGACCGCAATGACCGGCTACCAGGAAATCGTCACCGATCCAAGCTTCGCGGAGCAGCTCATCTGCTTCACCGCGCCGATGGTCGGCAACTACGGCGTCGCCGAGGGCCGCTCCGAATCGGGTCGGCCGCATGCGCGAGCCGTGCTCATGCGCGAGGCGCGTGGACCGGGGTGGACCGACTGGCTTCACGAGCGCAGCGTCGTCGCGCTCAGCGGCATCGACACGAGGTCGCTGGTCGTCAGGCTGCGCGAGGCCGGGTCGTTGCGCGGCGTGGTCGTGGCCGGCCAGGGCTCGGTCGAGCAGGCCGTGGAGGTCGCACGTGCACACACGCCGATGGCCGGACGGTCGCTCGCTCCAGCCGTGTCGACAGACCGGCCGTTCGTCTACGCCGACGCCGGTCGCGTGCGCGTCGCCGTCGTCGACTACGGCTGCAAGCGTTCGATCCTGCGACGGCTTGCGGGCGCGGGCGCCGCCGTCACGGTCTTCCCGCACGATGTGACCGCCGACGAGCTGCGTGCCTTCGACGGCGTGTTGCTCTCGAACGGCCCCGGCGATCCCGAGCCGCTCGTGGAGGAGATTGCGGTGGTTCACGCGCTGCTCGGCGCCGTCCCGATGCTCGGCATCTGCCTCGGCCACCAGTTGCTCGCACTTGCCGCGGGGCACACGACCTACAAGCTCCCGTTCGGCCATCGCGGTGCCAACCACCCGGTGGTCGACCGGGCGAGCGGCCGCGTGCTCGTCACCAGCCAGAACCATGGCTTCGCAGTCACACCATCCGAAGCGCGCGAGGCAACCCACGTATCGCTGTACGACGGCACCGTCGAGGGGCTCGACTTCCCGCTCGAACATGCGCGCTCGGTGCAGTTCCATCCGGAGGCGGGGCCCGGCCCGCACGATGCCTGGCCGATCATCGAATCGTGGGTCGAGGAGGTGGCGTATGCCGAGGCGGCGTGACCTCGAGTCGATCTGCCTGATCGGATCCGGCCCGATCGTGATCGGGCAGGCCTGCGAGTTCGACTACGCCGGCTGCCAGGCGCTGAAAGTCCTCCGCGAAGACGGCTTCCGGACGATCGTGGTCAACTCGAATCCGGCGACGATCATGACCGACCCCGGATTCGCCGACCGGACCTACCTCGAGCCGCTCGATCTCGAGGGCCTCAGCGACGTGCTCGCCCGCGAGCGGCCCTCGGCGCTGCTGCCGACCATGGGTGGGCAGACCGCGCTCAACCTCGCGCGCGAGCTCGCTGAGGCGGACGTGCTCGAGAAGCTCGGAGTCGAGTTGATCGGCGCGCCGCTCGAGGTCATTCGCCGCGCCGAGGACCGTGAGCTCTTCCGCGCCGCGGTCCGTGACTGCGGGCTGCAGGTGCCGGGCTCGCGCATCGTCACCGGCCTCGACGAGCTCGGCGGCGTCTCGCTGCCGGCCGTGATCCGTCCGGCCTTCACGCTCGGCGGGCACGGCGGGGGGTTCGTCGAGACGGTGGAGGCCCTGCACCGTCAGGTCGAGCTCGGGATCGCGGAGAGCCCGATCGGCCAGGTGTTGGTCGAGGAGTCCGTGCGCGGCTGGGACGAGTTCGAGCTCGAGGTCGTACGCGACCGGAAGGACAACGTGGTCATCGTCTGCTCGATCGAGAACATCGATCCGATGGGTGTGCATACCGGCGATTCGGTCACCGTCGCGCCCCAGATGACGCTGTCGGACCACGCCTACCAGGAGTTGCGCGATGCCGCCGCGGCCGTCGTTCGCGCCGTCGGCGTCGAGTGCGGCGGCTCGAACATCCAGTTCGCACGCGAGCGAGAAACGGGCGAGCTGCGTGTGATCGAGATGAACCCGCGTGTCTCGAGATCGTCCGCGCTTGCCTCGAAAGCGACCGGCTATCCGATTGCCAAGGTCGCGGCGAAGCTCGCGGTCGGCTACTCGCTCGACGAGATTCCGAACGACCTCACGGGGACGACCCCCGCAAGCTTCGAGCCGACGCTCGACTACGTCGTCGTCAAGTTCCCACGGTTCGCCTTCGAGAAGTTCCCCGGCGCGGACACGACGCTCGGCACGCAGATGAAGTCGGTGGGCGAGGCGATGGGTATCGGGCGGACCTTCATCGAGGCGTACCGCAAGGCGGAGCGCTCGCGCGAGCTGGACACCGAGGAGCGCTGGGAGCTGCCCGCGAGCGCCCACCCGTGGTTCCACGCCGAGCTGGCGCGTGAGCCGGGGTGGCTCGACCTCGACGCAGCCGTCGCCGACGACTTCCTGCGCTACAAGCGCGCCGGGCTCGCCGACGGAGACATCGGATCCGAGGCAGTCGTACGGGCGAAGCGGCGTAGCTGGGGCGTCCGGCCGGCCTACCGGCGCGTCGACTCCTGCGCCGGGGAGGTCGAGGCCGCCTCGACGTACTACTACTCCACGTACGGGGAGGCGGACGAAGCGCCGCCGTTGGGCACGAAGCCGCGCGTCGTCATCCTCGGCTCTGGCCCCAACCGAATCGGGCAGGGAATCGAGTTCGACTACTGCTGCGTACACGCCGCACAGAGCTTCCGCGCGCTCGAGTACGAGGCGGTGATGGTGAACTGCAACCCCGAGACCGTCTCGACGGACTACGACACGTCCGACCGTCTCTACTTCGAGCCGCTCCGGCTCGAAGAGGTGGTCGCGATCTGCGAGCGGGAGCAGCCCCACGGCGTGGCGATCCAGTTCGGCGGCCAGACGCCGTTGAAGCTTGCGCGCGGGCTCGAGGCCGCCGGCTTCCCGATCATGGGGACGCCCTTCGACGCCGTCGATCTCGCGGAGGACCGGGAGCGGTTCGGCGCGCTGCTCGAGCGGCTCGGGATTCGTTGTCCGGAGTGGGGGATCGCACGCACTCCGGCCGAGGCGTGTGCGGTCGCGGAACAGATCGGGTTTCCGGTGCTGATCCGTCCCTCCTATGTTCTCGGCGGCCGCGCGATGCGCGTTTGCTACTCGTCCGACGACCTCGGCGAGATCGACCGGCCCGTGCTGATCGACCGTTTCCTCGAGAGCGCGATCGAGATCGACGTCGACGCGGTCTCGGACGGTCGCGAGACTTTCATCGGTGCCGTGATGCAGCACGTCGAGGAGGCGGGTGTGCACTCCGGGGACTCTGCGTGCGTGCTGCCGGCACCGTCGCTGACCTCGGGCGAGGACTCCGAGATCCGCTCGATCGTGACGACGCTGGCTGCGTCGCTCGGTGTGGTCGGCCTCCTGAACGTCCAGCTTGCGATCAGCGAGGGCCAGATCTACGTCCTGGAGGCCAACCCGCGCGCCTCGCGCACGGTCCCGTTCGCGTCGAAGGCAACGGGCGTCAACCTCGTCCAGGCCGCCTGCCACGTGATGGCCGGAGGCCGGGTATCCGAGCTCGGCCTCTCCCAGGGACGGTCCCTGGAACATGTCTCGGTCAAGGCAGCGGTGTTGCCGTTCGCACGGTTTCCCGGTGCCGATCCGGTGCTCGGTCCGGAGATGCGCGCGACCGGAGAGGTGATGGCGAGCGCCGCCGACCTGCCGACGGCGTTCGCGAAGGCCGAACGCGCGGCCGGACGGCCGCTGCCGGTCGAGGGCACTGCGTTCCTCTCCGTGCGCGACGCCGACAAGGGCGCAGTCGTCGCCGTCGCCGGCCGGCTCGCAGGGCTCGGGTTCAGGCTGCTCGCCACGGCGGGCACGGCGGAGACGCTCACGACCGCCGGCCTCGAGGTGGAGCGCGTTCGCAAGGTCACAGAGGAGGGCACGGGCCCGAGCGTCGTCGACCTGATCCGGCGCGGCCGTTGCAAGCTGGTCGTCAACACGCCGCACGGATCCGGCGCGCGCACGGACGGCTATCTCATACGTGAGGCCGCACTGGTCGCGCGCGTTCCGTGCATAACGACCCTGTCGGGGGCAGCGGCCGCCGTGCACGCAATCGCGAACGCGCGCAACGAGGGATCCCTTTCGCTGCAGGAGCGCATCGAGCGTGAGACGCGAGCGGCTTAGCGTCCTCGCCAACGAGCCGGTGGGCCCGTACACGCTTCTGCGCGTCGCACGAGCCGGCATCGATCCCGGCCTGCCCGGGCAGTTCTTCATGCTCGAAGCGCCGGGCCGGTTGCTGCCGCGGCCGATGAGCCTCTGCCTCGCGCCGCCGGGCGAGCTCGGGTTCCTGATCGATCCGATCGGGCCGGGTACGCGGGCGCTCTGCTCGCTGGCGCCAGGCGATTCGTTACAGGCCCTAGGCCCGCTCGGAAACGGCTTCCGACTCGAGGTGGAGCGACCACTCCTCGTCGGCGGCGGGATCGGAGTCGCACCCTTCCCGTACCTGTCCGAGGCACTCGGTCACCCACCGGCCGTGCTCGGCTTTCGTTCGAAGCATCACGCCGAGGCTGCCGAGCTCGTTCCCAACGCGCAGTCAGTCGTCGAGCCGACCCTGGTGACGGAGCTGATTCCGGGAGGGATGGACGTCCTCGCCTGCGGACCGGAGCCGATGCTGCGCGCGGTTCGCGCGCTGGCGCACGATGCGCAGCTGGCGTCGGAGGCGCCGATGGCCTGCGGCTACGGCGCCTGCTATGGCTGCGCCGTCGAGGTCGACGGCCGGCTGAAGCGGCTCTGCGTCGAGGGCCCCGTTCTCTGCGCCGCCGCTTGAGCGGGTTGGACCCGGGTTAGACAGGAACGCGGGCCGGACGCAGGGTCGACCGGGCCTACCGCATCGGCTGTCCCGGCTGGGCCGACCTTCGCGTCGTCCTCACCGGCCGCTAGTCGCTCCGACCCCCGCAGTAGGCTCTGCGGCGATGCTCCTGAACGCCAGCGGGTGTCTCGACGCGCTTACAGCACCCGACGTCGCTCGCAGCCTCGACGGCTTCGTGACGAAGACGGTGACGCCGCTGCCTCGCGACGGAAACGAGCCCGTACGAATTGCCGAGACGGACGTGGGGATGCTCAACTCGATCGGGCTCGCGAATCCTGGGATCGACCGCTTCCTGACCCGGAACCTTCCCCACCTCGCGAAGCTCGGCGTCCCGCTCTGGGTTTCCGTGGGGGGCTTCGAGACCGACGACTACGCGGAGATCTGTTTGCGGCTCGACGATCATCCCGAGGTGGCCGCCATCGAGCTGAATGTCTCCTGCCCGAACGTGGAGGCGCCCGCCGACAGCACAGCGCAGATCGTGGCGGCCGCGCGACTCACGACACGGAAGCCGCTGTGGGCGAAGCTTTCACCCGCCGTGCCTGACATCGGCGAGGTTGCGCGCGCTGCCCAGGCCTCAGGGGCAGACGGTCTCTCGCTCGTCAACACTGTGCGCGGACTGAAACTGGACGAGCGCACCCTCAAGCCGGCGCTCGGGCCCGGACAGGGTGGTCTCTCTGGACCTGCGCTGAAGCCGATTGCGCTCGCCGCAGTGGCGACCTCCTATCGCGCCACCGGTCTCCCGATTGTCGGCATGGGTGGTGTGCAGAGCGGACAGGACGTGCTCGAGCTGATTGCGGTCGGAGCTCGTCACGTTGCTCTTGGGACGGTGCTCTTCGCAGATCCCGACGCGCCGGCGCGCGTGCGCGCGGAGTTGCACGCTGCCGCAGCTGAGCACGGATTTCACAACTACGACGACGCCTTCGCGGTCGCGGTCCACGAGCCGTTGTCCGTGGGGACAACTCTCGATGTCGGGTCGAATGTATAAGGCTTAAAAGACCTGCTCAGACGCCGAAACGTCGTCGCTTGACCCGCGCAGGTCGCTTGTTAGACTCCGGCGCTCATGGTGTCGCCCAAGACCCAGGCCGAGGCACCGATTCGGTCGCTCGACCAGCGCATGGAGGCGCTGAAACGCGCGAACGACATCCGTGTCCGACGGGCGAGGCTGAAGAAGGATCTGAAGGACGGTCGCGTCCAGATCGACCAGATCCTCAGCAACCCGCCCGAATACGTGTCGACGGCGAAGGTCTTCGACATGCTGATGGCCGTGCCGAAGTTCGGGCGTGTGAAGGCCGCGCGCTTCCTGAACATGTGCCGCATCAGCCAGTCGAAGACGGTGGGAGGCCTCTCGGACCGACAGCGCTCCGAGTTGATTGGCCTCTTCCACCGGTAGACCTCTGGTAATCGTCGTCACCGGCACTTCCGGCGCCGGCAAGGGCACGCTGGAGAAGGTCTTGCTCGAGACGATGCCGGAGCTCGAGCTCGCGGTCTCTGCGACCACCCGCGAGCAGCGGCCGGGAGAGCAGAACGGCCGCGAGTACTGGTTCATCACCCCGGAGAAGTTCGAGCGGCTCGTCGAGGAGGGCGAGTTCCTCGAGTACGTCGACCTTCCCTGGGGAGCCCGCTCCGGGACGCTTCGCTCGGAGATCGATCGCATCCAGGCGAACGGCAAGGTGCCGCTACTCGATCTCGAGACCGATGGGGCGCTGCGCGTCCAGGAGACCATCCCGGGTGCGGTGACCATCTTCGTCGACGCGCCGACCTTCGCTGAGCTCGAACGCCGGCTGCGCGAACGTGCGACCGAGAGCTCCGGCGAGATCCAGGTCCGCCTTGCCCTCGCGCGCAAGCAGCAAGAGCAGAAGCGCCGGTTCGACTACGCGATCGTGAACGACGACGTCGAGCGGGCCGCCAAGGAGCTCGAGAACATCGTCCGCAGTGAGCTCCAGGCCGCAGGTACCATGAGCCGCCCATGATCCACCCGCGCATCGATGAGCTCCTCGACAACGTCGACTCGCGCTACGCACTCGTGATCGTCGCGGCCAAGCGGGCTCGCCAGATCAACGACTACCACCACCAGCTGGGCGAAGGCATCGGCTTCGAGCAGGCGCCGCCGCCCCTGGTGGAATCGCGGTCGAAGAACTACTTGACCATGGCGCTCGAAGAAGTCTCCGAGGGCAAGCTCAAGTACAAGTACCCGAAGTAGTCCGCCCCCTTCCCGCCCGCGGACAAAAGGGCAGAATTGCGGCATGGCCCGGGTACTCCTCGGAGTCACGGGGGGCATCGCCTCCTACAAGACATGCGAGCTCGTCCGTCTGTTCGTCAAAGGCGGGCACGAAGTCGTGCCGCTCGTCACGCCCGGTGCGGAGCGCTTCGTCCGGGCGGAGACCTTCTTCGCGCTCGCGCGGCGGCCGCCGACGGATGATCTCTACGCGCACCTGACCCGCGGCGATCTGCTGATCGTCGCACCGCTCACTGCCAACAGCCTCGCCAGGCTCGCGCACGGGCTCGCTGACAACCTCGTGACGGAGGCCGCGCTCGCGCATCGCGGGCCAATCCTGTTGGCCCCGGCGATGAACCCGCGCATGTGGGCGCATCCCGCGACGCAGGCGAACGCCGAGACCCTGCGCGCGCGCGGAGCGGTTTTCGTCGGTCCGGATGAGGGCGAGACGGCGGAGGGCGAATGGGGGGCGGGCCGGATGGCCGAGCCGGAGGAGATCTACCGGCGCGCCCGCGAGCTGCTCGGTGAGAGCGATTCGCTCGCGGGCCGAACGGTGCTCGTGACCGCCGGCGGTACGCGTGAGCCGCTCGACGCCGTGCGCTTCCTCGGGAATCGCTCATCCGGACGGATGGGCGTCGCACTCGCCGAGGAAGCGAGGCGCCGTGGGGCGAGCGTCACGCTGCTCGCTGCAAACCTCAGCGTGCCTGCACCCACAGACGTCGAGGTCGTCGACACGCCGACCGCGGAGACGATGCTGGCGGAGGCGCTGGCCCGTCGCGGCGTGGACGTCGTCCTCATGGCCGCAGCCGTCGCCGACTACCGCCCGGCGGAAGCGGTGACGGAGAAGCGCCCGAAGGATGAGCTGACCTGGCAGGTTGCGCTGGAGCCGACGACGGATGTCCTGACGACGCTCGCGGACGGCAGGTCGAACGGGCAGGTGCTGATCGGCTTCGCGGCCGACCGAGGCGAGAGTGGTCTCGAACGTGCGCGCGAGAAGCTCCGGCGGAAGCGCATAGACCTGGTCGTCTACAACGACATCTCGCGCGACGACGTGGGCTTCGACGCGGAGGACAACGAGGTGGTGCTCGTGGCTGTCGACAGCGAGCGTCGCGTGGCCAAGGCGCCGAAAGACCGAATCGCGGCCGCGATCGTAGATGCGGCTGAGGAGATCCTGCGTGAGCGAGCCGGGTAGCGAGCGAGTCGAGACCGCGGAGGCGGCCGAGTCGATCCGCGCCGTGGTCGACAACCTGGCCCAGGTCGTGCACGCGCCGGACGACACGCTGCTTCTTTGCGTCCTGTGCCTCGTGAGCGAGGGCCACCTGATCCTCGAAGACTTTCCCGGCGTGGGCAAGACGATGCTGGCGAAGGCGCTGGCGCGCTCGCTGGACGTCTCCTTCTCGCGCATGCAGTTCACGCCGGACCTGCTGCCCTCCGATGTGACCGGCGTAAATGTCTTCAACCAGCGTTCGAACGAGTTCGAGTTCAAGCCGGGGCCGGTGTTCGCCAACTTGCTGCTCGTCGACGAGATCAACCGCGCGTCGCCGAAGACACAGGCCGCACTTCTCGAATGCATGCAGGAGCAGCAGGTGACGATCGACGGCGTCACGTACTCGCTGGCCCGCCCCTTCATGGTGATGGCGACGCAGAACCCGATCGAGTACGAGGGGACCTATCCGCTGCCGGAGGCACAGCTCGACCGATTCACCATGCGGATCGCCATCGGCTACCCGCCGCTCTCGGAGGAGGCGACGATGCTGGCGGAGCAGACCGCCGACCCGCCGCTCGACGGTCTCGAGCCGGTCGCCAACGCCGCCGATGCCGTCTCGCTGGCCGAGGAGGCGAAGGCGATCTTCGTGGAGGAGAGCCTGAATCGCTACGTCGTCGCGCTGCTGCGGGCCACGCGCGGCGACTCGCGCCTTTACCTCGGCGCAAGTCCTCGCGCCGGCATCGCCCTACTGCGCGTGGCCAAGGCCCGCGCGCTCGCCGACGGCCGCAGGTTTCTGGAGCCCGACGACGTCAAGGCAGCAGCCGTCCCCGTGCTTTCACATCGACTGATCCTGGCCCCGGAGGCACGAGCCACGGGCCTGACGGACGAGCAAATCGTGCGCGAGACGCTCGACAAGACGCCGGTCCCGGTCTAATGCTCACACAGCGCGGTCGGTTCATTCTCGCGCTCGGCTTCGGCGTCTATCTCGCCGCGTGGGCCTTCGGGTCGAAGCCCTTGTATCCGGTCGCGACGGGACTGCTGCTCGTCGTCGTCGTCGCATCGGTGTGGGTGCGTCTCGCGAACCGGCCGTTCGTGGTGCGGCGCGGCTCGGGCGACCGCGAACACGTCGAAGGTGACAACGTGCCTGTCGTCTTCGAGCTGCAGGCGACCGGCAAGGTCCTGCCCGCTGCGATCACGCTCAGGGAGCGCGTCGGCCGGCTCGGCGAGCAGCGGCACCTGTTGCGGCGAAGCGGACGGCGCTTGAGCGTCCGTTACGTGCTCGAGCGCGTTCCACGCGGAAGCTACGCGTTCGAGGACGTCCGCGCTGAGTTGGCCGACCCGTTCGCGCTCGAGCGCGCAATCGTCCCACTACCTGCGCCCGGCGCGTTGCTCGTCTACCCGCGCCTCGTCGAGCTCGGCTCGCTGTTCTCCGAGTCCGGCTCGGCCTCGCACGACGGGCGCCGCCTGCTACTTCGCCGTCCCACCGGCTTCGAGGTGCACGGCGTGCGCGAGTACGACCAGGGTGAATCTTTGCGGCGCGTGCACTGGCCCTCGACCGCACGACGGGGACAGCTGATGGTGAAGGAGCTGGAGGACTCGCCGCGAGATGAGGTCGCGGTCGTGTTGGACGCCGACGGACAGGCCGTCGTTGGAGACAGCTTCGACGTGCAGGTGCGCGCGGCCGGGTCACTCGTCGACGCGTACGTGCGGCGGGGACGACGGGCCGTCCTCGTGGTCAACTCGGAGCGGCGGGAGATCCAGCATGTCCATTCGGCCGCTGCGGATTGGCGGAGGGCGCTCGAGGTGCTCGCCGCGGTCGAGCCGACCGGCAAGATCCCGCTCGCACGGCTGCTTGCGGAGGACGACGGGCCTGCGGTGCGTGCCCTGGAGCTCGTCGTGGTGACGGCGCGGATGGAGGCGGCGCTCGTCGACCGGCTCATCCAGCGTGGGCTATCGCGGCGCAAGGTCTCGCTCGTCTACGTCGATCCAGCGAGCTTCCACGGCGCGGCGCGCATGGCCCAACCTGCGCTGCTGCGCCTGCAGGTTGCCGGCGTCGCGATCGCGGTCGTCCGCGCCGGCGACGATCTCGCCTCCTGTCTGGAGGGCTCGCTCGAGGCCGCGCATGCTTAGAACCGTCCTTCTCGCCGGGCTCTCGGGGTTCGTGATCGCCGTCGACTGGTTGCGCTTCGAGGAGCCTCGCTCCGGAGGCGGCCGGCCGTTCCTGCTCGTCATCCTGGCGATCACGCCGGTCTTGCTGCGACCGCTCTGGCTCAGGCTGGTCGGCCTCGGAGTCGCCGTGCTGCTGGCCGCCTCGGTCGCGTTCTCGATCTCTCCGCTGGCGCTTGCGCCGGGGGGCGAGAGCTTCTTCGGGAGGCTCGGCTCGCGTTTCGGCGGCGGCTTTCTCGACTTCTACGACTACCGACTCCCCTTCGACCCGGCCGAGCATCACCGCATGCATCAGGTGCTCCTGATTGCGATCTTCGGCTTCACGCTTGCCGTGGCGCTCGCCGTCGCCGCTCGGCACGCGGTGCTCGCGGTGCTCCTGTTCCTCGTGGGAGCCGGCTGGCCCGCGACCCTGCTCGCAGGGGGCAGCGAGCTCGGCCGGGGGACGGTGATCCTGGCCGTCGTCCTGGTTCTGTTGGCGGGTCTGACCGCGCGACCGAGCCGCCTCGCACTCGTCGCGGCCGGCGCGGTCATCGCAGGCGCGCTCGCCCTCTCGAGCTCACCTGCCGTGGCGAAGAGCGCGTTCCTCGACTGGCAGCACTGGGACTTCTACACCCGCCCGCAGAAGGCGGTCAGCGTGCGATACGTCTGGGACGCGCGCTACGACGGGATCAGCTTCCCACGGAAGAAAACAACAGTTCTGACGATTCGGGCGCCGGACCGTCCGTTTTACTGGCGTGCGACCGTGCTCGACCGCTTCGACGGCACGCGCTGGCTCGAGCGGCCGTGGCGTGAAACACGACGCGAGTGGAGCCAGGTCACCCCCGCGGCCGCCCGCAACCCCTCGACCTGGGTTCGGCAGGTCGTGACGGTGGGTGCGCTGGACGACCGTCACGTGATCGGCGCGAGCATGCCGATGCGGAACAACGTCGCCGAGCCCAAGGCTGATCTCGGACAGGGCGTGGTGCTCGCGCTGGGCGGGCTTCGGCGCGCCGACCACTATGTCGTCTCGAGCTACGCGCCGAGCCCAACCCCGGCCGAGCTGGTGCGAGCTCCGGCGGCGTATCCAACGGCCCTGACCCGCCCGGGGCGCGAGCTCGACATCGCGCCGGGCGTGACCATGCCGTCGTTCGGCAGGTCAGGGCGGTATGCGCGCGTCCTCTCGCTCCTGACGGGACGGCTGCTCCCGTATGCAAACGTCTACGAGCGTGCGCGGACCGTCGCGGGCGAGACGAGCTCGCCCTACGCCGCGGTCGTGGCGCTCGAGGCCTGGTTCCGATCGACGGGGGGCTTCACGTACTCGGAGCAGCCCGGCACCACGCCCGGCCTGCCGCCGCTGGTCGGCTTCGTCATGGACACGAAGACCGGGTACTGCCAGCACTTCGCCGGCGCAATGGCGCTGATGGCACGGTTGCTCGGCATTCCGGCCCGGGTTGCGGCCGGCTTCGTCCCTGGGAAGTACCGGGACGACTTCTGGCAGGTCACCGACCACGACGCACACACCTGGGTCGAGGTCTGGTTCCCGCGGTTTGGCTGGCTCCCCTTCGACCCGACGCCCGGGCGTGGGAGGCTGGGCGGGACGTACAGCTCCACGTCGCTCGGCTTCGACGCGAAGGCCGCCGTGCGGCTCCTGTCGAAGTTCGTCTCCGGCGGCGCCCTGTTCGGGGACGGAAACGGAGCCGGCGTAATCGCGCACGACCCGAACCGACGCACGCCTCGTTCCGCCGGGGACCTTCCTCTCCCGATCGGGACGACTCCGCCCGCGGAGAAGCGGCACAGTCCGAGCCTGCTCGTCTTCCTGCTTCTGCTGGCCGCCGTCGTCGCGACGGCGATCGTGGCCGTGAAGCACACCCGCCGCGCACTGCGCTACCTCACGCGCGATCCGAGACGGGTCGCGGTGGCGTGTGCCCGCGAGCTCGGCGAGTACCTCGACGACCAGCGTGTCCCGGCGCCGGCGGCGGCGACCATGCGCGAGCTCGGAGTGACGGTGGCGACGACGCTCGGTGTCGACGCGACCGAGTTCGCCCGCGCTGCGACGGCGGCGCGGTATGGCCCGCCGGACGGCGCTGCAGCGGCGGCTGCACGCTCGCGACGGGAGCTGCGCGACCTGAAGCGAAGACTGCGTCGTAGCCTGGGAGCCTTCGAGCGGGCACGCGGCCTCGTCTCCGTACGGTCGCTCGGGCTCGGGTAGCGCGGTGGACGCCGTCGTAATGGCGGCCGGCGAGGGAAGGCGCCTCCGGCCGGTGACGGAGCGTTGGCCGAAGCCGGTGTTGCCGATCGACGGCCGGCCTGTCATCGCCACTCTCTTGCGGGAGCTCGCGGACGCCGAGCTCCGCCGTATCTGGCTGGTGACGGGCCATCTCGCCGAGCAGGTGGAGGAGCTTGTGGGCCACGGGTCCGCGTTCGGACTGGAACTTCGGTTCGTGCGTCAACCTGGCGTGCTCGGCTCCGCGGACGCGGTGCGGCGTGCGCTCGCGGACGGCGCGACCCTGCCGGTCCTCGTCTCGGCGGCGGACACGGTCTACGCACCCGGCGACATCGGTGGTTTCGCCGAGCGCTACACCGCGTCGCAGGCAAGCGGCGCGGTGGCCGTCAGGAGGGAACCGCCGCCCGGGCCGGGCAGGCAGGCGATCGGACGAAGCGGGGACCGCGTGGTGACCATGAACGACGACGATCCGGACAACCCGTGGTCCGCAGCCCCGCTCTGGGCATTCGGCGCAGGCGTCGCGGAGCGCCTTTGCCGCGACCGCCCTCCCTACGAGCTGGAGCACGCCTTTCAGGCCGCACTGGAGGCGGGGGAGATGGTCGTGGCTCTCGAGATCGGGACGACGCGGGATTTGACGGATCCGCTTGACTTGGTGGAGGAGAACTTTCCCTATCTACGAGCGCCATGAGCGAGACCTACGACCTCTTCCAGCAAGGCAGAGCCCATCTCCGAAAGGGGCGGGCTGCGCAGGCGACGGTCGCGCTCGAGAAGGCCAAACGGCGCGAGCCGGACAAGGCCTCGATTCGTGAGGCGCTCGGGATCGCGTATCTCCGGATTCAGCGGTACGAGGAGGCGGAGCAGGAGTTCCGCGCCCTGCTCGAGCTCTCTCCAGCGGACCACTACGGCCACTACGCATTGGGCCGTGCGCTCGAGAAGCAGGGGAAGGAGTCGGAGGCGAACGGACACTTCAAGCTGGCGAGCTCGCTTCGACCGCAGAACGAGCATTACGCGTCGCGCATCCTCGATCTCGACCGCGAGGAGTCCGACCCGCCACCTGAGGAAGGGGAGTAATCGCCACAGTTCCGGCCGTGTCACGTCACTGACACGTGCGCCGAGGACCGGTACCGTCGATTGCAGAGGGTGGTGGGTGGCGACCCCCACCCGGGTGGGGCCGCGCGCGCGTGTACCTCTAGAAAGGCTCTAGAAAGGCGCCGGATCTCCGAGCGCATCCGTTGCCGGGGGACGTCCGCGATGATCCGGTCTCATGCGGGTCGTTTGCCAGCGAGTCTCGGAGGCACGCGTTGACGTCGCCGACGCCGTCGTCGGCGAGATCGATGCCGGACTCGTCGTTCTGCTCGGCATCGAGCGCGGCGACCACGCTGCAGACGCGGCGCGACTGGCCGGGAAGGTCGCGCACCTCCGCATCTTCGAAGACAGTGATGGCAAGTTCGACCGAAGCCTCGTCGACACCGGCGGCGCAGCGCTTGTCGTCAGCCAATTCACGCTGATCGCCAATAGCAAACGTCAGAAGGGAACTCGACCTGACTTCTCCCGGGCCGCGCCCAGGGAAGAGGCGGAGCCGCTCTATGAGCGCTTCTGCGAGGCGCTCCGCGAGCTGGGTATCCCGGTCGAGACAGGTGTTTTCGGGGCGCGAATGACGGTCTCACTCGTCAACCACGGCCCCGTGACGATCGTTCTCGATAGCTAGAGGCGTCGGCTCAGGTCAACTTCGAGCATGAACGTCAGAAGCAGTCCAAGCAGGCACTCGTCAGGGACGCCCAGCCGGAATATGCCTCCGAGTTGGACCGGCTCTCGCAAGAGAGCCCGAGCCGCGTGCACCGTCGGGAGGAAGCATGCCGTCAGCCTCTCGGTGCCAAGCCGCTCGGGCTCTGTAGGTGAGACGTAGGTGGGTGTGAACGCTTGCGCTCCGCTCTGGGCTGTGACCTTCGGGTCTCGAGCAATTCGGCCGCGCGTACACTCGAAGGGTTGCCCGAGGAGAAGCGACCCGATATCCGACCACAGCTCCGCGAGTTCCTCGCGTGGTATGAGGAGGTATTGGGGAGGATTGAGTCCGGGGCGCTTGTGGCGCCGGGAGAGCAGGCGCGCCTCACCGAAGAGGCGTCAGCGGTGGCCCACCTTCTCGACCTCTTGGATTCCGGCGCGGAGAGGCCCGTCAGCTAGACGGCATACAACCGTAGGTTGTGCCCAGTCGATTTCGCAAGGCTGGCCCCGCAGTCAAACTCCGTCGCCTTAAGCTCCTCGCCTCGCGCGCACCGCGCGTCGGTGGGTTGCGGGCTTTGGGCCGGGACTGAATGCAGGGCCAGTTGGACCAGTCTACTCCGTTTTACGCCGACTTCTCCTAGCCCTGACCAACAACCGCCTAGCGCCTCGACTCCGGTGTTTCGTTCGCCGTGTCGAAGCTTCACCGGAGCCAGGCGCGAGCGCGACTTCGGTGAGCGGCGGGGCAACTCCACCGGTCGCGGGAATCAAGTTCCTGTCCGGCTGTGGCGGTCAGGACACCACACGCCTACGAAAGGAAGCGGGACACTCGGTTAAAGCCAAGTTGTGAGCTGTTGCCGTAGGATCGTCTCGGTTGGCCAAGCCACGGCGAAAGGGGACAAAACTATGGCCGGCGTTGAAGCACGCGATTTCGATTCCCCCGACGAGACCCGCACTCCTGAGAAGACGCGCATAGAGGTCGTCCGGATGGCCGGAACAACCGCGGCTCGCTTCACGTTCGAGCCGGGGTGGCGTTGGTCGGAGTGCGTGAAACCCGTTGCGGGAACCGAAAGCTGCCAAGCACGACACTTGGGCGTTGTTCACGCAGGGCGTCTGGCCGTGCAACACGAGGATGGCTCCGAGGTCGAGCTGGGGCCGGGAGATGCGTATCTGATCGAACCCGGACACGATGCCTGGGTGATCGGCGACGAGCGGTTCGTAGGATTTGAGTTCGAGCCGCGATCCGCTGAGGAATACGCGCGAGGCTAGCCAGTCGACGCGCTAATTCGCGGG
>JBKPEC010000205.1:0-6362 GCA_046728195.1 Actinomycetota bacterium
AGGCCCGGGCGCGGCTGGGGTCGCTCGGTCTCGTAGATCACGCGCATGGCGCCCGACGTTCCGACCATCAGCGCCGCACGCTCGCGTGTCACGCAGCCCGCGCCGACGTTCGAGCACGCCCCGTCGAGCACCGCGGGATACAAGCCTTCCACGGGCTCATCCGAGATCTCGGAGAGCCGTTCCACATCGAGGCCGAGCACCCCCAGCAACTCCTCATCCCAGGCCCGGGTCCGCAGGTCGACCAGCCCGGTCGGCGCCGCCATCCCGATACTGGTCGGCACCTCGCGGCCGAGCAGCGCAGCGTAGAGGTAGTCGCAGAACGAGACGAAGCGATGCGCTGCTCGAAAGACCTCAGGCTGTGCCTGCGCGAGCCAGGCAAGCTTCGCCGGCCAGTAGCTGGTGTGGATCTGGCACCCGGTGCGCGCATGCACGGCGGTACCGTCGACGCGTCGCAAGAGCCAATCCGCTGCGTCGGCCGATCGTGTGTCCCGCCAGGACAGGATCGGCGTTAGTGGCCGGCCGCTTCGGTCGAGAGCAAGAAGGCTGTGGCCGAAGCACGAAGCACCAGCGGCATCCATGCCCTCCCAGCCGCCGGCCTCGTCGATGGCTTCGCGGGAGAGTTCGACGATGCTGGCGGGGTCGGACTCGCCGCTGTAGTCGCGTCGAGCCGGCTCGCCTTCCTCGAGCGCCGTCTCCTGGAACTGATGCGCGCGGACCGATGAAGTGCCCACGTCGAGAGCGAGTACGCGACGGCCGGACACCGGCCGGACGATAACGCGCGCCTTGCCGTCGTCAGGCGACGTCGCTGCTCGGCGAAGCGGGCAGCGCACGCGTCAGGGCACGCTTGAGCTCCTCGAGCGCGAACGGCTTCTGCAGGTAGGCGAGCGGGCGAAGCTCGGCCGTCTTGTCGCTGGGCGGCGCAACGCTCGCGCAGATGATCGGCAACTCTGGGAAGCGCCGGCGCAAGACCTGAACGGCGAGGAATGGGCGGAAGCTCTCCAGCTCTACGACTACGACGTCGATGCCCAGCGACGGCGTTGGAACGTCGACCACGGCGTCCAGGCCGAGTCGTGCAGCGACCAGCGTGACGAGCTCACGGACCTCCGGATCGGGCTCGAGGACGAGGACGCAACCCACCGAGCTGCCATGATTCCAGACGCCGGTTGACATTTGGGTGTCATTCGGTATGAGACCGGTATGAACGGTCGCTGGGGCTAGCCTCTGGCCATGGCAGTGGTGATTGCGTCCAATCTCCGGAAGGAGCTTTCCGGCGACCCCCTCTTCGACGGCGTCTCATTCAAGGTCGAGCGGCGAGACCGCGTGGCGCTGTCCGGGCCGAACGGGGCGGGTAAGACGACTCTGCTCCGGGCTCTGGTCGGCGAGACCGGCCTCGAGGGCGGGGACCTCGCCTTCCAGAAGGGAGTGAGGATCGCGCTCCACGACCAGCGGCCGCCGCTGGAGCGCAGCCTGACGCTCCGGGAGTACGTCCTGTCAGGCGCGAAAGACCTGGTAGAGGTGGAGCTGGAGCTCCGCCGACTCGAGCAGCTGATGGCGGGGGGCGACCACGATCCCGCGACCATGCGGCGCTACGGCGAGGCGCAGGCGCGCCTCGAGCACGCGGGCGGCTACGACTGGCGCGAGCGCGCGACCGCAGTCCTGCGCGGCCTCGGCTTCCGGGACGAGCACCTCGACCGCCCGCTCGAGTCCTTCTCCGGCGGCGAGCTGACGCGGGCCTCGCTCGGCAGGGCGCTCGGGGGCGACCCCGACCTCCTCCTCCTCGACGAGCCGACGAACCACCTCGACGTCGAGAGCCTCGAGTGGCTCGAACGCGAGCTGCAGTCGCTGGACGCCGGCGTGATGATCGTCGCGCACGACCGCTGGTTCCTCGAAGCAGTGACGAACTCCGTCCTCGAGCTCGACGCTGGGCGCTCGACCTACTTCTCCGGCCCTTGGCACGAATGGCGCATCGAGAAGGCAGCGCGCCTGCAGGCAGCGTCCAAGACTGCGGACCGGATCGGCCGCGACATCGAGCGGCTCCAGCGCTTCGTCGAGCGCTTCCGCGCCTCCACGGAGAAGATGGCGCGGAAGGCGCAGGTCAAGCTGACGCAGATCGAGCGGCTCGAAAGGGAGCGCGCGAAGGCGACAGGGCAGATCGACCTGCTGACTCGCAAGAGCAAGCAGCTCGGTTTCGAGTTCCTGAAGCCCGCGCGGAGCGGTCGAACGGTCGTCGAGGCAGAGGGTCTCGACCTCCGGATCGGCGATCGCGTACTGGTCGAAGGCGCGACCTTCGCGATCGAGCGCGGTGAGCACGTCGCGCTCGTCGGGCCCAATGGATCCGGCAAGACGACGCTGCTCGAGACGATCCTCGACAAGCGCGAACCGCGTGCGGGGACCGTGCGTCTCGGGCACGGGGTCATGCCGGCGTACTTCTCGCAACAGGAGCTCGAGCTCGACCTACGCGGTTCGGTCCTGCAGTGCGCGCAGCGGGCAACCGGACTGCAACGCCCCGACGCGCAGAAGCTGCTGGGCCGTTTCCTCTTCTCGGGCTGGACGGAGCACGAGAAGCCGGTCGCCGCGCTTT
The DNA here is from genome assembly GCA_046728195.1 of Actinomycetota bacterium. Lineage (GTDB taxonomy): Bacteria > Actinomycetota > Thermoleophilia > Gaiellales > Gaiellaceae > 3-1-20CM-4-69-9. The sequence goes on from JBKPEC010000205.1 coordinate 2,582, forward strand.
CGGGCGGTGAACGCCGTCGCCTCGCGTTGGCACTCGTGGTCGCGTCCGGCGCGAACTTCCTCGTCGTCGACGAGCCGACGAACCATCTCGACCTGGAGAGCCGCGAGGCTCTCGAAGCCGCGCTCGACGCCTTCCCCGGCACGATCCTGCTCGTCTCGCACGACCGTGCGCTTCTCGACGCGGTCGCCGAGCGGACGTTGGCGATCGAGGACCGGCGGCTCAATTCGTACGACGGCGGCTGGGCCGACTACGTACGGCGCCGTGAAGAGCTGCGCGCACCTGCGCGACCAGCCGCGGACCCGATGCCTCCGAAGCAGAAGAAGGCGGCGCCGAAACCGAAACAGCGCCCGACCGAGCTCGAGCGGATCGAGGCGGAGATCGCGGACCGCGAGCGCGCAGTCGCGGACCTGGAGGACCGGCTCGCACGAGACTGGAACGACGTCGAGCTCCTGGCGGCGCACCGCTCGGCGCGCGACGAGTTGCAGACCTTGCTTCAGCGCTGGGAGCGTCTCTTCGAGCGCACCCACAGCTGACGCGTCAGCTCTCGAACGTCGCGATCAAAGCCTCGGCGACGACCTTCAACGGACGGCCCGAGATCTGGCTCGCCTTCCTCAAGCGCCGAAAGGCCTCGTCCTCGGACAGCCCTTCCCGTTCCATCAGCAGTCCCTTCGCACGCTCGATCGCCTTCCGCGCCGCGAGTGCGTCAGCCAACGACTCGGCCTCCTCGCGGAGGGCGACCAGCTCGTCGTGGCGAGCGCGCGCGGTATGGATCGCCGGTAGCAAATCCTGCTCGCGAAAGGGCTTGACCAGGTAGCCGAAAACCCCGGCCTCCGCTGCGCGCTCGACCAGCTCGTCCTGCCCGTACGCGGTCAGCATGACGATCGGGATCGGCCGGTCGTCCAGGATCCTCCGCGCCGCCTCGATCCCGTCGAGCTTCGGCATCTTGACGTCCAGAAGGGCGAGATCCGGTCGCTCGGAGCGGGCCAGGGACACGGCCTCCTCCCCGTCCCGAGCCTCTGCGCAGACCTCGAAGCCGGCGCCCTCGAGCAGTGCCCGGAGGTCGAGCCGGATGATGGTCTCGTCTTCTGCGACGAGGATCCTCACCTCTGATGGGTGAGTCTGGCGGAAAACGCTCAGCCGAGGGATGGCGGGGCATCTTCCCACGGGCGATTCTGGAAGAGCGGCTCCCCATGTCTGACCACGACCCCAGCACCCCCAAACCCCTCATCCTCCGCGTCGAGATCTCGGCGGAGCAGGCAGCCTCGCTCGCTCCCATCTTCGGTCAGCGGGTCGAGAGCACGAGCGACGGGCTCGAAGAGCCCCGGCCGATGTCCACCTCCGCCGGCGACGCGCGGACGGACGAGCTGAGCCAACTGCAGAGCGACCTCGAGCAGCGTGAGGCCGAGTTCGAGGCAGACGTTCAGATTCGCGAAGATCGGATGGAACGCTGGCGCACCGAGCTCGAGGAGCTCGAGCAGAGCCTGGACCGCCGCGAGCGCGACCTGATCAGCTATGTCGACCAGCTGCAGGGCGCAATGTCCGGCTCGGGCGACGCGTGGTGGTCCCGCCCCGCGGGCGGCGACGGCGGCGTCTAGCTCCGGCCTCCGCGCGAAGGCTTCGCCTTCGCTTGGCTCAAGGTACGGCGCTCATCGCGCTGAACGCGCGTGGGCGAAGCCCACGCGCTCTTTTGGTGTTGGTGCCTGGCGCTTGTTCCTGACCGTCCGGGCACGGGCGCTCAAGCGGCCGCGCCCGGATCAGTTCGCCTCCCGCTAAGCCCGGCATCGCCTGGTCTTAGCGTCCGGCTTTGGTGGAAGCGGTTGTCGCGCAGTTACTTCGCCGGGAAGACTACTTCAGCTCTCGTGCCATCTTCATTGCGGAGATTCAATCGGCCCTGCAGCTCGTCCCGAACTAGTGCCTGCACGATCGACAGGCCTGTTCCGGCGGCATTTGGGTCGATGCCTGTTCCGTCATCGGCGATTGCCAGCACCACCTCACCGTTTCGCTGCGCCAGCTCTATCTGGACCGTCTCGCCGCCGTGCTCCAGCGCGTTCTGCAGCAGCTCGCTGAAGACCAGCGCCAGCGCCGTTGCCCTGTTGCCTGCCAGGGATACCGGCTCCAGGTCGGCGTGAACTTCTTTGCCGGCGCCCAGGCCCTGCACCAGCATCGCGCGCAGGCGCTCGAGTAGCTCACGCAGCTCCACGACCTCCTCGCGTTGCTCCGTCAGGACCTCGTGAACCGCGGCGATCGCGAGAATCCGGTGCACGGAATCCTCGAGTGCCTTGCGCGGATCGGTGTGCGGCGAGCGCGCCTGCAGTCGCAGCAGCGAAGCGACGGTCTGCAGATTGTTCTTGACGCGGTGGTGGATCTCTTGCGCCAGCACTCCGCGCATTACCGCGCGCCCGTGCTCGAGCGCGACGGCGGCATGATGGGCAATCGACGCGAGCAGCGCGCGCTCGTCGGCGGTGAAGGGCGTATCGCGATCGCAGACGAGCTCGCCGATCTGCCGACGCTTCCAGCGCAATGGCAGGCGCACCGCGTGCTTGCCGGGCCGCCCTTCCGGCCAAGCGATGTTGCCGTCCTCCAGGACGAGCGCTGCGCCGGTGGCGCCGACCGCATCCATCGTGGTCTTGACGATCGCCTCGAGCGACTCTTCGAGATAGAGCGACTCCGAGACCGCCTCCGAGATCTTGGCGAGCGCCTCCAGCTCCGCCACACGCTGCTGGGCCTGCGCGTACAGCTGAGCGTGCTCGATCGTCTGCGCAACCTGGTCGGCAATCGCGACGAGGAGGTCGATCTCGTCGCGGGTGAACTCGCGCGGCTCGAGCGTTCGCACGTTCAGCGCACCGGCAAGCCGCTCGCGCGCGAGGATGGGAACCGCCAGGATCGACTCGTATTCGTCCTCGGGCAAATTCGAGAACTGCTTGAAACGAGGGTCGAGATGTGCCTGTGACGGGATCATCACGGGCGCTCGCTCTGCCGCGGCAGCGCCGGTGATCCCCTCTCCCGGATGCATGCGCGGACGCTTCGTCATCTCTTCGACACTCGTTCCGTGCGTCGCGCGCAGGACAAGCTCATCCGCTCGCTCGTCGTACAGGTACACGAAGCAGGCCTCGGTACCGAGTGCGTCCGCCACCTTGCGCGCCACGAGTGAAAGAACCTCCTCGAGGTCCAGCGTCGAGTTCACCGCTGCAATCGTCTCGGTGAGCAAGCGCAGATGACGCTCACGTACGTCCACCCGGACTCGTAGGCTAGCGCTGTGACTCGCTACGAATGGTTGTTGTTCTTGCATGTGACCGGCGCCTTCCTCGTCATCGGCGGAGCGGTGATGGCGGGCGTCTTCAACGTGGCCGCACTACGCAGCGAGCGACCGAGCGAAGTCGTCCTCTTCTTCAGGTTTGCCCGCGTCGCCGTCGCCGCGATTGGCATCGGCATGGCGTTGACCCTTGGCTTCGGCCTCTGGCTGGTCCATCACGTGGGCTACGGCTGGGGACAGACGTGGATCGTGCTCGCGCTCGTGTTGTGGGTCCTGTCGAACGCTCTCGGCGGAATTGGCGGCAACCACGAAAAGCAGACCCGCGCGTTGGCCGAGCGACTCACGTCGGAAGGGGATGCGCCGAGCGCCGAGCTGTCGGCGCGTCTGCGCAATCCGGTCTGGCTCGGTCTGAGCTGGGGTAGCGGCCTCGTCGTGATCGCGATTCTCGCACTCATGATCTGGAAGCCGGGCGCCTGATGCTCGCCCTCGTTCGGCCCGACGCGTGGAACTTCCCGCTTTTCCTGCACG
>JBKPEC010000206.1:0-10185 GCA_046728195.1 Actinomycetota bacterium
ACGTGACAGGCGGGAGATCCGTCGCGTAACGCCAGGGTGGCAGCGGCTGCTTCGCGGCTCGGTTCGGATTCTGGCCGAACGGCGTGACCCCTCGGGCTCGCGCGGTGATGTCGTTCGGGTCGAGCCGTGAGTAGGAGACGATGCCGGGCCACGTGTGCTCGATCGGCTGGAGGCCGTTGCGCAGTGAAGCGGGTGGCCGGTAGACGAGGTGCGCCGGCTCGAGGGTGATCCGCCGCAGTCCGCTGACCTGCGAGACGCAGCTCTCCTGGATGCAACGCAGATCGATGCGGTACACGATCTCCGAGTAGCGGCCAATGTTCCGTTGCGTCCGGTAGCGGGCCCCCACCCGCTCGTAGGGCTTCAGCGGCGCGTCCAGCTGCAGGTAGCGCGGATCGAGCCGGCGGCGGTCGACGGTCGCCTCGACACGCATGTGCACGGTGTCGCCGAAGAGGTGCGAGGTCGGCGACAGAGACCAGGTTGCGGCGAAGGCCTCACCGGGCGGCAACGAGCCTGCCCCCGACGGCTGGTTGCTGCCTGTCAGCGCGATCACCAGCACCACCGCGATCAACGCGACGGCCAGCGCGCCCGCTGCCACCTGCGGCAGCCAGCTCCTGAGCCGCGCGGCGCTCACAGTGTCACCCGCCAGTGGATCCGCTTCTCGGCCCACCAGATGAAGGCGTCGAGAATGTGATCCGGCCGCTCCGACGAGATGATCACCGGCTCGATGTCGAGAAACTCGAAGGTGTCGACCATCCGCCGCCAGCGCGCCTCGTTCTGCTCCCGCCGCTCGACGACTTCACGGCGGGTGAGTCGCAGATACGACGTGTTCCCAGTGTGGGGGTCGAGGACAGGAACGGACGTGCCGGCGATGTCCGGGAAGGTCTGCTCCCAGACAGGATCCTGGACGACCACCGGAATGAGGTCCCACCGTCGCTCGAGAGCCTGGAGCCAGATCTCCTCCGGGAGCGGTTCGACGAAGTCGGAGACGACGAAGATGAAGCTGCCGGTCGGGAGGGGCGGCCGCAGCGAGAACAGGTGCTGGAACGCCCTGGCCAGATTGTCCGGCGGCGCGCGGAAGGACCGCCGTTCCTCGAGTCGCCACTCCTCGTGCTGGCTGCGCGGCGGCCGCCAGAAGATCTCCCCGTCTGCGAGATCGACGTATCCCGTCAGCCCCCGGACGGCAACCGTGGAATCGGCGATCATCAGCGTCGCGATTCGCACGGCCTCGGGCTTCGCGAGCCACGGCAACCAGGTCGGAAAGAGCGACATCTCCGGCCGTCGGTCGCAGACCGTGATCGCGCGTGGCGCCTCGTCCGTGAACTTCTCCCGCACGATGAACTCGTCTGCGTCTCGCGCCGCAGACAAACGCGCGGACGCGTTCCAGTCGATGGAGTCCATGTCATCGCCCGGGCGGTAGGGGCGCGAGCCCGCGACGTCGGAGCCGGTGCCGCGACGGATACTGCGCATGCCGCCGAACGAGAGCCCGATCAGGCGGCGGCGCGGCTCCAGCGGAAACGTGAGACCAGCCGCCGTCAAGTCCGCTACCCGTGTCGGGCGCCGAGCGCGAAGACGCCGGCGTCGGGCTCAGCGACCGGGCGCGGTGCATCCGCGAGGCACGCGTCGCGGAACTGTTCGGCCGCGAGCTGCCAGCTGCTGCGTCTCGCCTCGGCGAGGAAGGCCGGACGGAAGACGACACGATGCATCAGCACGGGCACGAACAGCTGGTCGATGTCGTCCGGAACGACATAGCTCCGGTCGCTGAGGAGCGCCCAACCGCGTGCCGCCCGCTCCAGCGCCAGGCTGCCGCGGACCGACGAGCCGATCGCGACGGCCTCGTGCTCGCGCGTCGCGCGGACGAGCTCGACGATCCAGCGTTTGATCAGGTCGTCGACGTAGACCGCCTGGGATGCCTTCTTCAGCTCCTGGACCTCCTCGACCGTGATCACCGGCTCGAGCAGGCGCAGCGGATGGCCGTGACGTTGCTCGTCGAGAATGCGTCGCTCGTCGTCGGCGTCGGGATACCCCAGCGCCGTCCTGAGCAGAAAACGATCGAGCTGCGCCTCGGGAAGCGGGAACGTCCCCTCGTACTCGATCGGGTTGTCGGTCGCCAGGAGGAAGAACGGATCGGGAAGCACACGCGTCTCGCCGTCGACCGTCACCTGCTGCTCGGCCATCGCCTCGAGCAGCGCGGACTGGGTCTTCGGCATCGCTCGGTTGATCTCGTCCACCAGCACAACGTTGGCGAAGATCGGTCCCGGCCTGAACTCGAAGTCCCGCTCCTTCTGGTTGAAGACCGAGAGGCCGGTGACGTCGGTCGGCTGCAGGTCCGGAGTGCACTGGATGCGCGACGGCGTCGCGCCCTCGATCGACTGGGCGATCGCGCGGGCGAGCACCGTCTTGGCCGTCCCGGGAACGTCCTCGAACAGAACGTGGCCTCCGGAGATGAGAGCCGCCACGACGAGCTTGACCTTGTCGCGCTTGCCGTAGACGACCGATTCGATGTTGTCGAGGAATCGTTCGGCGAGGGCCGCGGCCCGCGAGAAACGATCGGACTCCTCTATGCGAGCCGTCTTTGTCGTCTCCATATACCTCCCCGGATCCCCCGGATTGTAGGCCCTGTGCCGACGCGTTCATTAGACGGCACGCGGCGCGGCATTGTTAGGGAAACGTGTGCTCGCGCCATGGCCAGGACACTACAGTTCCCGGCGTGGAGCGGACCTTGCCATGGACCTGGTACGCGGACCCCGAGGTGCTCCGGCTCGAGGGAGAGCGGATCTTCGCGCGCACGTGGCAGTACGTGGGGCACACCGGACAGGTCGCAGACGGTGGATTCTTCGCCGCGTCGGCCGGCCAGATCCCGGTCGTCGTCACCCGCGCGCGTGACGGGCAGCTCCGCGCCTTCCTCAACGTCTGCCGTCACCGCGGGCACGTCGTGGCGAACGGATCCGGAAAGCGCGAGACGCTCCAGTGCCCGTACCACGCCTGGACGTACGGTCTCGACGGTCGCTTGCGTACGGCGCCGCGCTCGGACCGGGAGCCGGGCTTCGACGCCGACGAGCTCGACCTCGTCGAGATCGGCGTCGACACCTGGGGGCCGCTTGTCTTCGTCAACCCGGATCCGAACTCCGAACCGCTGGCGGCGGCGCTCGGCGACGTTCCTGCCCGACTGGCCGAGATCCTCGACCTCGACGCACTGGAGTTCCGCTTTCGCACCGAGTTCGAGCTGGAGGGGAACTGGAAGATCTCGTGCGAGAACTTTCTCGAGTGCTACCACTGCGCGGTCGCGCACCCCGGGTTCAGCGAGGTCATCGACGTGTCGCCCGACGCGTACCTGCTGGACGCGGAGGGACTGGTCTCGAGCCAGATCGGACCGCTGCGCTCGAGCGAGCCCTCGTTCCTCATCGACGGCGAGGTACCGCGGAGCCAGTTTCATTTCCTGTGGCCGAACTTCAACATGAACGTCTTCCCCGGCAAGCCGAGTCTCTCCTGCGGCCCGATGATCCCGCTCGGCCCGGAGCGAACCGGCCGCTTTCTCGACTACTACTTCGCCCCGGACGTCGACCGGGCCTGGGTGGACGAGCTGGTCGCGTTCGACTCCCAGGTCGGCCTCGAGGACCGAGCGCTGGTCGAAGGCGTGCAGCGCGGTGTCCGCTCCGGGGTTCTCGGTGAAGGCCGGCTCCTCTCCGAGAGCGAGCAGCTAGTCGGCCATTTCCAGCGGCTATGCGCCGAAGCGCTCGCGCGTTAGCATCAATCCCGCATGGCGACCGTCACCTACGACCACGTCACGAAGGCGTACGCCGACGGCACTATCGCCGTCAACGAGCTCGATCTGCTGATCAAGGACGGCGAGTTCCTCGTCCTCGTGGGCCCGTCGGGCTGCGGGAAGACGACGGCGCTTCGATGCCTGGCCGGGCTCGAGGAGATCACGTCGGGCCAGATCAAGATCGACGCGAGAGTCGTCAACCGCGTACCGTCGAAGGACCGGAACATCGCGATGGTGTTTCAGTCGTACGCGCTGTACCCGCACATGACCGTGTTCGACAACCTCGCGTTCGGCCTCAAGCTGATGAAGACGCCGAAGAAGGAGATCAGGCGGCGGGTCGAGGAAGCGGCGAAGATCCTCAATCTCGAGAACCTCCTCGACCGGAAGCCGCGCGCGCTCTCGGGTGGACAGCGCCAGCGCGTCGCCCTCGGCCGGGCCATCGTCCGCGAGCCGGCTGCGTTCCTGATGGACGAGCCGCTTTCCAACCTCGACGCGAAGCTTCGCGTGCAGACGCGCGCCGAGATCCTCCGCCTGCAGCGGCGCCTCGAGACGACGACGGTCTACGTCACGCACGACCAGGTTGAGGCGATGACGATGGGCGACCGCATTGCGGTCATGAACCTCGGGTTGCTGCAGCAGATCGGGAGCCCGCCGGAGCTCTACGACAACCCGGTGAACGTGTTCGTCGCCGCCTTCATCGGCTCGCCGGCGATGAACTTCGCGACCGCGAAGGCTCACGACGGCGCCCTCATGCTCGGGGAGACGAAGCTCGAGCTCTCCGGCCGGCAAGCGGCCGCCGCCGCGCAGAATCGTGGCCGCGACCTCCTGATCGGCTTCCGGCCGGAGGATCTCGTCCTGAACGGGATGGGTGGCTCGAACGGCGTTCAGATTCCCGCGCAGATCGACGTCGTCGAGTACCTCGGTCACGAGGAGCTCATCCACGCCCAGTCCGAGGGCCACGAGATCATCGCGCTCGTTCCCTCGGAGAAGAAGGTGCAGGCGGGTGAGAAGGTCGACTTCACGATCCCGGTCGAGAAACTGCACGTCTTCGACCCCGAGAGCGAGCTGAACCTGACGGCAACCGCTTGAAACGGAGGCTTGCCGCGAGAGATAGCATCGTGGTCATAACGGGGGCTGAGTAGCAACCTGAGGGGCTGAGCAAGGCGGTGATCTCCCGGCCGCCACAAGGAGGAGGATGGAGTTGAAGCGACGTAAGCGTTTCATCACGTTTGCCATCGCACTGGCCGTCGTCGGCGCTGGCTTGACAGCGACGGCGATCAGTGCAAAGCCGACGAAGCGCAGTGCAGGTTCAATCGAGGTTTTCTCGCTCTGGGGCGGAAGTGAGAAGGACGCATTCCTGAAGGTGACGGACGCCTTCACCAAGAAGACCGGCATCGACGTGAAGTACTCGTCGGCGCGAGACTTCATTCCGGCGATCCGTACGCGGCTCGCCGCTGGGGATCCGCCGGACATCGCGATCGTGCCCCGCCCGGGGAACCTCGCGACACTCGCACGCGAGGGTGTGCTCAAGCAGCTCACCGGGCTCGGGTTCACGTCGGCCTACATGAGGCAGAACTACGGAAGTGCCTGGATCAGTCTGGGGACCGTCGACGGCAAGTTGTACGGCCTGCCCGCAAAGGCGAATTCGAAGAGCGTCATCTGGTACAAGCCGCCGTCTTTCGCCAAGTACCACTTCAAGATCCCGAAGACGTGGAAGCAACTCGTTGCGATCACGAAGGCGTACAAGGCGAAGGGTCTGACCCCGTGGGCGCTCGGATGTGGACCTGGTCCGAGCTCGTGGACGCTGACGGACTGGTTCGAGAACATCTATGTCCGGACGGCCGGCCCGGTGAAATACCAAGCCCTGTTCACCGGCAAGCTGAAGTTCACGGACACCTCCGTCGTCACCGCGCTGCAGCTCATGACGAGCATCCTGAACAACAAATACGTCGCGGGTGGGATTCAGGGAGCGCTGGGTCTGTCCTACACCGACGGCATGGCGCGCGTCTTCGGCAAGAGCGGGACGACTGCGCAGATGTACATGGAAGGCGGATTCATGGGAGGGATCGCGCTCGGGCAGATCAATCCGTCCCTCAAGCCTGGGAAGACCATCGATGACTTTCCGTGGCCCTCGATCGTTGGCAAGTACGGCAGCCCGCTGATCGGCGGCGGTGACCTTGCTGTCGCGTTCAAGGACAGCCCGGACATCAGGAATTTCCTGAAGTACATCTCGAGTCCGGCGGCGGGGACGATCTGGGTCTCTACAGGCGCGATCGTCTCGCCCAACAAGCGGGTTCCCGCGAAGGCCTATCCGAACTTGCTCGTTCGGAAGGAGGCGCACCAAGTCGCTACCGCCAAGGTGTTCCGCTTCGACGGGTCGGACCAGCTGCCCGGCGCATTTGGAGACACGTGGGGCGCCGCGCTCCAGAACGTGATCCAGAAACCGAGCACCAGCAGTGTCAAGAAGATCCTCTCGACCTTCCAAGGGCAGATCGAAGGGAAGTTCGGGAGCTAGACCTCCATGACGAGAGCGGCGTGCCGAGGCGCGCCGCTCTCGTCACCGCTTCCATGGCACAAACGTGAGCCAGCAACCCCTTCCTACGCCTGTGACCGCACCTCCGCGGACGAAGCGGGAGTTCGCCAGTGCTTTGGGCCAAAGGACGCAGGGTTTTCTCTTTGTCGTGCCGGCGTTGATCGTGCTCGGGATCTTCTTGATCTATCCCGCTTACTACACCGTTCGATTGGCCTTCTATCAGAGCGATTTCTTCTTCCGCTTCGTTCACGCGATCGGTTTTGCGAATTTCAAGGAACTTCTGACGAAGGACCCCGACTTTCTCGACCTCAGCACGTTTCCACCAGGAGGCGCGCTCAGCAACAACGTGCGCTGGGTGATCTTCTACCTCGGGATCTCGCTCGTACTCGGACTCAGTCTCGCCGTACTCGCCGTGCGTGTTCGCTACGAGAGCCTCGTGAAGTCGGTGATCTTCGTGCCGATGGCAATCTCCGCGACGGCAGTCGGGGTGATCTGGCTTCTCGTCTACAGCCCAAGTCTGAATCAGGGAGTACTCAACGCATCAATTCACGCGGTCGACCACGGCTTCAACCCAATCTCCTGGGTTGGGCGACCCAGCACTGTCAATTACGCGTTGATCTTTGCGTACGTCTGGGCATCGACAGGCTTCGTCATGGTCGTGCTCTCCGCGGCAATCAAGGGAATTCCTGCTGAGGTGCTCGAGGCGGCCCGCGTCGACGGAGCCGGAGAATGGGCGATCTTTCGCCGCGTGCTGTTCCCGATGTTGAGCCTCCCGATCTCGATCGTCACGATCTGGCTTTTCATCAACGTGATCAAGGTCTTCGACATCATCTATGTCATGACGAACGGCGGGCCCGGTACCTCGAGCCGGGTCATCGCCTTCACGATGTATCAGGAGACATTTGCGAATGGCCGGGCTGGATACGGCGCCGCAGTCGCAGTACTGATGCTCCTCTTCACGCTTCCGGTGATGATCGTGAACGTCCGGCGATTCCGTAGCGAACGCGTGATCACCTAATGGCGACGATCGAGCGTGCGGTTCCCGTTAGTGCTGGGACTCGGACAGAGCGCCTCTCGCGGATCGCCTCCAGGACACCGCTTCACCTGGCACTGATCGCGATCGCAGTGATCTGGCTGATTCCGACGATCGGTCTCCTCGTCACCTCATTCCGTCCCGAAAGCGACATCTCGGCGACCGGATGGTGGCACGGCCTGATTCACTGGAACTGGACGTTGCACGGCTACGGCTCTGTCATCCACGGCGCCGGCATGGGCCGCGCTTTTTTGAACAGTCTCATCATCACCGTACCGGCGACCATCCTGCCGCTGACCTTGGGTGCGCTCGCAGCCTACGGGTTCGCGTGGGGACGCTTCCCGTTCCGTGACACTCTCTTCTTGGTGATCGTCGCGCTGATGATCGTCCCGATCCAGACATCGCTCGTACCATTGTTGAAGCTCTTTCGTGAAGGTATCCACATCCACGCCGCCGGTGTGGATGTCTCCTGGACGCATCTGAACACGTCGTACTGGGGGATTTGGTTCGCGCACACGGCGTTTGGTTTGCCGTTAGCGATCTTTCTGCTCCGCAACTTCTTCATTCTCCTACCCAAGGATCTAATCGAGGCGGCCAGGATCGACGGAGCCTCGAACTTCTCGATCTTCCGGCGCATCGTCGTACCGCTGTCCGTCCCCGCGCTCGCGTCCTTCGGAATCTTCCAGTTTCTCTGGGTCTGGAACGATCTACTGATGGCCCTGATCTTTGTTTCCGATCCAAGCAAGCAGCCGATGACCGTTCGAATTACCTACCTGCTCTCAACGTTCGGTCAGCAGTACGGCCTCCTGAGCGCGGCCGCGTTCCTGTTGATGGCCGTGCCGCTGATCGTGTTCTTCTCGCTGCAGCGGTACTTCGTGCAAGGCCTGCTGGCGGGGTCCGTCAAGACCTGAGCGTCTTCCTCGCCCCGCACACGCACTGGGACCGGGAGTGGTACCGACCATTCCAGTCCTTTCGCATGTCGCTTGTGGACGTGGTCGACGAGGTGCTCGACGGACTCGAAGCCGACCCGAAGCTGCGTTTCACCCTCGACGGCCAGCTGGCGACCGTCGACGACTACCTCGAGATCCGGCCCGAGGCGGAGGAGCGGGTACGCAGGCTGGTCGGTGAAGGGCGCCTGGCGATCGGGCCGTGGCAGACGCTCATGGACGAGTTCCTCGTCGACGGGGAGACGACGCTGCGGAACCTCGAGGCAGGCCTGGTCCGGGCGGAGAAGCTCGGAGGCGCGATGCGCGTCGGCTATCTCCCGGACATGTTCGGCCATGTCGCACAGATGCCCCAGATCCTGCGCGCGGCGGGAATCGAGACCGCCGTCGTGTGGCGCGGCGTTCCGTCCGCGGTGGACTTCCACCGGTTCGTCTGGGGAGCGCCTGACGGCTCGACCGTCGTCGCGGAGTATCTGCCGGCGGGGTACGGCAACGCGGCGTATCTCTTCGACGTTCCAGGCCCACCGCCGCTCGAGGTCTTCGAGGAACGCTTCCGGCCGTGGTTCGGCGCGGACGACATCCTCGGCATGGTCGGGACCGACCACATGCCGCTCGTCCGCGACTTTTCGGAGCGGTTGCCCTCCGCAGGGGCGCGGACGGGAACGCTGGCCGACTATCTCGGTAACGCGTCGGCCGACGGGCTCCCGCGGTGGCGGGGTGAGCTCCGCTCCGCTGCACGCGCGAACCTCCTCCCGGGCGTGGTCTCGGCGAGGATCGACCTTAAGGCCGCCTGTGCGCGTGCGGAGCGGTGGCTCGAGCGCTACGCCGAGCCGCTGCAGACCCTGTATTCGAACGAGTGGCCGGAGGCGTTCCTCGCGGAGGCCTGGACGCGCATGTTCCACAACTCGGCGCACGACTCGATCTGCGGATGCTCGGCGGACGAGGTCTCCGCACAGGTGCTCGTCCGGTATGCAGAGGCGGAGCAGATCGGCCGGGAGCTGACGCAACGCGCGCTCGCGCACATCGCCGGCGAGGCGCCGCGTCATTCGTTCGCGATCGTCAATCCCTCCCCGCGCGAGCGCACCGACTTGGTCGAGGTCGAGCTGGTGGTGCCCGACGACTGGGAGGCTGTGGCACTCGAGCTGCCCGGCGGCGCGACCGTCCCGACGCAGGAAGTTCGCCGGCAGGACCCGATGCTGTGGGAGACGACACTCGCCGGAGCGGAGGTTCCGATCGTGATCGCGCGCCGGTTGCACGGCCGGGAGCTCTTCGGCCGTTACGTCAACGGCTACCACATCGAGGACGGCCGCGCGGTGCTGGAGGTGGGAGACGAACCGGACCCGCCGTGGCTGGACGTGGAGCAACTCGTTCGGGAATTCTCCTTCGCAACCGCGGAGGGCCAGTGGAACCTGCGCGTGATCGCGCGCCCGAAGCGCACAGTGGTCGCGGCGGTGCCGGTTCCAGCGCTCGGCTGGACGACCGTCCGGCCTAGACATGTCCCTGGGTCAGACCCAAGAACACGGCTCGAATCGACGGTGCCGCTGGAAGGGCTCACACGAATCGTACGCGGCAAAGACGTGGGAGACAGTTACAACTTTGCGCCGCCTGAGGACGACGTGGTCGTCGACGAGCCGACGGACCAGCGTTTCGAGACGATCGAGGACGGGCCTCTTCGGCATGTCTCCGTGCTCCACCGCCGCTACGTGTGGGACGAGACGCCCGTCGACACGCATACGCGCTTCGAGCTTCGCGCCGGAGAGCCGTTCGTTCGCATCCGCATCGACTTCGACAATCCTTGCGAAGACCAGCGCGTCCGCGTGCACGTCCCGCTGCGCGAGTCTGCCGACCGCTCCTTCGCAGAAGGACAGTTCGCCGTTGTCGAGCGCGGGCTGGAAGTGGAAGGCGGCTACGG
>JBKPEC010000207.1:0-7158 GCA_046728195.1 Actinomycetota bacterium
CAACGCGTAGCCGGCACGATCGTCATCCGCGGCAAGCAGGTGGAGGTCGACGACACGCTGATCTATCTCGCGAAGGAGGTCGCTGTCGATTCCGGCCAGTCTCGTTCGTCTTATCGTGGACAGCGAGGAAAGGAGAAGGCGGGAAGGTTCTCGCGCTGATCTACGGTGACGAGGCCCGCTGGGAAGCGGCTTCGGAGGAAGACCGGAACGCGATGCTGGCGCGGTACGTCGCGTTCGGCGAGGCCACGAACGGAAACATTGTCGACGGTGCCCAGCTGGCGCCGACCCGTACGGCACCGACTGTTCGGGTGCGGAACGGCGAGGCCGTCGTCACCGACGGTCCCTTCGCGGAGACGAAGGAGCAGCTAGGTGGGTTCTACCTGTTCGAGGTCGAGAGCCTCGACGAGGCCGCCGCGCTCGCGGCCCAGATCCCCGGCGCAGCAAGCGGCGCCGTCGAGCTTCGGGCCGGCCACGAGGAGGGGTCGGAATGAAGTACCTGATGCTGCTCAACAACGACGCCGCGTCGATCGATTCGTGGCACGAGCTCTCGCAGGAAGAAGCGCGCAAGCTTCGCGAACAGGAAGTGCCGCGCTGGAACGAGCTCTTCGGCTGGATCTCCGAACAGGGCATCGACCTGAACGGGCTCGAGCTGGAGGAAGCAGCGAAGGCGCGTGTAGTGCGCGTCCGCGACGGGGAGACCCTCGTCTCGGACGGACCGTTCGCCGAGACCAAAGAGGTGACCGGCGGCTACTTCCTCGCCGACTGCGAGGACCTCGACCAGGCAATCGAGCTCGCCCAGCGCGTACCGCTCGTCGGCAAAGGCTCGGTGGAGATACGACCGCTCGCGAGGCAATAGGGGTCGAGGCCCTCTTCCGCGAAGAGTGGAGCCGCGCGGTCTCCATCCTCATCCGCGTCCTCGGTGACTTCGACCTCGCCGAGGACGTGGTGCAGGATGCGTTCGCAGCCGCACTCGAGCGGTGGCCTGTCGACGGACCGCCCGCGAATCCAGGTGCCTGGATCGTCACCACCGCCCGGAACCGCGCCATCGACCGCATCCGTCGTGACCGCACGCTCGCACGCAAGACAGAGTTGCTCGCCCGCCTGGCCGAGCTGGAGACGACCGAGGACGACGACGTGGGCTCAATTCCGGACGAGCGCCTGAGCCTCATCTTCACCTGCTGCCACCCCGCACTTGCGCCGGACGCACAGGTGGGCTTGACGCTGCGGGAGGTCGGAGGCCTCCGGACGGACGAGGTCGCGCGCGCGTTTCTCGTGCCCGAAGCGACGCTGGCACAGCGCCTCGTCCGTGCGAAGCGGAAGATCCGCGACGCTGGCATTCCGTTCCGCGTCCCACCGGATCACCTGCTGCCCGAACGCCTGCGCGCCGTGCTGGCGGTCCTCTATCTGGTCTTCAACGAGGGCTACTCGGCCACCGCCGGCGAGGCGATCGTGCGCCGTGAGCTGTGTGAGGAGGCGATCCGGCTCGGGAAGCTCTTGTCCGTGCTCATGCCAGACGAAGCAGAGGCGCTCGGGCTGCTTTCCCTGATGCTCTTGCAGGACTCGCGTCGCGAGGCGCGCACGGACGAGCTCGGCGAGCTCGTTCTGCTGGAGGATCAGGATCGCACGCTTTGGAACCGCGCGCGCATCGACGAAGGCCTGCGCGTGCTCGACCGCGCCCTCTCCCTTCGCCGCGCAGGTCCCTACCAGCTGCAGGCCGCGATCGCGGCATTGCACGCGCAAGCCAAGACCGCGGACGACACGGACTGGCAGCAGATCGCACGGCTGTACGGCGAGCTCGACCGGGAGACAGGCTCGCCGGTCGTCGCGCTCAACCGGGCGGTTGCGGTCGCCATGACCGAGGGCTATGAGCGAGGCCTCGAGCTGATGGACGGCCTGCCGCTCGACGACTACCACCTCTTCCACGCCGCACGCGCCGACCTGCTGCGCCGGCTCGAGCGACACGAGGAAGCGGCGCGCGCCTATCGCCGCGCACTCGAGCTCACGCGGAGCGAGCCCGAGCGACGCTACCTGTGCGGGCGGCTGGCCGAAGTCAGCTGAACCTGCCGCAGCGTCTGCCTAGCCCCCCAGGGCCTTCAGCGCGTCCGTCAGCCTCTGCTTCGTCTTGAGCACGCCGTCGAAGAGATCGCCGTGCTTCCGCACACGCTCTAGCACCACCGGCATCGTGAGCGAGAGCGGATCGAGCTGCTCGTTCACCTCGTCCCAGCGAAGCGGCGTCGAGACCGGAGCGCCCGGGCGTGGTCGAACCGAGTACGCAGAAGCGATCGTCTTGCCCTCGCCGTTCTGATTCGCATCGATGAGGACACCCCGTCGCTTCGACTTCGTCCATTCCGTCGTCGCGAGGCCGCGGTTCGTTCGCGCGATCGCTCCAGCCACGATCTCGGCGAACTGACGCGTGTCCGCATAGGTATAGCGGCGCTCGATCGGCACCAGGATGTGCATCCCCTCTGCGCTCGAGGTCTTCGGGAAGCCCACGAGGCCGAACGCATCCAGCGCCTGCTTGACGAGAAGCGCCACCTGAACGGTCTCCTTGAAGCCGACGTCAGGCGACGGATCGAGATCGAAGAGCACCCAGTCGGGACGGTCCGGCCTGTCGACGCGCGAGTACCACGTGTTCATGTCGATGCAGCCCATGTTCACCATCCACAGCAGCGCCAGCTCGTCGTTGACGATTGGGAAGTTGACCAACTTCTTCTGGCGCGGCGACTCTCGAGTCGAGACGTGCGTGCTAAAGGTGGGAATCCACTCCGGCATGTGCGAGGGCGCGTCCTTCTGGAAGAAGCGCCCTGCCTCAATGCCGTCGGGCCAGCGCACCATCGTGAAGGGGCGGTCCTTGAGGTGCGGCAAGAGAACCGACGCGACCGCCCGGTAGTACTCCAGCAGGTCGCCCTTCGTGATCCCTTCGACCGGGAAGAACACCTTGTCGAGGTTCGAGAGCTTCAGCTCGCGCGTGCCCTTCATGATGCGATCGGTGATCGGTTTCTCGCGGCGCACCTCCTCCGCCGCCTTGTCTTCGCGGATGCCCTTGTACGACGGCGCACGCAACCGCCCGTCGTGGGTCCACTCCGCAAACTCCACTTCGGCAACCAGCTCGGGCTCGACCCAGATCACGTCGCTCCTTCGCACCTTCGGCATCTTCGGCACCTCGCGAAAAGGAGGCGTGTCGCGTCGAAGCGGCCGCAGCTTGTCGAGCAGCTTCTCGATCTCCCGGCTGTTGAAGCCCGTTCCGACGTTGCCGGCGTACACGAGCTCGCCTCCCGAGTAGTAGCCGAGCACGAGCGAGCCGAAGCTCGACGCTCGTCGGCCCGTGCCCTTTGTGTAGCCGGCGATCACGAATTCCTGCTCGGAGTGCGTCTTGATCTTGAGCCAGTCCCGCGTCCGCTTCCCTGGGAGATAGCGCGAGTCGAGTCGCTTGGCCATGATCCCTTCGAGGTGCTGCTGCTTCGCGGCCTCGAGCAGCGCCTGGCCGTCGTCGAAGACCTCGGAGAGACGAACGGTCTTGTTGCGCCGGTCGAGGAGCTGCTCGAGCCGCTTACGCCGCTCGACCAACGGCAGGTCGACGGCGGGCTCGCCGTCGACCTCCAGCACGTCGAACACGTAGTACACGATCGGGGTGCCCGGCTTGCCTTGCTGCATGGCGGAGAAGCTCGAGCGGCCCGACTCGTCCAGGGCACAGACCTCGCCGTCGAGGACGCAGTCGGGGGTCTTTGCTGCCTTTGGAATCTCTCTGGCGACACCCGCAAAACGAGTTGTCAGGTCGTTCCCGTTCCGGCTCGTGAGCGTCACTTCGCCGCCGGCCACCGTCGCGACCGCGCGGTAGCCGTCCCACTTCACCTCAAAGGCCCAGGCAACGCCCCGGGGCACTTCCTCGGCGAGCGTCGCCAGCATGGGCTTGTACTGCAGCCCGCTCCGCTGCGGCGCTTCCGCTCCGTCGTCGCGCTTGCGGACGATCAGCCAGTTCTTCTCGTCGCCGCTCAGGTGCGCGGGAACGAGGGCCCAGGTCCCGTCGAGCTTCCGGCCGTTTAGTCGGACGGTCAGACCGCCGTTCTTCTTCTCCTCGAGCAACTCGTACGTTCCGCTGTCCCAGATCTCGACCGTACCCGCCCCGTACTCCCCCTTCGGGATCTCACCCTCGAAGCTGGCGTACTCGAGTGGATGGTCCTCGACGTGGACCGCCAGGTGCTGCTGACCGGGCTCGAGCGGCACGCCTTTCGGCACAGCCCAGCTTGCTAGCGCGCCGTCTCGCTCGAGGCGGAAGTCGTAGTGAAGGCGGCGTGCGTCGTGGCGCTGCACGACGAAGATCGGGCGGTCGCCCTCGTCCGGAGGAACCTCTCGGTTCCCCCGAACCCCCTCCCCAGGTCCGCGCTTCGCACGGACGGGGCCCTTCAGGCCCGGCTCCGGCGTCTTCTTGGGGTCGCGCTTCCGCTCGTACTCGGTGAGCTTCTGGGGCACGTCCTATGAAGCTTTGCGCTTCGAGGCACCCCTGCGCTGCTTTTTCGTCCGTTCGACGGACTCGCGGAGCGCCGCCATCAGGTCGACTACCTCGCCCTTCTCCTCTTCCGCGGGCTCCGGCAGGGGCTGACCCTCGGCCTTGGCCCGGATCAGGTCGAGGAGCTCCTTGCGGTACTCGTCGTCGTACTTGTCCGGCTTGAACGTGTCGCTCAGGTTCTCGATCAGGGACTTGGCCATGTCGACCTCGGCCTTCTGCAGCCTCGGCTTGCCCAGGTCGCGGTCGAGCGCCTCCGGCCGCCGCACCTCGTCGGCGTAGTACATGGTCTCGAGCAGCAGCACGCCCTCGTACGGCCTGACCGCGGCGAGGTGCTGCTTGTTCCGGATCACCACCTTGGCAATCGCGACCTTGCCCGTCTCCTCGAGCGCACGGACGAGAAGTCGATACGGCTTCTCGGCGCCCTCGGCCGGCAGCAGGTAGTAGGCCTTGCGGAAGTAGACGGGATCGATCTCGTCCAGGGACACGAAGTCGCAGATGTCGATCGAGTGCGTCAGCTCGACGTCGAGCCGGTCGAGATCCTCGTCCTCGAGGGGAACGTAGCGTCCCTTCTCGATCTCGAAACCGCGGACGATCTCGTCGGGATCCACAGGCTCCCGATCGTCGCGACGAACCTTCTCGTAGGCGATCGGCGTCAGGTCCTTCTTGTGGAGGAAATGGAAACGGAGCTCCTTGGACTCGGTTGCCGGAAACATCCGCACGGGGACGCTGACGAGGCCGAAGGAGATCGGGCCGCTCCAGACGGGTCGCACGGGCCTCTGGTACCCGCTCGACGCGGTGCTTCAACCCGGAGCGCTCGGGCAAAGGACCCGTTCAAAAGAGGACTCTCGTCCTTCCAAAGGCTTCTCCACCCAGCGGGGGGGTCGACTCGGGATCGGGGGAAAAGACTGTGGATGTTGTGGAGAGGGAAAGCCGGACTAGGCCAGAAACTTGCCGGAACCTGGGCAAAGCTCGCGAGTATCCACAGCTCGCCCGTTGACTCAGGCGTAAACGCCCAGGGAGCGGAATCTGGCTCGACGCCTACGCTTCAGCCCATCCGGAGGCGTGGATTCCAGGTCGTCGAGCGCCTCCCGCAGCGATTCTCCCAACAGCCGCGCTGCCTCGTCCGGGTCCGTGTGCGCACCGCCTCTCGGCTCGGGGACGATGCCGTCGATCACGCCGAGCTCGAGGCAGTGGGCGGCATCGGGCTTGAAGGCTGCGGCCGCTTTCTTCGCCTCGGAGGCGTCACGCCAGAGGATCGCAGCGCAGCCTTCCGGCGAGATCACGGTGTAGATGGCGTTCTCCTGCATCAGGACGCGATCCGCGAGCGCGGTCGCGATCGCGCCGCCGGATCCGCCTTCTCCGATCACGCAGGTGACGATCGGAACGCCGAGTCGCGACAAGAGCGCCTGCGAGCGTGCGATTGCACCTCCCTGGCCGTGTTGCTCCGCTGCGACACCCGGATACGCGCCCGGGATATCGACCAGGCTGATCAGCGGAAACCCGTGGCGCTCGGCGAGCTCCATCACACGCATGGCCTTCCGGTACCCCTCGGGATACGCCATGCCGAAGTTCCGTTTCGTGCGTTCCTGGATGTCCCGTCCCTTCTGGTTGCCGATCAACGCAACCGTCCGATCATTGAAGCGGCCGAGGCCGATCACGACCGCGGGGTCGTCGGCGCGGCCGCGGTCGCCGTGCAGCTCGACCCAGTCCTCGAGCAAGCGCTCGACGTAATCCAGCGTGTACGGACGGTCCTGGTGTCGTGCCAGCTCGACCGACCGCCAGATCTCCTCGTCCGTGGGTGCAGCCTGAACGCGCTCGAGCTGACGCTGGAGCTTCTCGAGCTCGGCCGAGAGCTTGGTGCCGCCGAGCAGGTTCAGACTGCGGAGCCGCGTCAGCCGCTCGCGCAAGCGCAGCTCCTGGTCAGTCGCCATTCGTGCCGAACAGCCGCAGAAGACGCGTCACGTATCCCCTGAGCTCGGGCCGGGGAACGATCGCGTCGATGTGGCCGAACCGGAGGTTCTGCTCGGCCAGGCCGAAGTCGTCGGGCAGCTTCTCACGCGTCGTCTGCTGGACGACGCGCGGTCCCGTGAAGGCGAGCAAGGCGCCGGGTTCGGCCACGATCACGTCGCCCAGACTGGCGAAGCTGGCGAGCACGCCTGCAGTGGTGGGATGCGTCATGACGCTGATCAGGGGCTGGCCGGCGTCGTGCAAGTCCTCGACGGCGCAGACCGTCTTGGGCAGCTGCATCAAGGAGAGGATCCCCTCCTGCATCCGCGCGCCGCCCGACGCGGTGACGGAAACGAGCGGAACCCCGCGCTGCGCCGCACTGTCGCAGGCGCGCGAGAACTTCTCCCCGACCACGCTGCCCATCGACCCGCCCATGAAGGCGAAGTCCATCACCGCCAGCTCGCATCCGTGACCGTCGATCGTGGCCTGCCCGATCACCATCGCCTCTCCGAGACCGGTCCTCATCTCCGCTTCCGCGAGACGCTCCGTATACGGACGGAGGTCGAAGAAATCGAGCGGGTCTTCCGACCGAAGCTCGGCCGCCTCCTCGGAGAACGATCCCTCGTCCGCGAGCAACGCGATGCGCGTCCTCGCACGCATGGCGAAGTGGTGGCCGCAGTGCGGACAGACCCAGAGCGCCGCCT
>JBKPEC010000208.1:0-6650 GCA_046728195.1 Actinomycetota bacterium
ATCTCGTAGCCGAGCCCGAGGAAGATGTCCTCGACTTCACGCCGGATCTGGGTGAGCGGGTGAAGCCGGCCGCGGCGAAGCCGCGTCCCGGGCAGCGTGACGTCGAGCGCCAGGTCGAGTGAGGCGAGCTCCTCACGCTGCAGCGCGGCCTCTCGATCGTCGAATGCGGCTTCGAGCCGCTCGCGGACCGCGTTGAGCGTCATGCCCGACTCGCGGTCGCGCACCGCCCGCAGAGCCTGCTTCAGCTCGCTCTTGCGCCCGAGGTAGCGGACCCGGACCTCATCGAGTTCCTCTGCGCTCGATGCGGCACCCACCGCGGCTTCGGCCTCGCGCTCGAGAGCCTCGACGTCCACGGCGGCGACTGTAACCGATCGTTTCTCCAAGGCTTTCCTCCTTTCGGGGACCAGCAACAACGCGATGAGGAAGCCCCGGCTCGTGGAGGATGGGTCGCTGGGTGCGCGTCAGCCCCGATCCCCGGCGAGCCGGGGCGGGGTAAACAGGAAGGCCGCACGCGCTATGACCATGCAGTAACCATAGCGGCGATGGGAAGCGCGTACGACTCGATCGCGGAGCTGTATGACCCCTGGAGCGCGAGTGTGGTCGAGGACGTTGCCTTCTACCTGGAGGAGGCGCGGCGCTCGGGCGGCCCGGTCGTCGAGCTTGGCGTCGGCACCGGCCGGATCGCGGTGCCGATCGCGGCGGACGGAATTCGTGTGATCGGCATCGACTCCTCGCGCGCGATGCTCGAGGTCTGCGCGCGCCGGGCGGCGCTCGCCGGTGTCGACGTCGACCTGCGCGTCGGCGACCTGCGAGAGCCGCCAGTCGCCGAGCGCGTGCCCCTCGTCATCTGTCCGTTCCGGTCGCTCCTGCACATGCGGACGCACGAGGATCGCCGCCGTGTCCTCTCGGCTGCACACGACCTCCTGGTGCCCGGCGGTCGGTTCGTCTTCGACGTGTTTGCTCCCGACGCCCAGGACATCGAGCAGACTCACGATCGCTGGGTCGAGCGCGAGCCCGGAATCTTCGAGCATGCCGTCTGGGACGAAGATGCCCGGACGTTGACGCTGTCGGTGCGGGGCCAGGAGGCCGAAACGACGATGTCCCTCGCGTGGCTCGCGCCGGAGGAATGGCGTGCACTCCTCGAAGGTGTCAGGTTCGAGGTCGAGGCCTGTTACGGCTGGTTCGACCGCACGCCTTACGCGGGGCGCGAGGACAGCGTCTGGATCGCTCGAAAGCCACCTGGTGGGGTCTGACCCCTGGGGGTCAGACCCCAGCCTTTCGGCGTGCACGTTCGTACAGAGCGATCGTTCCCGCCATCGCGACGTTCAGGGACTCGGCTCCCCCGGCGAGTGGAATCGTTATCCGCACGTCACAGGCCGCGAGCACCTCGTCAGGGAGCCCCTCGCGTTCCGCCCCGAGCACGAAGGTCGTAGGGCCTGAGAGATCGAGCTCCGCCGGTGCGAGGCCGTCGTGCGCGACGAGGGCAACCCTCCGGCCGGGCACCTCGTCGAACGGGACGAGCGGAACTCGGAACAGCGCGCCCATCGAAGCGCGCAAGGCTTTCGGCCCGGTTGGGTCGGCCGAGCCGGCGGACAGCGCGACGAACGCAGGCCCGAGCCCGTCCGCAGTGCGGATCAGCGTGCCGACGTTCCCGGGATCTGCGACGCGCCACAGGGCGAGGCCAACATCGGGAACAGGGCCGCTGGGTAGCTCGTCTCGGCGGAAGACACCGATCACCCTCGCTGGATGTCCCAGCGTGGACACCTCCGACAGCAGCTCGGCGTCGACATTCTCCCCGGCCACCAGCAGCTCGGCAGCTTCGATCCCCGCTGCCTCCGCCGCGACGACGAGATCCTCACCCTCCGCCACGAACAGCCCGAGCTTGTCGCGCCAGCGGCGGTCGTGGAGCTTGCGAACGAGCTTGAGCTTCTCGTTCTCGCGCGAGCGGATCAGGAGTGTTCTTCGGCGAGCGCCGATTTGGCCTTTTCAGCGATGGCGCCAAATGCCCTGGGGTCGCTGACGGCGAGATCGGCGAGCACCTTGCGGTCGAGCTCGATCTCGGCCTTCTTCAACCCCGCGACGAACTGGTTGTACGAGAGCCCGTTTGCCCGAGCACCCGCGTTGATGCGCATGATCCAGAGCCGGCGGAACGTGCGCTTCTTGTTCTTGCGGTCACGGTAGGCGTAGGTAAGGGAGTGGTCGACCTGCTCCTTGGCGTACCGGTAAGAGGACTTCTTCAGTCCCCAGTAGCCCTTGGCCTGACCGAGAACCTTGCGCCGCTTCTTCCGCGACGCGACCGAACGCTTGACCCGTGGCACTTACCTCTCCGCCCTTCCGGCGAACATCTTCTTCACCGCGCGCTCGTTCGCGTGCGCGACCGGCTGGTCCTTGCTGAAGCGCCGCTTCCGCTTGGGCGACTTCTTCGTCAGGTTGTGGCTCTTCATCGCGCGGCGCCGGAGCAGCTTGCCGCCGGCGGTGACCTTAAACCGCTTCTTTGCGCTGCTCGACGTCTTGGTCTTCGGCATCTCTTTTCATCCCCGCGTTCTTCGTCGGCGCCAGCACCATCACCATGTTCCGGCCGTCCAGAAGGGGCTGCGATTCGATCTGCCCCACGTCCTGCACGTCCTCTGCGAGCCGCATCAGCAGGTCGCGGCCACGCTCGGGATGGGTCGTCTCACGGCCCCTGAACATGATCGTCACCTTCACCTTGGCGCGCTGGTTCAGGAAGCGCTCGACGTGGCCCTTCTTCGTGTTGTAGTCGTGAATCCCGATCTTCGGCCTGAGCTTGATCTCCTTGACGTTGATCTGGGTCTGGTGCTTCCGCGCGAGCTTCGCCTTCTGCTCCTGCTCGTACCGGTACTTCCCGTAGTCCATCACCCGGGCCACCGGCGGGTCCGCCTGCGACGCGACCTCGACGAGATCGAGGCCCTTGTCGAAGGCGTACTGCATCGCCTCCTTCGTGGGCTTGATTCCGAGCTGAGAGCCGTCGTCGTCGATCAGCCGTACCTGTGGGGCGCGGATGTAGTCGTTGATCCGGGCCTGCGGGACGGGCCGCGAGGGCGGTTCGACCGTTCGTCTAGGCCTCAAAGGGCTGTCACCAAGCTAATTGCATTCCTTTCCGTAAACGACAAGACCGCTGCAAGCAGCGGCCCAGGATCCTCGTCCCTGCAGACTCGGTTGAACCGCGCTGAGCTCAAGCTCGCGAGGTGAGGAACGTGGGCGCTCCTGCTTGCAGGCCTACAGGGTAGCAACCCTCGAGCCACTGACCAGCGGCGGCTCCCGCGCGGCGGAGCCGCGCTCCGCCGCCGCCTCGCGTCAGAGGCTCGAGGCAGCCTTCGAGATTTCGGCACGAAGCGCCTCGAGGCTGAGGGTGGACTGCTCCCCGCCCCGCTTCCTCACCGCCAGCGCCTCGTCGGACTCCTTGTCCCCGTAGACGATCACGTACGGAACCTTTTCCACCTCGGCGTCGCGGATCCGCTTGCCAACCGTCTCGTCGCGCTCGTCGACCTCCACTCGGAGACCCCCGAGCTTCTCCTGCAGTACATGCGCCGCGGCTCGATGGTCCTGGCCTACCGGGATCACGCGCACCTGGACGGGGGCGAGCCAGACCGGGAAGGCGCCGGCATAGTGCTCGATCAGGATGCCGATGAAGCGTTCGAGCGATCCGAGCAGTGCGCGGTGGATGACCACCGGGTGGTGCTCGGCGTTGTCGGCGCCGAAGTACTCGAGCCCGAATCTCATCGGCATCTGGTAGTCGAGCTGGATCGTCCCCATCTGCCACGACCGACCGAGGGAGTCGGTCATGTGCAGGTCGATCTTCGGTCCGTAGAACGTGCCCTCCCCGGGGCTGATCACGTACTCGATCTCGTGTCGCTTGAGCGCCTCCTCGAGTGCCTTCTCCGCGTGGTCCCACTGCTCGTCGGTGCCGAGACGCTTCTCGGGGCGCGTCGAGAGCTCTGCACGAGCCTCGAGCCCGAAGAGGTCGTAGAGGAAGCGCGCGTACTCGACCATGCCGTGGATCTCGTCCTGGATCTGGTCCTCGGTGATGAAAACGTGTGCGTCGTCCTGCGTAATGTGCTTGACGCGCAGGAGGCCGTGCAGCGTGCCGCCGCGCTCGTCGCGGTGCAGGGTGGACGACTCGGCATACCGAAGCGGCAACTCACGGTAACTCCGCCGCCGCTCTCCGAAGAGCAGCATGTGTCCGGGACAGTTCATCGGCTTCAGCGCGAGCGGCTTCTCGCCCTCATGGGTCTCGACGAAGAACATGTTTTCGCGGTAGTTCTCGTAGTGCCCGGAGGTGATGTAGGTCTCGATGTCGTAGAGGAGCGGCGTCTTCACCTCGACGTAGCCCCGCTTCATGTTCTCGCGGCGTCGCAGATCCTCGAGCTCGTTCCAGATCACCATGCCCCTGGGATGCCAGAACGGCGAGCCCGGCGAGCTATCGGTGAGATGGAAGAGGTCGAGCTGGGGACCGAGCCGCCGGTGATCGCGGCGCTTGGCCTCCTCGATCCGCTCGAGGTAGGCGTCGAGATCGGCCTGCGAATAGAACGCCGTCCCGTAGATCCGCGTCAGCTGCTTGTTCTTCTCGTCGCCCCGCCAGTACGCGCCGGCTAGGCCTGTCAGCTTGATCGCCTTGATCGGGCGCGAGTCCTGAAGGTGCGGGCCGCGGCAGAGGTCGGTGAAATCTCCCTGGGTGTAGAAGGAGATCGGCCCCTCCGCCGTATCGACGAGCTCCACCTTGTAGGGCTCGTCCTCTGCCTCGAAACGCTTGCGCGCCTCGTCCGCGGACACGTCCTCGCGCGTCCATCGGCGCCCCTCCGCGAGCTCGCGCCGGATCTCTTGCTCGATCCGCGGCAGGTCTTCCTCGCTGACGGCCTCCGGGAATTCGAAGTCGTAGTAGAAGCCGTTCTCGATCGGGGGCCCGATGGCGATCTTCACTCCCGGGTAGAGCCGTCGGACCGCTTCGGCCAGCAGGTGTGCCGACGAGTGCCGCAACACGGACAGCGCGTCCGGGTCCTGCGCGTCCCTCGTCGTCAGGATCTGGACCTGCTGGCCGTCCTCGAGCGGCAGTCGCAGGTCCTGCACCCGGCCGTTCGAGCGAACGAGCACCGCTTGCTCAGCGAGCTTTGGGCCGATCGCGCGGGCCGCATCGAGCCCCGTCGAGCCGTCGGGAAGTTCGAGCTCGGAGTTGTCGGGCAGAACGACTTTCATGACTGAACAGGATAAGGAAGACCCGCGCGACGACGATCGCAACGACGAACTCGACGAGCCTGCCGCACCGGATCCGGCCGACAAGGAGTGGCCCTCCGAGGACGATCCGGAAGCCGATTGAGACACGCCTGCGGGTGTTGCTACGAAATTGTCAAGTCTCTTCGACGGCGCCGCGCAAATGTGCCGGCGCCTTGAGCCAATAGCTCTCTCGTAGCCATTCCAGCGCGCTTTCGAGTGTCTCGTCGTCCGATACCTCGGTGGTCACCCAGCCGTAGCGGCCCACGTACCGCGCAACGCTGACGTGTGGGAAATGCAGCGCAATTTCGCGTTCTTCCGGCGTGAGCTTCACCGTCAGCGAAACCGGATCCTCTCCATCCGACATTGCTCCGAACATCTTGTTGTCGCCAACCTTGAAAACCGGATGTCCCCACGGGGAGTCCTCATACGTCTCGGGAAACGACAAAGCAAGCTCGCGAATACGTTGTTCGTACGACATGTGTTGTATTTTCATCGTTTCGTAGGGAATCGCGTGGGGTACGCAACACGCGGTTCGAATTAGCGAGGAGGAGAGATGCCTCAAAACATACGAGACGTCATGACCTCCAACCCGTGCACCATCGACGCAGACAAGTCCGTTGCGTACGCCGCGAAGATGATGCAACAGGAGGACGTCGGCCTCGCACCGATTGTCGAGGACGACAAGTTGATCGGGATGCTGACCGACCGCGACATCGCGACGCGGGTTGCAGCGCAGGGGAGAGACCCCGATCAGGTGAAGGTTCGCGACGTGGCGTCGAAGCAGCTCATCACGATCGATCCGCAGCAGGATCTCAGTGAGGCGCTGCGAATGATGGCCAAGCACCAGGTACGCCGTCTTCCTGTGGTGCAGGAAGACGGGAGGCTCGTCGGAGTCGTCGCGCAAGCCGACATTGCACGACAAGCCGACGACCAGGTAACGGGCCGGCTCGTTGAGGAAATCTCCGAATCAGGAGGGCAGATGTCGAGTATCGAAGAAGGGCAATTCCCAATGCAGTTCCCGAGGCAGGTCGACGACCAGCCGGAGCGCTTCACAGGCCAGGAGCCCCGGATGGAGGAAGCGAAAGAGGAAGAGACCGTCTCGAAAGTACAGGCTGCTTCGAGCCGTGGACGCCGTAAGCGGGCCTCGAGCGCACGCAAGCGCAAGGCAGGCGGCGCGCGCAAGACTGCGGCCCGGAAGTCGACGGGGACCCGCAGGCGTAAAACCGCTTCGCGGAAGCGAAGCACGGCGAAGCGAAGCACGGCGAAGCGAAGTACCGCCAAGCGGAGCACCGCGAAGCGCGGCACGGCAAAGCGCGGCACGGCAAAGCGCGGCACGGCAAAGCGCCGCGCCACCTCGCGCAAGCGCAGCACCGCCAAGCGGAGCACCGCGAAGCGCGGCACGGCCAAGCGCCGCGCCACCT
>JBKPEC010000209.1:0-12195 GCA_046728195.1 Actinomycetota bacterium
CGTACCCCTCTGCCCAGGCGAGGTCGAAAGTGTGGTCGAGATTGGGGGCGTACGGAAGATCCCAGAGGCAGTGATGAACGAACCAGAGCATCGGGTTCGCGACGACGTCGTAATACGACCGGTACGCGTCCTCGTCGTGAGCCACGAGGCGCAGGCGATACCGGGCTCCGTCTCGGCCCCTCTCGTCTAGGGTCGTGTCCGCGACCAGGCGATCCTCGTCGGAGATGGCGCTCGCTATCCAGGTGACGTCGTGGTGAGACACGAGCGGGCGAAGTGCAGTGACGAGCCCGCCCCCTCCTCGCTTCGCAGTCCGAGCTCCGCTCTCGTCGCGCCCGTAGAGAACCGGACCGCGGTTCGAGACGACGATCAGCTTTCGGCGCGCCGGCGCCGGCTCAGACCGCTGCGACAACCGGAACTTCCGCCCCGGAGGTGTCGTTGCCGAGCAGCCGATTCATGAGCACGAGCCAGTCGCGCAGAAGGCGCGGCGTGAGGAAGTGGCGACGGACGAACTCCTTGCCCCTGAGGGCGCGTTGGCGCGCCTCTTGCGGATCGCGCAGGATCTGGATGCACGCGTTGGCGCACTCGGTCGACGAATCGACGAGCCACCCGGTCTCGCCGTCCTGAATCTGCGCAACGATGCCGCCGACGCGGCCGGCGACGGTCGGCCGCGTCTTCCAAAGAGCCTCGGTCACCGTCAGCCCGAACCCTTCCTTGATCGACTTCTGGATCACTGCGGCCGAGTGCACCTGGAACGCGTTGACCTCGACAGAGCCAACGTTGTTCAGGTTGGAGAGGATGTAGATGTCAGGGTCGCCGCCCGCATAGGCGACGGTCTGGTTGTAGTAGTCCCAGCCTTCCGGATCGTCGTGGGCCATCGAGCCGACGAGCGCGAGCTGGACGTCCGGGAACCGCTCCTTGGCGAGCCGGTACGCGTCGATCACGCCGAGTGGGTCCTTCCAGGGATCGAAGCGGGAAACCTGCGTCAGCAGCGGCCGTTCGACGTCGATCCCGAACTGGTCGACGATGTACGCCGCGTCCTCGGCCGACAGGGCCATGTTCTTCGGCGCGAGCGGATCGATCGCCGGCGGCCAGATGTAGGCGGGCGGCAGGCCCTCCGCCTTCGGGACGTACTCGCGCATGTGGAAGATCGCCGCGTCGTAGCGGCGGATGGAAGGGAGGATGAAGTCGAACACTTCCTTGTTCGGCGTCGAGAAGTCGATGTGGCCACGCCAGATCCAGTTTGCGCGCGAGTCAGGGAAGTAGTCGACCATCCCGACCGGCTGCGGATCGTGAGCGATCACGAAGTCGTAGTCGTCCTCGAACTCCTGCGCGTTCAGCTCCTGATAGCGCCTGAAGATCTCGCGCTGCTCGTCGGTCAGGCCCTGCGGGTTCCCCTGCAGCGCGTTGTGGATCGTCTTCGTGACATTCCAGAATTCCTCCGCGCCCTTGATGATCCGCCACTCGGTCTCCAGGCCTGCGTCCTGCATCAAGGGGATGAGCGTGTAGTTGATCTCTGCGACGCCGCCGCCGAACGCGGTCGCCGAAAGGTGGACGACGCGCTTGCCGACGAGCGGCTCGGCCAAGCGCCGGATCTCGTCCATCAGTCCGCGCGTGGCGATGGTCGCGTAGTCGGCAAGCGACTTGTGTCCGGCGTTGACGAGTTGGAGCATGGTCTGGGCGCGCTCGTTCCGCGCGACGGTCGCGCAGCATACAGCCCGAGCTGGCTAACCCAAGGCTTTCTCGAAGCGGAGTCGAGATCCTTTTCCGCCCGGCTGGGTCCCGATCTCGACCTCGTCGGCGATCGCGCGGATGATCGCGATCCCGAGCCCTCCTTCCGACAGCGCGTCGGACTCGGCGCGCGGACTGGCCGGATCGAACCCTTCCCCGTCATCGGTCACCTCGATCACGAGCCGGTCGGGCAGCAGCTCGTAGGAGATCTCGACGACTCCGACATCCTTGTCCCCGTACGCGTGACGGACGGAGTTGGAGGCCGCCTCCGTCAGCGCGAGCTTGAGATCCGCGACGAGCTCTTCCGACAGGGAGCGCAGCCGGGCGATACCCGTGAGGGCGAGCCGGCAGAGCGTGATGTATTCGGCCCGCGCTGGAATCCGCAGCCGGACCACCATCTCGTCGCCGTTTCGACTCGTGCTCATCGCGCGTGCAGCAACCATGGCCAGGAAGGTTTACCCACTAAAAACAAAGCTAAACTCCTCAAACCTACTGAGAATTGTGGCGCGAGCGTCCTTCTGAGGCCTTATGCCCCTCGGCCGCCGGCTCTAACCGCTCGGCACCTGTCGCTGGGACAACGTGACCGGAACCCTCATCCGGACCCCGTGCCTGACGACCGTGAACACCGCGACCTGTTTGGGAGCGAGGGCGAAGGAGACGAGCCGGACGACGTCGTCGGCCCCGCGAACGGGGGTGCCGTCGATCGCGATGATGACGTCGCCACCCGCGGCGAGACCCTGGAACCCGAGGACGCTGACGTCTCTCGTGCCCCCGCGCAGTCCGGCCTTGGCGGCCGGGCTCCCGCCGGTGACGTCGAGGATCAGGGCTCCGCGCTTGACTCGATAGCGGAGCGCACGTGCCAGGGAGGGGGTCATGCTCTCCGTCGTGATGCCAACGTAGGCGTAGTCGACGTGCCCCTTGGCGATCAGCTGGGCCACCGACCGCTTGGCGGCGTCGATGGGGATCGCAAAGCCGATGCCGAGGTCGTTCCCCGTTCCGGAGGCACTCTGGATCTGCGCATTGATCCCGATCACGCGGCCCCGGGCGTCGAACAGCGGGCCGCCGGAGTTCCCGTGGGTGATCGGCGCGTCGGTCTGGATCGCGTCGACCACCTTGTAGTGCTGCACCGTCAGGGCCCTGATCGAGCGATGGATCGCCGAAACGACCCCGACGCTCAACGTGTTCTCGTTGCCGAGTGGGCTGCCGATCGCGGCCACCGGCTGCCCCACGACCGCCGACGCGGATTCACCCAGCGGCACGGGAGCGAGGGAGTGGGCCATCGGATCGACGCGCAGAAGCCCGACGTCGTCGTAGAGGTCCCACCCCACGACCCTCGCCTCGACCCGGTCACCGTCCGCGAACTCGAGGAAGAGGTGCTCGGCCGGCCGGACGGTCGCGGCCTCGCCGGCGTTGGTGATCACGTGCGAGTTCGTGAGC
This sequence comes from Actinomycetota bacterium, assembly GCA_046728195.1. Classification (GTDB taxonomy): domain Bacteria; phylum Actinomycetota; class Thermoleophilia; order Gaiellales; family Gaiellaceae; genus 3-1-20CM-4-69-9. The sequence continues at coordinate 3,166 of JBKPEC010000209.1, forward strand.
ACATAGCCCTTCCGGGAGATGACGAAGCCGGAGCCCTGGGAGATGTCAGTCGACGGCGAAGAGGGATCACCGAAGTAGGCAAAGATGGTGACGACCCCCGGGGATCGACTGGCAAAGATCCTCTGCGGATCGAAGCGGTTGCCCGTCAGCGCCGGCACCTTGGAGGTCACGGCCGCCGGCAGCGGCGCCGGCGCAGAGGTCTGAGCGCGAACCACGACGGTCTTCGTCCCTTCGTGGAACCAGCCCGCACCTTTTCCGATTCCCAAGGCAGCACCGCCGCCGAGCAGGGCGGCGGCCACCGTTAGCGCGGCAAGAGCCGGAGCCCGCATCGGGGTCACTGTAGCGACGGCTCTGGGAGGCGCTCGTTTTCCCGTGAAATCGGCGACTGTGCAGGCGCCGCGGGAAGGACGAGCGAGAAGAGGGTCCGCGCCGGCAAGGAGTCGAGCTCAACTGAGCCCCCCATCAGCTCGGCCAGCTCGCGCGCGATCGCGAGCCCGAGCCCACTGCCCGAGGCCACGGAGCCCTCGAGGCGGTAGAAGCGGTCGAAGACCTGGGCGGACTGGTCGGGTGGAATCCCGGGGCCCTCGTCCTCCACCGTCAGTAGCGCCGAACCGTTCCGGCGCGCAGTCGCGAGGCGGACGGGGGTGCCCGGAGGTGTGTGGATCAGGGCGTTCTCAACCAGGATGCGGCCGATTTGCAGAACCCGCTCCTCGTCGCCGAGCGCGGTGACCTCCGCATCGCTCCCATCGACGGCGAGCTCGTGCTCGCTCGAGAGGGCGACGGCATGGAATTCCTCGGCGAGCGTCTCGGCCAGTGAGCTCAGGTCGATCGGCTCGTTCTCGACCGTCAGCCGCCCCGCATCGAGCCGCGAGAGATCGAGCAGCTCGGTGGCGAGCTTCGTCAGCCGCTCGACCTGCTCGCGCATCGTGGCCATGAACTCGGCCTGGGTCTTCGGATCGAGGTCCTCGTCGGACATCAGCTCGAGAAAGCCGGCGAGGGAGAAGAGCGGCGTTCGCAGCTCGTGCGACGCATTGGCGATGAACTCCCGCCGTGCATGTTCCAGCTGAGCGAGGCGCTGGCGCATGCGCTCGAAGGCCGCAGCGAGCTGTCCGAGCTCGTCGCCCCCGCGGTCGACCACCGGTTCGCCGAAGTTCCCACCGGCGATCTGGTCGGCGGCTCGCTCGAGCCTGCGGATGCGGCGCGCGAAGACCGACGCGGCGACGTAGCCGACGAGGAGCGAGAAGCCGAGCGCGATCAGGCCCGCAACTACCAGCCGGCTGCGGACGAAATTGATGCTGCTGAGGGAGTCCTTCAGCGATGCGCGCAAGAGAACGACCGGACCGGCGGCAAGCGGATAGGCCGCCTCCGCGTAGCGCTCGCCATGGGCCGTGACCGTACCGCTCACCGGCTTGAACTCGGTAAACGCGCGGAGTGCGAGCGGGTCGTTCTCGACGTCGGTCGAGCTGACGGTATTCGAGTCGGCACGAACGACGATCGTCGGAGGGTTGTAGGTGAGGACTGTGAAGTAGACGACGCGTGCATCGGAGCTCGCCTGCGCCCCCTGGATCGTGTCGTCGAGCGCGTAGCCGGGACTGCTCGCGAGCTCCGCTCCCACGGAGGGCGCCGCTTTGCGTAGCTCGGCGAGCTTCGCGTCGGTCAACTTCCGTTCGAGCGAGGGCACCACGATCAAATCGACGAGCACGAGCGCCGCGGCAACCACGACGGCCAGCCCCAGGCCGAGGCGGGCGCCGACGCTTCGAAGCGGGTTCATCGGTCCCGAAAGCGGTAGCCGACACCCCGGACGGTCAGGATGTACTCCGGCTCCGCGGGGTCGAGCTCGAGCTTCTCCCGCAGATGCCGGACGTGGACGTCGATCGTTCGCGGCTCGCGGTAGTCGGCGCCGCCCCAGAGCGACTCGAGCAGCATCCTGCGGCTGTAGACGCGGCCCGGATGGGAGGCGAGGATCCGCAGCAGCTCGAATTCGACGTAGGTCAGCTGAACCTGTGCGTTGCGGACCTCGACCGTGCGCCGGGCCAGGTCGATCTCGAGCCCATCCTGGGAGATCAAGTCGCCGTCCGGGCCCGACTGGCGGGCCGCCGATGCGCGGCGTAGCAGGGCGCGGACCCGGCTCCGGAACTCGCGAATGGAAAAGGGCTTCGTGATGTAGTCGTCGGCGCCCAGTTCGAGCCCGAGGACCTTGTCGAGCTCGTCGTCGCGCGCGGTCAACATGATGATCGGCACCTGGCTGTCGGCGCGCAGTCGCTTGCAGACCTCGAGACCGTCGAGCTTCGGCAGCATCAAGTCGAGAACGACGAGGTCGACCTGCTCGGACTGGAACTGTCTGAGCGCGTCCTCGCCGTCACGTGCCTGCAGGACGCGAAAGCCCTCGCGTTCCAATGGGTATGCGAGGAGCTTCTGAATCGAGTCCTCGTCGTCGACGAGGAGGATGGTCGAGGAGTCGGGCATGTCGGCTCGGCGCGGGTGCCTGCCGGGCGTCAGTGTTGCCAAGAGATACGGCACCTACTATAGCCCCGTATGGCCACCGTTCCGCCCCGGACCGAGCGGCACCGGGCGCGCCCCGGGTCCGTGCTGAGGCCGGTCAACGGCCGTCTCTATCGCGGGACGTGGCTCCTCGTGGGACTGCCGCTCCTCGTAGCAGCCTTCAGCGTCGCCCGCCCGACTCCGCTACCACGCGCGTTCCTCCCGGCGTTCGACGGGCAGGCGGCGAAACAGCTTGCAAGCGATCTGGCCCAGAACAGGGATCCGAACCGCTCACCCGGTCGGCTCGACGCGGCTGTCTGGTTCCGCGAGCAGCTCGCGCCCTACGGCCTGCCGGTACGGACCGAGCGCTTCAGCGCCGTCATCCCGGGGCGCGGAAGGGTGGCGATGCAGAACCTCGTCGCCGAGGCGACCGGGCCGGCGCCCGGAACGATCGTCGTGATGGCGCACCGCGACAACACCGGAACCGGACCGGGAGCAAACGACAACGCGTCGGGCACGGCAATGCTGGTCCAGCTCGCCCGAGCCTACGGCTCGCCGCCCGGGGTGACCACCGGGCGCCTCCACCCGAACCACACGATCCTCTTCGTCTCCACGGACGGCGGCGCGTTCGGTGGGCTCGGCGCTGCGTGGTTCGCCGCGCATTCGCCGCGCCGGCACGACGTCGCGGCAGTCATCAATCTCGACGCCGTGGGCGGCCGGGGACCCGTCCGGCTGCAGTTCAACGGCGATACACCGCGGACTCCGGCCGGGACGTTTCTCGAAACGATCTCCGCCCGCGTCGCCGCACAGACCGGGTACCGGCCGGACCGCCCGAGCGCACTCGAGCAACTCGTCGACCTCGGCTTCCCGTTCTCCCTCTACGAGCAGGGGCCGTTCCTTGCCAGGGGAATCGCGGCCGTCACGATCACGACCGCCAAGGACAAACCGCCGAACCCGCTCACGGACTCGCTCGGCCGGTTGAACGCGACGCGCCTCGGCCAGGTCGGTCGTGCCGCGGAAGACGCGATCGGAACGCTCGACGAGGGCCTCGAGTTCGTACAGGGGACGTCGACCTACGTGTACTTCGGCTCGCGACTCATCCGCGGCTGGGCCGTGGAGCTTGTCTTGATCGCGTCTTTGTTGCCCTTCTTGACAACGGCCGTCGACCTCTTCGCACACTGCCGGCGACGGCGGATCGCGCTGGCTCCGGCCCTGCGCGCCTACCGCAGCCGACTGGGCTTCTGGGCCTGGACGGTGGGACTCTTCTGGCTGTTCGGGGTCGTGGGGATCTGGCCGGGCGGAGCCGCCCGCCCCATCTCGCCCTACAGCTCCGTCGCACACGACTGGCCTGCCAGGGGGCTGCTCGGGCTGGCCGTCCTGGTTCTGATCGGCTGGTTCGTCACGCGGGAGCGCCTGCTTCCGCGTCGCAGCGTGACACCAGAGGAAGAGCTCGCGGGGCATACGGTCTCGCTTCTCTGCCTCGGCGCTCTGTCGCTGCTCGTCGTGGGGACGAACCCGTTTGCGCTTCTCTTTCTCCTGCCGACGCTACACGTCTGGTTGTGGCTTCCACAGGTGCGCGACGCCCCGCTGGCGGCTCGAATCGGCGTTCTCGCGGCCGGCCTTCTGGGACCGGCCCTGCTCGTGGGATCGTTCGCGAATCGGCTCGGGCTCGGCTGGGATGCCCTCTGGTATCTGGCGGAGCTCCGTGTGATCGGGTACGTACCGTTCATCGTGATGCCTTTGCTCGTGATCTGGCTTGCGGCGACGGGACAGCTCGCCGCGCTCGCGGCCCGCCGCTACGCCCCCTACCCCGCTGCGGCAGAGCTCCCTCCGCGGGGACCGCTGCGACGCGCGCTGCGCGCAGCGACCATCGGCGCGCGGAACCGCCGACGGCGCGCAGCCGCGGGCGCGCTGGAGGCATTGGAGCAGTAGATGCGCCGACCGTTGCGAATCCTGGGCACCGTCCTGATCGTCGCGGGATCTCTGACCCTCGTCTGGGCTCTCGTCGTCTGGCAGTGGCAGGACCCGTTCACCGCCCTCTACACGAAGTGGAAGCAGCACCAGCTTGCCTCGCAGTACGAGAAGCGCGTCCAGACGTTCGCGGGAACGGTCTCGGGCACATCACTTGCCGCAGAACGCAGCAGCATCGCCCGCGAGGCCAAGGCGTACCGGGCCGACTCCAAGCGAGGCCAGGCGATCGGACGGCTGCGCGTTCCACGGATGGGTCTGAACATGGTCCTCGTGAACGGCACCGATCACGACACGCTGAAGAAGGGACCGGGACGCGACCTACGGACGTTCATGCCCGGCGAGGACCGGCTCGTCTACATCGCCGGCCACAGAACGACGTACCTGGCGCCCTTCTCGCACATCGACCGGATGAAGCGAGGCGACCCCGTCACGATCGAGGTTCCCTACGGCACCTTCATCTACCGCGTCACGCACCATCGCATCGTCGAGGCCACGGACCTGTCGGTGCTGCGCTCACCTCGCTACGACGTGGTTGAGCTCCAGGCCTGTCATCCGCGCTTCTTCGCCTCGCATCGCTACATCGTCTACGCGCGCCTCGCCCGGGTCGAGCCACACGGGGCGAAGGCCTTTGACCTCAGCGCGCTCGCAGCTCAGCCAAGCGGCAGGTAGCGGACACTTGCGCCCGCCGCGAGCTCGCCCGAGCCGCGCGGCGCCAGCACGAGCGCATCGGCCGTGGCGGCACGGGCGATCATGTGCGAGTCCTGACCGCGTACCGGTTCGAGCAGCACTCCGTCGTCCGACTCCTGACGGCGCGCCCGCACAAACTGATCACGGTGCTCGTTCCGGCGAACGGCGCTCGCAAGCCTCCCAGCGAAGAACACGGGACCGGGGTCGCTTGCACCCTGCAGGGCGAGCAAGGCAGGACGCACGAAGACCTCGGCAGCGACGAGCGTCGAGACCGGATTCCCCGGCAGGCCGAAAACAAGCACGCGCCCGCGCGTGCCGAACGCCAACGGCTTCCCGGGCTTGACGGCGACACCCCAGAACACCTCCTCGACGCCGAGCTCCGCGAGAGCCCGCCGCACGAGATCGTGAGGGCCAACCGACACGCCGCCCGATGTCACGAGCACGTCGGCGCTGAGCCCACGCTCGAGCGCTCTGCGCTGAGAGACCTCGTCATCCGCAACGGCGGGAAGTGTCTCGACGAGGGCTCCTGCGGAGGCGAGCGCGGTCGCAAGCAGGACCCCGTTCGCCTCGTACACCTGTCCGGGGCCGAGCGACTCGCCGGGCGGGCGCAGCTCGGTGCCGGTCGTGAGCACGGCGACGTGCGGGCGCCGCACGCATCGAATTCGTTCGAGGCCGGCGGCCGCAAGCGCACCGAGCTGCGCCGGTCCGAGGCGCGTCCCATGCGACACCACGACGTCGCCCATGCCCACGTCGCCTCCGCGCGGCCGGACGTTGTCGCCACGGCTAACAGCAACCGGGATCTCCACCTCGTTGTCACGTTCGACAACGTACTCCATCGGGATGACGGCATCCGCTCCGTCGGGCACGACACCACCTGTGGCGATCGCCATCACTTCGCCCGGCTCGAGGACGCGCGCCGCGGGCACCCCGGCGGCAATCCGCGCGGCGACCGGCAGGCATCCAGGCGTGTCCTCCGAACGAACGGCGAATCCGTCCATCGCGGAACTCGGGAACGGAGGGAGGTCGACTGCCGCGCGAGCGTCCTCTCCGGCAACACGCCCGGAACCGTTTGCGATCGGAACCTCCTCTGAGTCGAGCGGCGTCGCTCGCTCGAGGACATTTGAGAGCGCAGCCGCGAGCGAAAGCAGCTCAGCCATACCGAGTCCAGCGTATAACCTCGAGCCCGTGATCTCTGTCGTGGTGCCGGTGCACGACGAGGAGCGAAGCGTCGCGCTCCTCTACGACGAGCTCACCTCTGCGCTCGAGCCGCTCGGCGTCCCTTGGGAGACGATCTTCGTCGACGACGGCTCGACTGACGGAACGTTCGCGGCACTGACCCGGTTGCACAACGACGCCCGGAACGTGCGCGTCGTGCGCCTCCGCCGAAACTTCGGCAAGGCCGCCGCGCTCGTCGCCGGATTCGACCAGGCGCACGGCGACATCGTCGTCACCATCGACGGTGACCTGCAGGACGACCCCGCTGAGATTCCGCGTCTGCTGGCGAAGCTCGACGAGGGCTTCGACCTCGTCTCCGGGTGGAAGACGCGCCGGCAAGATCCGCTCACCCGTCGCCTCCTATCGAAGGTTTTCAACCGGGTGACGAGCGCCTTCTCGGGCGTGCGTCTCCACGACATGAACTGCGGCCTGAAGGCGTATCGCGCCGAAGTCGTGCACGGACTGCGTCTGTACGGAGAGCTCCACCGCTTCATCCCGGTGCTGGCGCACTATCGCGGCTTCAGGATCGCCGAGCTGCCGGTCAACCATCGCCCGCGCGAGCACGGGCGCTCGCGCTACGGCGTCGAGCGTTACCTCCGAGGTTTCCTCGATCTGCTCACCGTCTCGTTCATCGGGCGTTACCGGCACCGGCCGTTGCATCTCTTCGGCGGGCTCGGGCTGGTGCTCGGACTGGTCGGCGTAGCGGTCCTCGTCTACCTCACCGTGGTCAAGGCGCTCGGACACGCAATCGGACAGCGGCCGCTCCTCCTGCTCGGAGTCTTGCTGGTCGTGATCGGGATGCAGTTCTTCTCGCTGGGACTCATCAGCGAGATGATCACGAGCCATCACGAGGAGCGCGCGCGGGAACGCGACCGCGCCGAGCTGCTCGTCGACGAAATCTTGTCCTGAGAGCTCCGGCCGTGCGGCGGTCTCACGCCCGCCTTTGGGGCCCATCCCCGCTTGAGCCCGCGTTTGTCAGACCGTGAGAGTCTGCTACTTCGGAACGTACGAGCGGACCTATCCGCGCAATGCGCAGGTCGTGTCATGCCTGCGCGGCGCCGGGGTCGAGGTGCGGGAAGTGAACGTCTCGGTGTGGGACGACGTACGTCACGGCTGGGCGGCCGGGCCTGGTCGGGCGCTGCGACTGGGCGCCGCCGAGGCCCGCCTGCTCGGGCGCCGGCCGCGAGGGTTCGACGCCTTCATCGTCGGTTACCCCGGGCACTTCGATCTCCCCGCCGCGCGACGCGCTGCCCGCGGCCGGCCGATCGTGTTCAACCCACTCGTCTCCCTGGCCGACACGCTCGTCGCCGACCGCAGGCGGTTTCGTCCGGGCTCGGTCGCGGCGCGGGCGCTCGAGGCGATCGACCGTCGCGCCTTCCGCACCGCGGACGTCGTTGTGGCCGACACCCGGGCTCACGGTCGCTACCTGGCCGAGCTCGCCGGGCTCGGTGAGCTCCCAGTGTGCTTCGTCGGGGCGGAGGAGCGGCTCTTCCAGCCGGGTTGGCGTCCGCCGGAACGGTTCACCGTCCTCTTCGTCGGCAAGCTGATTCCGCTCCAGGGCGTGGAGACGATCCTGCAGGCGGCGAGACTCGCGGCGGACGTCCCATTCCGGATCGTCGGCAGCGGCCAGCTCGGCGACCTGCTTCGAGCTGCGCCGTCGAATGTCCAGCACGTCCCCTGGGTCGAGTACGAGGGCCTCCCGGGCGAGCTTCGAGCGGCAGGCTGCGCACTCGGGATCTTCGGGACGACCGGCAAGGCGCAGCGCGTGATCCCCAACAAGGCTTTCCAGGCGCTCGCCACCGGGACGCCGCTGATCACGGCCGACACTCCGGCCGCCCGCGAGCTGCTAGCCGACGATGAGAGCGCCCTGCTCGTCCCGGCCGGAGATCCTGAGGCGCTGGCGGGAGCGATCAGACGGCTCGCCTCGCGAAGGGAGCTCGCGCAGCGCATCGGAGCCGGGGGGCAAACAGCATACGAGCGTCGCGCCAGCGAGGCCGTGCTCGGACAGCGGTGGCGGGAGATCATCGAGCGACTGCTATGAGGCGAATCCCGTTCCCGCCGAGCGCACGCGTGCTGCTCGCCGCCGGAGTCGTCGCCTACGCCGCAGGCTTCGCGGCACTCTCGGCGCTGCGCCACGACGCGTTCGTCACCGGACGCTTCGACCTCGGCAACATGGTGCAGGCGGTGTGGTCGACCGCGCACGGACATCCCCTGCGAATGACAGACCTTCACGGGGATCAAATCTCACGGCTCGCTGCGCACGTGGATCCGATTCTCGTCCTCTACGCGCCTTTGTGGTGGATCTGGCCGAGCCCGCAGCTCCTCCTCGTCACGCAGGCAGGTGTCGTCGCGCTCGGCGCGGTCCCCGTCTTCCTGCTCGCGCGCAAGCATCTGCGGTCGGCGCGGGCCGGGCTCGGCTTCGCGGTCGCCTATCTTCTGTATCCCGCGACCGGCTGGCTGACGCTCAACGAGTTCCACCCGGTTGCGCTCGCCACCACGTTCCTGCTGTTCGCGTTCTGGTACCTCGACGAGGACCGCCTGATTCCGTTCGCGTTGTTCGCAATCGCCGCAGCTGCCTGCAAGGAAGAGATCGCCCTCGTCGTCGCCGGCTTCGGAATCTGGTACGCACTCGCGCGCCGGCGGTGGCTGGCCGGGACTGTCATCGCCGTTCTGGGG
>JBKPEC010000210.1:0-3753 GCA_046728195.1 Actinomycetota bacterium
CTTCTCGCCCGGGTGGTCACGGACGAACACCCACGCCTTGTGCTGGTAGTAGTTCTCGTTGGCGCACTCGTCGACGTGGATCTTGCGGCCGCTCTGTCGGTAGATGTCGCGCGCTTCCTCGGGGTTCGGAAACGGATGGCCGGGTGGATCCTTGACGTCGTCGATCCACTTCCCCGCTGCCAGGAGGTCGTACGTTTGAGCGTTGTTCGCCTTCCAGAGCGCGCGCGCGTCCGTCGTGAGCGCGAAGCAGCCGATCTGTACGCGGTTCCGGATAACCCAGGGGGCGACGGCGACCGCAGCCGCGGCGAGCACCGCAACGGGTGCCCAGCTCCAGCCGTTGCGGAAGAGGAGGTACGCGGCGATCAGGAGCGGTAGGAACGCAAGCCGCACGTTCCCGAGGATCGCGAGCCCACCGCAGAGCCCGGCGGCCGCGGCCCACGAGAACGACCGACGGTCCGCGGCGATGAGCGTGCACAGGATCAGCGCCGCCGCGACGAGCTGGTCGAGCACCTCGCGGTTCAGGTGCACGTCATGCCAGACGAGGTAGGGGTTCAGGGTTGCGATGACCGCCGCGAGCGTCCCGACGCGCCGCGACATGACGCGTGCGCCGATCGCGTACACCAGGAGGGCCGTAGCCGTGGCGACGAGGATCTGTGTAACGCCGACCGCCCACCACGTGCGCCCGAAGATCCAGTAGATCGGCACGAGGAAGAAGCCGTAGAGCGGCTGCGTGTAGGCCGACGGCTCCCCGGGGATGAAGCCGAACGTCCCGTGGTGGACGAAGGTCTGGGCGAAGTCGTCGCTCTTGTCGGTGAACGCGGTGAGGATCTGTCCCCGTTCGCGCAGCAGGACGACGAGGCGCGGGGCGATCGCCGCAGCGGCGATCAGCCAGAGCTCCCGGCGTCTCACGCGGAGATCAAGACCGGCGCTTCGACGTGCTCGCGTACCCAGAGCTCGAGCATCAGCAGGCACCACAGCCGGTGCCCGTGGTCGGCGCGGTTCGACTCGTGTTCGTCCAGCAGCCTTCGAACCGTCTGTTGCCGGAACCAGCCACGATCGTTCGCGAGCAGGTCGTGCGCCGTCTCGCGGAGATCCGAGCGGAACCAGCGACCCAGCGGGACGCCGAACCCGGACTTGGTCCGGGCGGCAACGTCCGGAGGAAGGTGACCGGCAAATGCGCGCCGAAGGGCGACCTTCCCCTCACGCCGGTGCACCTTGAGCGAGTCGGGCAACGCGATGCCGAGCGCCACCACCTCGTGATCCAGGAACGGCGACCGCAGCTCGAGCGAGTGGGCCATCGTCGCCAGGTCGGCCTTGAGCAGCAGGTCGCCCGGCAGGTAGGTCGCGAGGTCGAGCAGTTGCAGGCCGGTGATCCCGTCCCGAGCCGGGCTCAAGTGCGTCGGCCGCGCGCGTGACGGCTCTGCCCACAGCGAGCGTCGCAGGCTCAGCGGAAAGACTTCCATCAGGCGCGCATAGCGGTCACGCGGGCGCTCCGCGGCCGCGTCGAGCAGCCGTCTGGCGCGGAACCACGGCGAGCGCGGCTCCCGCCTTGCCCCCGGAAACGTTTCCAGCGCCGCGGCCCCTGCCCGCGCCGCCGGCGACGGGATACGTGCGGCGAGCCGGTGCGCGAGATAGCGCTCGTAGCCGGCGAAGGCCTCGTCGCCACCGTCACCCGACAGGGCGACCGTGACGTGCCGCCGGGCCTGCTCGGCGATGAGGAAGGTCGGGAAGGCCGCCTCGTCTCCGAGCGGCTCGTCGAAGGCCCTTGCCAGCCGAGGCAGGGTGGCTGCAACGTCCTCCTCGATCTGGAGCTCCTCGTGAATCGTGCCGTAGCGCTGGGCAACCGCACGTGCGTAGGCGCGCTCGTCGTAACGCCGGTCGGCAAAGCCGACCGTGAACGTCCGCACCGGCTGCGACGACGCCTCCGCCATGAGCGCGACCACGATGCTCGAATCGATGCCACCGGAGAGGAGCGCGCCGAGCGGGACGTCTGCCACGAGCCGCTTGCGAACGGCCTCGCCGACACTCGCCCGCACGCGCTCGAGCCACTCTTCATCGTCCGCGCTCGGCTCCGCGGGCTCGACCTGCCAGAACGGCTCGACGCGTTCGCTCTCACCCTCAGCGATCAGCACATGGCCGGGTGGGAGCTTGCGAATGCCGCGGAGTGCCGTGCCGTCGCCGGGGACGTACTGGAGCGCGAGGTAGGCGTCGATCGCATCCAGGTCGATCTCGCGCTGCGCGTCCGGTAGCCGCAGCAGCGCCTTCAACTCCGACGCGAAGGCCAGTGTTCCGTCCCCCAGCCGCGTCCAGAGCAGAGGCTTCTTGCCAAGCCGGTCGCGCGCGAGAACGAGCCGCTCGCGACCCGCGTCCCAGAGCGCAAGCGCGAACATTCCCTCCAGTCGCGCAGGGAACTGCGGTCCGCTCTCCTCGTAGAGGTGCGGCAGAACCGGCGTGTCGCCGGTCCCGCGCACCTCATGCGCCCGTAGCTCGTCACGTAGGGCACGGAAGTTGTAAGCCTCGCCATTGAAGACCGCGACGACGTCGCCGGCTTCGTTGGACACCGGCTGGAAGCCGGTGTCCAGGTCGATCACCTTCAGCCGCTGGTGTCCGAGTACACAGCGGCCGAAGACATCGGTCGAGCCTTCATCCGGTCCCCGGTGGACGAGCGCGGCCCGCATTGCGTCCACGCGCTCGGGATTCGGCATCCCGGTGGGCGAATAGAGTCCGGCGATGCCGCACACGGGACACATACTGCACGGGCCGTACGCGGTCGTCTCGTGTCATGTGGAGCGCCCTCTCGACGACGCGGTGTGGAAGCGCTTTGCCGGCCTCCAGCAGCGTCGTCCCGGCGGGTTCGCGATCGCTGCGCTCATGCGCCCTCCGGCCGAGGGCGAGGACGCGGGCGTGTGGGTTGAGCGGGCCCGCGCGGCCGAGGCGCGAGCGCCGCTTGGGCTCCACACCCACTGGACTGCGCCTGATCACGCGCGTCCCACCGAGGGTGATCCCGCCGCCCTGGTGCGCGAACAGGCTCGGTGGCTTCGCTCGCACGAACTGGAGGCTGGCGTGTTCTGCGGCGGTGGCTGGTACATGGATGAGTCCTTGGCCGATGCCCTCGCCGAGCTCGGCTACGCAGACTGCACGGCGACCCCGTTTCGCCCTGACTACCTCCGACCGGACGCCGCGCATCTCCAGGTCGCGGAGCCGGCCTGGCTCGAGCTCGCGAGCGGCCGCCGTCTACTCGAGCTGCCGACGACGCATTCGATCGGGATGCTGGCGCGGGACGTCCTCTCCCGGGCGTTGCCGCCGGTCGTGCACGCGTACTTCCACGACACTGACTTGCTCGACCGCCGCCGGGCGGCCGCACTGAGCGTCGGGCTCGCGATCCTCGGCCGGCGGCGGACGCCGACCGACCTGCGCGAGCTTCAGCGCGGCTTGCGCCCGGAGAACACGATGTCGTTCGCGAACAGCCGCGGCTGAAGTCCGACCAGCCGGCCGGCGATGAAGTGCAGGCGCGGCTCTTCGAATCCGTCGAGCAGCTTCCGCACGTCATCTGGCGAGAACATCTGCAGGTGCGTCGGATCGTCCTCGGGGTTGCGTCCCAGCAAAAAGCGGACGCGGTTCTTCAGACGATACGCATTCGGGACGGAGCCGACGAAGGTCCCGGCCGGCTTGAGCACACGACGCACGTCGGCGACGACGCGCCGCGGATCGCGCAGATGTTCCAGCAACTCGCCGGCGACGACGACGTCGAAG
>JBKPEC010000211.1:0-6868 GCA_046728195.1 Actinomycetota bacterium
CCGAAATCCTCCTGGTAATGCCATCAAGTGGAGAGTTGCGGCTGCGGGCATTGACCTTGGCGCTGGTTGCGCTTGGCGGAATCTGGATCGGTCTCGTCATCCAGCGAAGCCAGACGCCACCGCCGACGGCGGTGTCATTCGGCGCTGGACCGGAGCGTGCAGACGTGCCGGCTCCGAAAGTCGTCCACGTCCCGGGGCTGAAGCGACCCGCATCGGCGAAGCCTGTTGCGGCCCGGACGACGCCGCGGGTGCGGCCGAACACGCGGGTGCCGACGAAGCAGACCCCTGACGTTCGCGTAACGCCGAGCGCCCCCAACTCTGCGTCGAAGCGGGCGACCCCGAAGATCGAGCCGATCCCCGACGACAACCGCTCAGCGGCGGATACGCCGACGCCACCGCTCGAACCGCTCGCGATCAGCAACGTCGAGGTCCAGGACGTGACGTCGTCGAGCGCGCGCATCACGTGGCAGACCAATGTGCCCGCGCAGGCGCAAACGGCTTTCGGCCTCGACCAGCCGACGGTCTGGGCGCAGCCGAGCGCCGAGAGCCTGATCGAGCACCAGAGCATCGTCTCCGGACTGGAGTTCTCGACGACGTACCAGGTGTACCTGCATGCCGTGGACGAGTGGAACCGCGCGCAGACCGCCACGACGACGGTGACGACTCAGCCGATGCCCGAAGCGAGCACCGCAACCACGAGCACGGGGCACATCGTCGTCGACGACCGGCCGTTCTTCGGCATGGCGGTGTGGGCTCAGTGCTCCGACGGGTTCGGGAGCAACCTCGACGACGGCATCAACCTCTTCATGGGTGACGGCTGCAGCAAGAACGACCTCGCTCTCTCGGCGCGACTCGGTGGCCGTGCCTACTCCGTCGTGAGCGCCGACGACGCTGACGCGAACGGACGCGGTCTGATCGGCTGGTACTACCCGGACGAGTGGGACGCCTTCCTGCAAAGCGCCGTCACGCGGGAGGACCTCGCGAAGACGCTCGTTCCCCCGCACACCGGCCGCATCAGCTTCCTCACGCTGACGAATCACTTCTACAGCCGCGCGAATCCACTCCCTGCCGGCAAGGGCATGTATCCGCTTCTCATGTCGATTCCGGACGTCGTCGGGTTCGACCTGTATCCGCTGCAGGTGTGGTGCCGTCCCGCGTTCACGGACGTGATGGATTCGCAGCACGAGCTCGGCGCCGCTTCGGGCGGGAAGCCGACGTTCCAGTGGATCGAAGTGGCGCCGATGGAGCACGAGTGCAGGGACAACTCCTCGCTCGACCCGACGCCCGACACCGTGCGCGCGGAAACGTGGCTGGCCGTCGCCGGCGGTGCCGCTTCGATCGGGTACTTCCCGAACCGCTGGTCGGGACCGATCGGGACCGCGATCGCGCAGACGAACCATCAGCTCAAGGCGCTCGCTCCCGCACTGCTCGCGCCGCCCATAGCCACGAGCTCCGACGCCCCGGCGGTCCGCGTCTCGGCGCGGACGCTGAACGGGGCGACCTACGTCATCGCGGTCAACACGGCGGCGAGCACCGTCCAGGCGAAGATCTCGTTGCCGGGCATCGGCGGGCACTCACCGGTCGTGTTCGGCGGTGGGTCGGTGATCGGCGCCGACGACCAGAGCTTCACCGACAGCTTCGGCCCTCTGGCGGCCAGGGTGTACATCATCCCGCCCGCCGGCTGGTCTTAGCCGCGCGAAAGCTGCGCTTTCGCGCGGGTTTGAGGTACTGCGCTTCGCGCGTAACGCACGCGGGCGAAGCCCGCGTGCTCTTACGGGGTTTGTCTTCGGCGGCTGAATCGGTCCACGGGCGGCGGCGCCTTCGGCGTCGCCGCCCGTGTGAGTCCGGGCTGCGCTAAGGGCGGCTGCGTCTGCCGTTAGCTCCGGCCCGCTGTGGTGTGGGTGGACCGGCGGTTCGAGCAGAACCGGTGAAAGGCGGAAGCTAAGACCAGGCGAAGCCGGGCTTAGGTTCCGCCGACCTGATGCGGGCGCGGACGCCGTCGGCGCCCGTGCCCGCACGGTAGGGAACAACCGCCTGAGCACCAACACCAAAAAGAGTGCGCGGGCTCGGCCCGCGCACGTTCCCCGCGACAAGCGGCGTACCCAATTCCCTACGCGAAAGCGCAGCTTTCGCGTAGGAGCCAGTCCGCCGGTGGCGAAGTCTCGGCCATGGCGCGACGCCGGAAGAAGCGCACGCTCAAACCGCGGCTGCCTGCCCGCGTCCGCACGAAGAAACGCAAGGGGAAGCAGAGGAGCGAGCAGCAGCACGAGCTGATCGGGCTCGGGATGGTCGCGCTGGGCGTCTTCCTCGCCTCGATCCTCTACCTCGGCTGGGGCGTGGGCATGGTCGGGGAGTGGATCACCTACGGGTTCACCGGCATCTTCGGCGCCGCCGCGTACGTGACACCCGCGGCGCTCACGGGCCTCGGCGCGCTGATGGTCGCGCGCAGCACCCTGATCGACGTCCGGCCCTTCCGCACCGGGCTCGTCGTCACCAGCTTCGGCCTGCTCGCGACACTCGGATCGAGCCACGGGGGCGCAATCGGCAGCGGCCTTCAGGAGCTGTTCGGTCTCCTCGTCGGAGCGACCGGCACGACGATCATCGGCGTCTTCGCCCTTCTGATCGGCACGCTCCTGCTTTCCGGTGCCTCGGCGGGAGCACTCGTGCGCAGGTCCGGGCACGCGGTTCGCCGCGCCCACACGAAGGCACGGCGAGCACGGCCGGTCGTCCAGACCGAGGCCGAGTCTGCACCGGTGATCCCGCTGCGGGCGCCCGAGCCCCCGGTCGACGCGGTGCACGACTTCCCGGACGTCGTCGGCGAGACACAGCCGCCTCTGCTGATCGAGCCGGTCTCGACGGAGGGCCCCGACCAGCCAAGCCTGTTCGACGTCGGGACGGTCGAGGAGCACCAGGACTACCAGCTGCCCGATCGCAACATCCTGCGCCGCTCGTCGACGTCGAACGAGGTCTCGGGCGACGTCGCGGAGCGAACGGCCACGGCGCTGGTGCAGACGCTCGCGCACTTCGGTGTCGATGCGACGATCAGCGGACAGATCTCGGGCCCGCGCGTCACCCGCTACGAGCTCCAGCTCGCGCCGGGGACGAAGGTCTCGAAGGTGGCGGCGCTCAAGGACGACCTCTCGTACGCGCTGGCGACGACCGAGATCCGCATCCTGGCGCCGATTCCGGGCAAACAGGCGGTCGGCGTCGAGCTCCCGAACCTCTCGCCGAACCTCGTCACGCTCGGCGACATCTTCGACGACCTGCCGGCGACGGCAAGCCCGCTCGCGGTGTGGCTCGGCAAGGACATCTCAGGCACGGCTGTGTGGACGGATCTCGCGCGGATGCCACACCTCCTCATCGCCGGCACGACCGGCTCGGGCAAGTCCGGCTGCATCAACACGCTGCTCACCTCCGTGCTGCTGCGTTCGACGCCGGACGAGGTGCGGATGATCCTCATCGACCCGAAGAGGATCGAGCTCGGGTTCTACGAGTCGATCCCGCACCTGCTGACGCCGGTCGTCTCGAGCCCGAAGCAGGCGTCGGCTGCCCTGACGAACGTCGTCGCGGAGATGGAGCGCCGGTACGAGAAGCTGTCGGCCGTGCGCGCACGCAACCTCGCGGAGGCGAACCGGACCATGCGACAGCGCGGCGAGCAGCCGCTGCCCCATCTGCTCGTCGTGATCGACGAGCTTGCGGACCTGATGATGATCTCGCCCCAGGAAGTCGAAGACGCCGTGATTCGCCTCGCCCAGAAATCGCGCGCGGTCGGCATCCACCTCGTGCTCGCCACTCAGCGTCCCTCGGTCGACGTGATCACCGGGATGATCAAGGCGAACGTCCCGTCGCGGATCGCCTTTGCCGTCTCCTCGCAGACGGACTCCCGCGTCATCCTCGACCAGGCCGGCGCGGAAAGCCTGCTCGGCCAGGGCGACATGCTCTTCAAGCCGCTCGGCACCTCGCGCCTGCAGCGCGTTCAGGGCGCGTACGTGTCGGAGGAGGAGATCGCGCTCGTGGTCGACCAGTGCCGCCACCAGCGCGAGCAGGAGCTCGACGAATCGCTGCTCGAGCTGCCGGAGGTCTTCGCGGAGGACGTCGACGCGGAGGACGGAGACTTCGATCCGGACGAGGATCCACTGCTCGAGAAGGCGATCGAGATCGTCGTGCAGACGCAGACCGCGTCCGTCTCGCTCATCCAGCGCCGGCTTCGGGTCGGCTACACGCGCGCGGGCCGGCTGATCGACATGCTGGAGCGGCGCGGGATCATCTCCGGCTACGAAGGCTCGAAGCCGCGCCGCGTGCTCGTCTCCGAGGGCGAGCACATCGCCGGGGTCTGACGGGGTCTGACGGGGTCTGACCCCGATGGGGGTCTGACCCCAGCAGTTCGCGTCTCAGCCGCGCGCGACCCGAAGTCCCTCGAGACCCCAGATGACGAACGCGCCTGTGCGGCGCGGCTCCTCGACGAGCTCGAAGTCGGGCCAGTAGCGACGCAGCGCGGCCACGCTCGCCTCGAGCTCGACGCGCGCAAGCGGCGCTCCGATGCAGACGTGGATGCCGCCCCCGAAGCCGATGTGTTGGGCGGCGTTCGGCCGGCCGACGTCGAACTCGTCCGGGTTCTCGAAGACACGCGGATCGCGGTTCGCAGCGCCGAACAGCATGGCGATCTTCGCACCGAGCGGAATCGGGACGTCGCCGATCGAAAAGTCGTCTGCGAGCACCCAGCGCTCGAAGAGCTGCAACGGCGGATCGAAGCGGATCATCTCCTCGAGCGCCGTCTGCGGCGCAACTTCGCCGGAGACGACACGACGCCACTGCTCCGGCTGGCGGGCGAACGCCAGCGTCCCGTTGCCGAGCGTGTTGACGGTTGCCTCGTGACCCGCGTTCAGGAGGACGATCACCGTGCTGACGATCTCGTCGTCCGAAAGCCGCGCGCCGTCGACTTCCGCCTCGACGAGCGCCGTCACCATGTCGTCGCGCGGCTTGGCTCGACGCTCGCGAATCAGCTCGCGAACATAGTCCTGGAACTCGGCCGCCGCCTGGTTCGCGGCAGCAGCCGCCTCGTCCGGAACGTCGAACTCGTACATCTTCACCATCCGGTGCGACCACTCGAGCAGGTCGCGGTGGCGATCGAGCGGGACGCCGAGCATCCGGCAGATGACGGCGATGGAATACGGCTGGGCGTAGTCGTAGAGGAGCTCCATCTCACCGGCCTCAGCCAGCGGCTCGAGGAGCAGGGCGGCCAGCTCGTGCGCGGGCTCCCGCAGAGACTCAACACTCCGTGGTGTGAAAGCGGCGGCGACCAGCTTCCGCAGGCGACTGTGGTCGGGCGGCTCGAGCCAGAGCAGGCTCCAGCGCTCGGAGTCCCAGAACGCCTGCCACTGCGGATCCAGAGGAGGAACGCCGATGTGGTCGGGCGACAGCACGTGCCGGAAGTTGCGGCCGAGCCGTTTGTCGCGCAGACAGCTCCGCACGTCCTCGTGGCGGGTGACGAACCAGCGCCCCCGTCCCGCGTCGTGGAAGGCCCGCGCGCGCTCGCGCACCCTGTTGAGCTCCGGATAGGGATCGCGCAGGAACGCCGGGGCACCGGGATCGAACGTGAGCGACTCCGTTAGCTCCATGTAAAGACCGTACCGCGTATGGTTTGTACGCCCTAACCGGGAGCCGTTGCGAAGCGTCTCATCCCTCGGAAGGGGTCCCCGGGAGTTAGGGTTACGGCGCCCAAGGCGGGGCTGTTGACAACGCAGGAGGAGGGTTTTCTTGAGCAAGAAACGAATCACGGCAGGCGTGCTTGCCGTGCTCATGGTCGCGGCAGTGCTCGCGGCTCTGCTTCCGGCCGGCGGTAGCGCCCGGACGGATGCGACTTTCAAGGCGGCGCTGATCAGCGACGTCGGACATTTCAATGACAAGAGCTTCAACCAGTCTCAGCTGGCGGGACTGAACCTGGCGAAGAAGAAGCTCAAGATCCAGACGCTCGCGATCCAGTCCAACAACTCGAGCGACTACATTCCGAATCTCACGAGCGCGATCCGCCAGAACTCCAACCTGGTGATCGCAGCGGGATTCCTGATGGCCGACGCGCTCAAGACAGTGGCGGCGCAGTTCCCTAACACGCACTTCGCGATCACAGACGACTTCGTGTCTTCCTCGTCCGGGGACTTCAAGGGCGCCGACGTCAAGAACATCGAAGGCCTGACGTACGCGACGCAGCAGAACAGCTACCTGATCGGGTGCATGGCGGCGATGGTGACGAAGGCAGCCGGGGGCAAGCAGGTCATAGGCGTCGTCGGCGGCATCAAGATCCCGCCGGTCGACATCTTCCTGGCCGGTTACGAGGCCGGGGCCAAGAAGTGCGTCAAGGGCACGACCGTCTTGAAGGGCTACTCGCAGGACTTCGTCAAGGGGGATCTCTGCAAGAACGTGGCCGAGAACCAGATCGCGGCCGGAGCCCACGTGATCTTCGCCGTTGCCGGCCTCTGCGGGCTCGGCGCGTTGAGCGCGGCGAAGGACCACGGCATTTGGGGGGTCGGTGTCGACCGCGACCAGTCGTTCCTGGGGACATACATCCTGACCAGCGCCGTGAAGCGAGTCGACAACGGCGTGTACCTCGCGATCAAGACTGCGAAGGCCGGGAAGTACAAGGGCGGCTCGAACGCAGTCTTCAACCTCAAGAACAAGGGCG
The DNA here is from genome assembly GCA_046728195.1 of Actinomycetota bacterium. Taxonomy (GTDB): domain Bacteria; phylum Actinomycetota; class Thermoleophilia; order Gaiellales; family Gaiellaceae; genus 3-1-20CM-4-69-9. The sequence goes on from JBKPEC010000211.1 coordinate 6,680, forward strand.
TCGCCCTCGGGAAGATCAGCCCGAAGCTGAAGGGCAAGCTGCGGGCGCAGATCCTCGCCAAGGTGGCTGTCCTCCAGAAGCAGATCATCGCCGGGAAGATCAAGATCCCGACGGCCGTCTCTTAGTACGGCGGCAGATACCGGATCGACGGGCGGGGCTTCGGCCCCGCTCGTCGTTTCCAGCCGCGTA
>JBKPEC010000212.1:0-2628 GCA_046728195.1 Actinomycetota bacterium
GCCCGACTACGGACGACAGAACGACTGCGGTGGTTTTGGCGTCGTCCGCAAAAGGCCACAGGAGAGGGGGAAGCTGGCCGCAGCGATGTAGCCACTAGATTGACACTCTGCGCGCGCCCGGCGTGTCGCGCAATGCGGGAAGTGCGACGCGCAGCAAGCCGGGCAGGCAAACAGCTCATTCCTGAAAACGGACCAGTCGGAATGGGCTACTCGAGTCTCCTGTTAATCCACAACAGCTACTGGCCTCGAATCTCCAGAGCCGATCAATAGCCGAGCACCGGGCGGGACGATGCGGAGCTTGTTTTAGCGGTGGCGAAGAAGGACGCCGATGAGGAAGCCGGCGAGGAGGAGCTGGACCGGCGCGGATAGGCCGCCGCTCCGGTGCCAGCCGCGCAACCGGTGGCTGGGGAAGAGCTTGCGACCGCCTGGCCGCGGGAAGCGTAAGACGTGTTCGAGGTCCGGACACGAAGCCGCGATCGCGCCCGTGACGGTGGGATCGAGCGGTCCGCGCGCAGCGCCGAGGAGCAGGACGGCAGCTACGCCTGAACCGATCTCGAAGGCGCGGTCGGGGATGTCCTCGTGCGGTATCCAATCGCCCGCGAGATGAAGCAGCAGCCCGAGCGGCAGCGATCCGAGCCTCGAACGGAGGAGCGCGCCGCCGGCCGCTCCCGTCGCGACGTGGAGGGAGACGATCAGGCCGCGACCTTAGCGTGCGGCACCCTCGATGGGCCGCCGCGAGCCGACGGATTGAGCTGGTCGCGAATCTCGTGGTCTGGTTGTCGCAGACGAGCCGAAGTGCGACGACCAGCTGCGGCGTCGCGCGGTCGGCCCCCAAGCTGGGTATGCACTCGCCGGTGGGGCAGCGATTGCGGCTGAAAATGCCGAAGCCCGTTGACCTTTCGGTCCTCGGGCTCCGACCTCGCAACGATCTCACGGGGACGCGGTCGCTGTCAACGCGAGTCAGGATCTGGCGGTACCTTGGCACTGCTCCCGCGCTATCCGTATCGCACTTCCAACAGAGAGCGACATGCGACTCGACGCGCTCCGCCTTCCCGCGAATTAGGCTCAACTTGAGCGAGAGGAGGAGCCGATTGGGCGCCGCACGTCTCGAGCACATCCCCGGGTTCAACATCGACCGCGTCGCCGCCGCGGCCGGCGACGACCCCGACGTCCTGCGCCTGGAGAACCTGGACACCGACATCCCGCCCCCCGCCGAGGCGATCGAGGCGACCCGGGCGGCGATCGGGGAGGACGAGGCAAACAGCTGGCTGCCCTTCACCGGCCGCGACGACCTCAAGGAGGCAGTGGCGGCATACATCGAGCGCCGCGGCGGCCCCCGCTACGACGGGCGCCGGGAGATCGTGATCACAAGCGGCGAGGGCGACGCGATGCTCGACGCGCTCTTCTGCCTGACCGATCCCGGGGACGAGGTCGTCCTCACCGACCCGACCTACGCGGGGATGCTGAACCGAGTGCGACTCGCGGGCGCGGTGCCGCAGCTCGTCCCGCTCCAGGTCGCCGACGGCGAGTGGCGACTCGACCTCGACGCTCTACCAGCTGCCGTGACCAAGCGCACGCGCGTCCTCTTCATCAGCAGCCCCTCACTGCCCTCCGGCTGGGTGGCCAACGAGGAGGAGTGGCATGCCATCGCCTCGATCTGCCGCGATCGCGACCTCTGGCTGCTCTACTTGGCCTGGTTCGAGGGCATCCTCTTCGACGGCCGACCAATCCGGCACCCGGCCGCGCTTGCGGGCATGCGCGATCGGACCGTGACCGTGAGCGCCCCGTCGCTCGAGCAGCGGATGATCGCCTGGCGCGTGGGCTGGGTCGTCGCGCCAAACGAGCTCGTCGACGACGTTTCGCGCGTCCAGATCTACAACGGCCTCGTGCCGAGCGGGTTCGCCCAGATCGGGACTCGGGTTGCGCTCGGCTTGCCCGACGACCACCTGCACGCAGCGAACGCCGAGTGCCAGCGGCGGCGCGACGAGACGCTGCGCCAGCTCGACGGCCTCCCCGCCGTCCGACCGGCCGGAACCTGGTCGCTTCTCCTCGACGTCGCCGCGCTCGGGCTCGATTGCGTCGAGGTTTCCGACCGTTTGCTCGAGCAGAAGGTCGCGGCGACGCCGATGCGCGGCTGGGGCGGTGAGATCGCCGACCGCCACGTCCGCTTCGTGTTCAGCAACGAACCCCTCGAGAGGCTGGCGCTGCTCGGCGAGCGTCTGCACCGCGCACTCGACGCTGCGAGCTAGGCCCAACGGATCGATGGCACCGGAATCGAACGGCTGGCTCGCGCGCACGAATAGGGATTCATGGTCTAACCCCTCACGAGGGCAAGATCGACTACGTGCTGGTTAGTCCGCCGCCTGTGTACCGGGATGGCCAGCTTACGCCAGAGCATCCCCCATCGGCGAGGCGAGGCGGCTCGAGCCATGATCGCGGCTTCGGTGCAGCCGAGAAGGTGCTCGCCATCTTCTGCAAGGCTCGCACTCCGGTCGCGGAGTTGGTCGAGAACATGAGCGTTTCGGGCGGCTCTTGCCGCCGGCTACCAGCGAACGCTCTCATCGGCCTCGCGCGCTCCGCGCAGCGGGTGCCTGCGGGCGCGTGGGTGGCGGCGTTTTCGCCCGTGCG
>JBKPEC010000213.1:0-16818 GCA_046728195.1 Actinomycetota bacterium
GTGGAAAGCGCACGTACAGCGACGGATCGAGCTTCTCGCGGTAGACGTCCGCCTGAGAGAGCTCGTGCTGCGAGATGGAGGTGCCGCAGCGGGGGCACCACTCCGTTGACCGGTGCCCGAGATACAGCCAGCCCCGTTCCTGGACGTGCTTCAAGAATTTCCAGATGTACTCGATGTTCGTGTCGCTGAACGTGAAGTAGTCGTTGCCCCAGTCCATCCACTGGCCGAGGCGCCGCGAGCCCTGCGTGAGCTCCCCGGCGAAGTACGCAACGGTCTCGCGGCACTTGCGGGCGAACTTGTCGAGCCCGTACTGCTCGATCTCCGGCTTCGAGTTCAGCCCGAGCTCGCGCTCGACGCCGACCTCGACCCAGAGGCCCTGGCAGTCGAACCCGTTCTGGTAGCGCTGGTCGAAGCCTCGGAGTGCCTGGTAGCGCTGGAAGACGTCCTTCATCGTCCGGCTCCAGGCGGTCTGGACTCCGAGCTTCTTGTTGGCGGTCACCGGCCCGTCGAAGAAGCTGAACCTCGGGCCGCCTCGGTTCTGCGCCCGGAGCTGCTCGAAGATGTCCTCGTCCTCCCACCAGGCGAGGATTTCCTCCTCTAGGGCTGGATTGTCTGGGTACTGTGGAAGTGGTTGAAACATATGGCGTCATCTTAGGGTGGCTGGGGAAAGCTCCCGAATGGCGCCGCCGGGACTACTTTTTAGTTCCGAACCGTTCCTGGGAGGGTACGACCGGCGCCTGGAGGGTACGACCGGCGAATACGTTAGAAAGGAATCAATGGCAACTGCAGTGACTCAACAGAGCTTCGAGGAGGAAGTCCTGAATAGCGACAAGCCCGTGATCGTCGACTTCTGGGCCGAATGGTGTGGCCCGTGCCACGCCGTTTCGCCGGTGCTCGAGCGGATCGTCGACGAACGGAACGGGGATCTGAGGCTCGTCAAGGTGAACATCGACGAGCAGCCCGAGCTCGCCCAGCGGTTCGGCGTCCAGTCGATCCCCACGATGATCCTCTTCAAGGACGGGCAGCCGGCGGCCGCTGCTATCGGCGCGCAGCCGAAGCCCGCTTTGGAGCGCGCTCTCGGCCTGGCGGACACCGAGGGCTAGCCGCCCTCGGCCTGTTCCTTCTCCGCGTGTGGGACGGGCGAGACCGCCCGTTCCGCAGGCTCGTTCACGAGGCTCAGGACGCGCATCCCGTGCACGAAGACGATTGCGCCTCCAAGCCAGCCGCCCAGCATCAAGAAGGCGAAGCCGATCACCGTCAACGCGTAGGCCCCGCCGCTCGTGTTGCCGTGCGTGTAAGAGGCATGTCCGAAGATCGCGGCGAGGGCGAAGAAGACGGTCGCGGTCACCATCACGAGCAGGTGGGTCGAGGCGGTCTTCCAGAGCTCCGAGCCCCACTCGATCGTGAGCCAGTCGAGGAACCCGGTCAGCGCCGTCGGGATGGTGACGATCAACCCGAAGATCAGGGCGATCCACCAGCCGTACGCACCCGCATGCTGCGTGATGCCTGTGACTTCGGCGAACCCGGCCGCAGTCGCGAAGGTGTACGTCCCGATCGTCGCGTCCGTGAGCGGCGGATGGATCGGATGACCCGGAACCCCGCGCCACAGGTAGCTGAGCTTCATCGCGCCGGAAATCTAGGCGATTTCCGGGAGCGATGCGGTTACGACTCTTGCGCTTCGAGGAAGCTCAGGAAGGCTGCATGCTTGGCCAGCAGAGCCTCGATCTCCGCGACTCCCGCGCCGGCCCAGTCCTCGAGCCAGGTGTCGCTGAGATCGTCCTCGATCTGGTGAAGGCCGCGTTCACTCATACGCCTAAATATCGGCACGCCGGCCGGACGGCGCCATGGGCCGAACGGCTCATTCGAGGGCCGGCTGGTCCCAGACGCTCGGCCAATCGTTGACCGGCCTTCTGATCATCAATCCGCAATCGGGCAGCGGCGGACCAGACGTCAGCGAGCTGGCTGCGGAGGCTCGTGCCCGCGGCGTCGACGCCCACGTGCTCCGCCCGGGAGAGAGCCCCGCCGAGGTCGCCCGTCACTCGTCGGCACCGGCGCTCGGGGTTGCCGGCGGCGACGGATCGCTCGCGACCGTCGCCGAGGTTGCGATCGAGAGGGGCGTTCCTTTCGTGGTCGTGCCGTTCGGGACCCGGAATCACTTCGCGCGCGACCTCGGGCTCGATCGCGCCAACCCGATCGCAGCGCTCGACGCGTTTCACGGCTACGAGCGCCGGATCGACGTCGGGCGAGCCGGTGATCGCCTGTTCCTCAACAACGTATCGCTCGGGATGTACGCGCGACTTGTTCACCGGCGCGAACATCACCATCGCCGGCGCGAGCTCTTCGGACGCACACGAGCGTGGACCATGCTGCTGACACATCGCAATCGGTTGGGATTGACCGTGGACGACGAGCCCGTCGAGACGAGGCTCCTGCTCGTCGCCAACAACGCCTATGCGATCGATCTCCCGTCGATCGGCGCGCGTGAGCGCCTCGACGAGGGGCGCCTTCATCTCTACAGCCGCGGTGCCGACCCGGCCGAACGAACCGGAGAGCAGTTCATCGTCGACGCGGAAACCGGCGAGCTCGACGCTGCGATCGACGGCGAGCCCGAAACGCTGCGGACCCCGATCCGGTTCCGGATCGAGCCGAAGGCACTACGAGTGCTCGTGCCCGAGGGCCGCTGAGAGCACTGCGGGATAGTGCGAGAAGGCGAGCTCAGACGAAGGCGGGAGCTCGTCGGGCGGGAACCAGCGCAACTCGACGAGGTCATCGCCGGGACGGGCCACGCCACGCGCACGCGCGGTCCACGCGAGACAGAGCACGATGCGGCCGTCGTAGGGCTCGAGCCAGAACCCGAGGAACTCGAGCGGTTCGATCTCGAGCGCGGTCTCCTCCCCGACTTCCCGGCGAAGTGCGTCGAGCGGATGCTCGTCCTCGTGCAGGAAACCACCCGGCAAGTCCCAGAGTCCCCGTCCTGGATCGAAGGCCCGACGCCCGAGGAGGATGCGGCCGTGCTCGTCGAAACAGACCGCCTCTGCGCCGGGAACGGCGTTCGCGTAGGCAACGTTTCCGCAGGCTCGGCACTCGGCGCGGTCGTCGACCTTCTCGATAGCCTCGCCGCAGACCGGACAGAAGCGCCAATCGTCGAGTGCGCCCATGAGGAGGGACCATGCACGATCAGCCCGCCCCGACCGAGGAAGAGCAACAGCAAGCGGAGGAACCGGAGGCGTGAGCCCGCGCGCAGCCGGCGCGACGCAGCACGAGCTGTCACGCATCGGACTGCTCGCCACGCTTCCCGGCGAGACGCTGGCACGGCTTGCACAGCGCATGACGCGCGAGGACATTCCGGCCGGCGCCAGTGTCGTTGAGGAGGGCGCGTCGGGCGAGCGCTTCTACGTCGTCCTCAGCGGCATGCTCGCGGTCAGCCAGCGGAGCCGTGGCGCGCAGAGCGTTCTGCGGCCGGGCGAGTACTTCGGTGAAGTCGCACTGGCGATGCAGATGCCGCGCACCGCCTCGGTACGCGCGCTCACACCGGTGACCGTCGCCAGCTGCGACCGCGAGACATTCGACGAATTCGTTCGCCCGCTGTTTGCCGACGACGAATGACGGTCGCCGCCTTCAGCTCGCTCCCCTTTTTTGCTGTACAGCCGGTGGAACCTCCCGGTTCCCCCGGCCACCACGCCCCTCCCCCGCTCATCGGGCAGAGGTCGCCCAATGAGCGTCTCGCGCCTTCAGCTCGCTCCCGTGGGGGAAACCATGTTTCTCCCACGAGCCCCCTTCTTTGGTGTACATCCGGGGGAACCTCCCGGTTCCCCCGGCCAGTCCGCCCCCTCCCCCGCTCATCGGGCAGAGGTGGCCCAATGAGCGTCTGGTTCGACGTGCACGGTGAAGGACCGGCGGTCGCGCTCGTGCACGCGGGAATCGCCGACTCGCGCATGTGGGAACCGCAGCTCCGGACCTTCCCGGAATCGCATCAGGTCGTCCGCGTCGATCTCCCCGGCTTCGGCGAATCGCCGTTCGAGAGCAACGTCGTCTCGTACCGCGGCGCGATCCGAGAGGCACTCGACGCTGCAGATGTCGAGCGCGCGGCACTCGTCGGCACCTCGCTCGGCGGACGCGCAGCGCTCGAGCTTGCGCTCGATTCTCCCGAGCGGGTGTCGGCGCTCGTGCTCGTCGGTGCCGGCATCGACGATCACGACTGGTCGGAGCAAGTCGAGCAGTTCGCGGCGGAGGAGGAGGCGGCGCTCGGGCGCGGCGATCTCGAAGCTGCGGTGACGGCCAACCTACTCCTGTGGGTCGCCGGGCCGCGTCGCAACCTCCAGGGTGTGGATCCGGGCGTGCGCGAGCTCGTGGCGGAGATGCAGCGCCAGGCCTTCCGCCTGTCGAAGGGTCACGACGACCTTCAAGCCGACCGGCTCGAGCCGCCGGCCTCCGCGCGGCTGGGAGACCTGCACGTGCCGACGCTCGTCGTCACGGGAGACGAGGACCTGGAGGACATCCACACGATCGCCGACCGCCTCGCCCAGGAGATCCCGGGTGCCGAGCGTGCGACGATCGCCGACGCCGCGCACCTGCCGAGCCTCGAGCGGCCCGACGAGTTCGACCGGATCGTCCTAGCGTTCCTCAGCGAGCACGGCGTCTGACAGGCGCGGCCACGCGTCCTTCGCCCAGTCGCCGAAGTCCCGATCCGTGAGCACTCCGAGCGCGACTCCGGCGACGGGGTCGGTCCACAGGAAGGTGCCGCTCCCTCCGAAGTGGCCGAAGGTTCGCGGCGAGTTGTGCGAGCCGGTCCAGTGCGGGACCTTGTCGTTCCGCAGCTCGAAGCCGAGCCCCCAGTCGTTCGGGTCCATCCGTCCGAAGTCGGGCAGCACGCCGGCGAGGCCGGGGAACTGCACCGTCGCGGCCTCGGCCAGCGTCTCGGGCGCGACCAGGGTCGGGCGCTGCAGCTCGCGCGCGAGGAGCAGTAGATCGTCGAGCGAGCCGTGCAGGTCCGCGGCCGGCGAGCCCCGTAGCTCGGCCTGCAGGCCGAGCGGATCGAGCACGCCCGCCTGCAGGTAATCGCGGAACGGCATCTCCGCCCGAGCCGCCAGATGATCCGCAAGCGTCTCGAACCCGACGTTCGAATAGACGCGCCGTTGCCCGGGCCGCCCGACGGGACCTCCGGGCTCGAACGGCAATCCCGACGCATGCGCGAGCAGATGCCGCACGGTCGACCCCTCCGGCCCGGCCGGCTCATCCAGATCGATCACGCCCTCCTCCGCCGCGACGAGCGCGGCCAAGGCTGTGACGAGCTTCGTCACCGAAGCCCAGCGCAGGAACTGGTCACGCGGGCCGCGCGTCGCGACGACCTCTCCGGCACGCACGACACCAACTGCGGAGGTCATCGCCTCCCACGCGTCTACCTGCCGGAGTGCATCCACAGCCGCGCGATACTAGTTGCGTGAATCGCCGGCTCGTCTTCTCCGGCTCGCCGTACGAGCCGACCATCGGGTACTGCCGCGCCGTTCGGGACGGACGTCACGTCTTCGTCTCGGGCACCTGCGCGGTGATGCCGGACGGAGGCGAGCCTCCCGCCGACGCATACGTCCAGGCCCTCCGCTGCTTCGAGATCATCTCGGCGGCCCTCGCCGAGCACGGAGCTTCACCCCGGGACGTCGTCAGGACTCGGATGTACCTCAGCAACGCGGAGGATTGGCAGAAGGTCGGGCGTGCCCACGCCGAGATGTTCGGCGACGTGAGGCCCGCAAGCACGATGGTCCTGATCAGCGGCTTCGTCGACCCGAGCTTCCTGGTCGAGATCGAGGCAGACGCCCTGCTGCCGGAGTAGTAAGACTGGGGTATGGAGCACGACGGCCGGCAGATCATTCCCCCGTCGATCACGGGCAAAGGAGCCCGCTTCGCCCCGGGCGGAAGCGTGTACGACCACGCCTTCGGAAAGAGCGACGCCTACACGCTGGGCGTTGAGGAGGAGTACATGCTGCTCGATGCCGAGACGTTCGACCTCGTGCAGCACATCGACACGGTGCTGGCTGCCGTGGCGGGCCACGAGCTCGAGACGGTCATCAACGCGGAGCTGATGCAGTCGGTGCTCGAGATCGCGACTCCGGTCTGCCGGACCCCTGCCGAGGTGGCCGATCAGCTGCGGCGCATCCGCGGGTATGTCGCCGGGATCGCCCACGACCAGGGCCTGCGCGTGGGGTCGGCGGGGACCCATCCCTTCAGTCTCTTCGAGCGGCAACGCATCACCGCTCGCGACCGGTACCGCGCGCTCGTCGACCAGATGCAGTACGTCGCACGGCGCGAGCTGATCTTCGGGCTGCACATGCACGTCGCTGTGGACGACCCCGAGAAGGCGATCCAGGTCGTCAACGGGCTCCTACCGCAGCTCGGGCCGCTGCTGGCGCTGTCCGCCAGCTCACCGTTCTGGCGAGGCGAGCCGACCGGCTTGCGCTCGACCCGCCAAATGATCTTCGCCGCCTTTCCCCGCTCGGGCCTCCCGCCGCGGTTCGCGAGCTACGACGAGTACGCAGAGGTCGTGGGCCATCTCGAGAAGACGGGGTGCATCGCCGACTACACGCACATCTGGTGGGACATCCGGCTACATCCGCGGCTGGGGACGATCGAGGTCCGCATCTGCGACGCCGTCACGCGGATGGAGCACGTGGTCGCGCTCGTGGCGTACTGCCAGGCGCTCGTGAAGCTCTATTCGGAGCGGTTCGATCGCGGCGAGGAGATCCAGTCGTACCACCGGATCTTGACCAGCGAGAACAAGTGGCTCGCCGGACGTTACGGGCTCGAAGCACCGCTGATGGATCTCGCTACGGGACGGCGGAACCGCGTCCCGGTCACGCAGATCATCCGTAGGACGCTCAGGGAGATCGAGCCTCACGCCCGCGAGTTGGGCTCGGAGCGGGAGCTCGAGGTGATCCAGGAGATCCTCGCCAACGGAAACGGCGCCGACCGGCAGCTGCGCGTGTTCAACGCGAACCACGACATCGTCGAAGTGGTCAGCGAGATCGCCGACGCGACGGAGATCGCTGTCATGCCGACCTCCGCAACGTGACCCCTGAGGGAGTAAGCGCAGCGAACGACGCGACGGAGACTGCTGTCGAGCCTCAGTTGGCGAAGTAGGGTCGAGCGATGCTGCAGTTGGGCGATCGAGTTCCAGACGTGTCCGTGTGGAGCGCGCCGCAGCAGCGACGCAGCATCGGAGAGCTGCTGCGCGACGGACGCGCACTTTTCCTCTTCTACTTGTTCGACTGGTCCTCCACCTGAACGCACGAGATGGAGCTCCTGCGTGACAGGAGCGCGGCGTTCGAGCAGGCGGGCGTTCGTCCCTACGGGATCTCACGTGATTCCTCCTGGACGCACATCGCGTGGGCCCAGGCGCTCGACCTCAGCGTGACGCTCCTGTCCGACTGGAACGCGGAAGCGATCCGCGGGTTCGGAGTCGACGGAGAGTTCCGTGGGCACGAGCACGTCGCCGAAAGGAGCGCCTTCCTCGTCGACGAGGACGGTACGGTCCGCGGCGCATGGCGCTACGAAACGGCCGAGGTGCCGGACTTCGACGAGCTACTTCGCGCCGCGCAGGCTATGTAGCGCTCGCCGCGGCGCTCTACCTCGCGGCCGGCATCGCCGCAACCTGGCCGGCGATCCTGCACGCCCGCTCGCACTTCCTCTCCGGAGGCGCGCCCGCGCACGGCGAGGCCTCACCAGGCGACCATCTGCAGACGCTGTACCACTACTGGCTGGTCGGCCACCAGCTCGAGCACGGCCGTGCGCCCTGGCGCGATCCCTACACCTTCCGGCCCGAGGCAAAGCCCCAGCCGAATTACGCCGGCTGGCCCTTCGGCCTTCTCTTCTGGCCGCTCGGAGCGGCGTTCGGTCTCGTCGTCGGCTGGAACGTCATGCAGATCCTCCTCTACGGGCTTGCAGGACTGGCAGCCTGCGCCTGGCTGCGCGAGCTTGGACTGCCACGCGGTCCGGCACTGGCGGGCGGACTGGCGTTCGCGATCGCCCCGTATCGCGTCGCGCAGAGCGTCGGTCATCTCCTCGGGCCGATCTCGATCCTGATCCCGGTGACGTTGTGGACGTTCGAACGTGCGCGACGCGGCAGCGCCTGGTGGCTGCTGGCCGCCGGTGCCGCGATCGCGTCGATCCCGCTGTCCGGCCAGGTACATCTCGCGCTCGGCGCCATCCCGTTCTTCGTCGCCTACGCGCTCTGCCGAACGCGTGACCGTCTGCTGCTCGCGGGAGCCGCCGCTGTTGCAGTGGCTGCGGTTGCCGCCGGGATTCTCGTCCGCGAGACGGTGATCAAGCCCTCGACGCAGTCCGGCGGTCGGTCGCTCGACGAGATCTCGTTCTACTCGGCCCGGGTGGGAGATTTCCTCTCGCGCGACGTCGACCATGCGCGCAGCGAGCAGTTCGTCTTCCTCGGGTGGGCTACGCCGCTCGTCGCGCTCGCCGGGCTCGTCCTGCTCCTGCGGGCGCGCCGGTTCGCACTCGCCGCGCTGCTGGGGCTCGGCGCCGCCGTTCCGATCCTGCTGGCGTTGGGCACGCGCACTCCCCTCTACTCGGCGATCTGGCACGCCTTGCCTCCGTTCCGGTTCCCCCGCGTGCCGGAGCGCTTGCTGCCGATCGCGAGCCTGTGTCTCGCCGCGCTTTTCGCGTTCGCAGTTGCCCAGGCGCGCCGAACGGTCGTCGCCGCGCTCGCGATCGCCTTGCTGTTCTTCGACCTGCACGTGAGCGTTTACGGGAAGTCGGCGCCGGGCGACCCGGACGGCGCCGTGCCGCTCGCTGCCGGACGAATGCTGGAGCTGCCGATCTTCGATCCCGGGGTGCACTACGGGAGCGTCTATCTCTGGTACGACACCGCCGCGCAACGTGAGCGTCCCGGAGGGTATTCGACCACCGCGCCGAAGCAGGCCAAGGCGATCGCGGAGCGCCTGCAGCGTCTGAACTGCGGCGACTGGAGTGGCGGTGCAGGAGCCGAGCTCGAACGGCTCGGCGTTCGATCGATCGCGTTGCACCGGGGGCTCTACATCCGCAATTCCGCCGTCCCGAGCTCGGGCTGGTTCGCGGCGCGCGGCCTGCTCACCCACGGCTGGTCGGTGCAGCGGACTGCCGGACCTGTCTGGATCTTCCAGCGCAACAGAATCGGGTTCCAGCCAAAGCGCGTCGAGCCGGCCCACACGAGGCCGATCTTCTGTCAGGGCTGGTTCGGGGAGACGGGCTCGGGCCGCTACATGAGCGAGACGCACGCACCTTTCTGGATCTACGGGGCCGGCCGCCTGAGGCTCGAGTTCGCGCCGTCGCCGTTGCCGCGACGCATCACCGTCGACGGCCGGCCGACGCTGGTCGCCAGGAAGAAGGACTGGCATCTCGTCACCGTCGACGTTCCGAGGCTTGTCGACGTCGCAGGCGTGGACAAGCGCGTAGCGCTCCAGCTGACCCGGATCAGGTGGGCGCCGGCCTCCACCGGCTGACACTTGGCACGCGACCCACCAGCCGCCACACTTTGGCAATGACCAGCCCGGAGGTCATGCAAGAGGGGTCGCTTGTCTGTGCGAGCTGCGGAGCGGTGAATCCGCCGCAGGCGCGCTTCTGCAACAGCTGCGGCGCGCGCCTCGAAGCACCGGCCTCGCCCCGCGAGGAACGCAAGCTCGTGTCCATCCTCTTCGTCGACCTCGTCGGTTTCACCGCGAGATCGGACCGGGCGGATCCGGAAGACGTGCGCGATGCGCTGCAGCTCTATCACTCGACCGCAAAGCAGCGCATCGAACAGCATGGCGGCGTCCTCGAGAAGTTCATCGGCGACGCGGTCATGGCGGTGTTCGGTGCGCCTGTCGCACATGGTGATGATGCCGAGCGGGCGGTTCGCGCAGGTCTCCGCGTCCTCGAGGGGATCGATGAGCTGAACCGCGAGCACGGCCTCGACCTCACCGCGCGCGCGGCGGTGAACACCGGCGATGCGCTCGTCGCTCTCGATGCGGGACGCGACGGGGGCGCGCTGGCCACCGGCGATGTCGTCAACACGGCGGCTCGCCTGCAGTCGGCCGCTTCTCCCGGCAAACTCATCGTGGGCGCCGAGGCCTATCGCGCGACACGTCACGCCATTCGCTATTCACCACTCCCGGCCGTCGACGCCAAGGGCAAGGCACAGGCTGTCGAAGCCTGGCTTGCCGTCGAGGCATCCGCGCCCGCAGGGCGGGCGGCTGCTCGAACGCTCGTCGGACGCGCGCGGGAGCTCGAGCTCATCCGCTCCTTCTGGAAACGGGCGGTTCAGGAGCAGCGCCCTCACCTGATCACGCTCGTAGGCCCGCCCGGCATCGGCAAGTCACGGCTTTGCTGGGAGCTCGCGAGCCTGGTCGCAGAGGACAACGGACGAGTCCTGCGTGGGCGCTGTCTGCCCTACGAGGACCAGGCCGGGTACCAGGCCTTTTCCCGTCTGGTGCACGAGGCGAGCGGGATTCTCGAATCGGATCCGCCCGACGTGGCTCGGGAGAAGCTGCAGACGGCCCTGGGGCAGCTTCTGCCGAAAGAAGAGGTCGCCGAGACGCATCGCTATCTCTCGCTGTTGCTCGGGCTTGCTCCCGACGACGCCGTCGCGCAGGTGCTGCTCCTCTACTTCGCCGCGCGGCGCTTCATCGAAGCAGCCGGCGTCGTGCAGCCGACCGTCTTCGTCTTCGAGGACGTGCACTGGGCGCAAAGCAGCGAGCTGGCGTTGCTCGAGTACCTGGCGAAGCACGTCCGCGACACGCCGGTGATGCTCGTCGCCGCCGCTCGCCCGGAGCTCCTAGACCTGCAGCCGACTTGGGGTGCCGGGCTCACGAGTCAGACAATGATCCAGCTCGACCCACTGACTCCCGAGGCTGCCGCCGCGCTCGCGCAGGAGATCGTGGAGTCCGCCGGCGAGGTCGAACTCGAGCGGTTGGTCGAAGTGGCGGGAGGCAATCCACTCTTCCTCGAGGAGCTCGCTGCGTCGATCGCAGAGTTCGGGGGCGGCGACGAGCTCCCGGTGACGGTCCGAGAGGCGATTGCAGCGCGGATCGACGCGTTGCCTGCCGACGCGCGACACGCGTTACTGGCAGCTGCCGTGATCGGCAAGGTCTTCTGGCGCGGCCTTCTCCAGGCCGTGGGTGACCACGAAGAGGTCGACGAGACGCTCGCCGCGCTCGAGGCACGCGACTTCATTCGCCGAGATCCGTCGAGCCAGGTCTTCGGGGATCAGCAGTTCGTCTTCAAGCACATGCTGATCCGCGAGGTCGCCTATTCGATCATTCCCCGCGCGGCGCGACGCGAGCGGCATGCGGCAGTCGCTCGTCACGTCGAGGACACGATCGCCGGTGCGCCGGAAACGCTGTCCAACATCCTGGCCTACCACTGGCGCGAAGCGGGCGAGCCGGCGCGTGCGATTCCGTACCTGCTCTCTGCGGCCGAGACCGCAAGGCGAGGCTGGGCGAAGGGGGCCGTCGTCGATCTCTACTCGCGGGCGCTCGAGCTGGCCGAGGATGACGAGCTGCGACGTGACATCCGGATGAAGCGCGGCCTCGCGCTCGTCGAGCTTGGCGACTACCCGAGCGCCGACCAGGAGCTCGCTGAGCTGCTGTGCGAGTTACACGGACAGCAGCGCCTCGACGCGCTGATCGCGCGCGCGCACGCGACTCTCTGGACCGAACAGGACGCCAAGACCCTCGAACTCGCGGAGGAGGCACTCGCGCTTGCGGATGACGTGAGCGACGACACCGCGATCGCGGCAGCGCTGGCCGCGAAGAGCCAGGCGCTCGCCATGCGAGGGAAGGAGGAAGACGATCTCGATCAAGCCCTGACGCTCGGCGACCGAGCACTCGAGGTCTGGATTCCGGGGACGCGCGCACTCGATCTGAGGCATCACCTGCACCTCCACGCAGACACGCTCTACTGGACGGGCCAGTACGAGCGGTCCGTCCAGCTCTCCCAGGAGACACGGGCGGTTGCGAGCGACCTCCATAGCGCCGAATCGCTCCTGCGCGGTGGTGGAATGGAAGCGCTGGCCCTCGCCGGGCTTGGCCGCCACGAAGAGGCGATCGTGATCTTCGATGACCTGTTCGAGATCGCGCGCGAGCTCGGCCAGAGGCGGGAGGTCTTGCTCAACTACTCGGCCCTGGTCTATCGGGAGCTTCACGATCTCGACGAGGCGCGCAAACGCAGCGAGGAGGCGTTGTCCCTCTCGGCGGCGATGACGTTCGGCATGCCGCGGCAGTTCGCCGGCTCCGACCTTCTCATGACCAGTCTTCTGAGCGGTGACATCGGAGAGGCGCAGAGCTCGTGGCCTGGGCTGTGGGAAGCTGCCGGCAAAGCCACCGCCTGGACCACATGGCTGATCGCGGGACGCCTCGCTTCGAGTCGGGCAGAGATCGCGTTGCAGGCGGAGACGCCGGAGTCAGCAGCCGAATGGGCCGAGCGCGCGATCCAGATCGCGCGCCGCACAAGGCGGCGAAAGTACGAGACGCGTTCCTTGGAGGTTTTCGGTCAGGCGCTCGCGAAACTGGGGCGACACGACGAGGCACTGCAAACCCTCCGCTCCGCCGTGGCGCTCGCAGACGAGCTGGTCGGCCCACCGGCACGCTGGCGAGCTCGCGCCACGCTCGGCAAGGTGCTGTACGAGCTCGGCGGCGACGACGCCGCCGCAGCAGCGTACGCGGAAGCACGCGAACTGATCGACGGGTTTGTCGCGACGCTTGGGCCCGGGCGTTCGGCAAAGCTCTCGACTGCGCCCGACGTCGAAGAAATCGTCTCGCTCGCAGGTCGCCGGCCTGTCGCCTGACTCAGACATTCGTTTCGTCGCCGTGGGGGACGTAATGGTGGACGTCCTCTGCCGGGAGCTACCGCCGGACGGCACGCGCGTGCACGCCGACGTGGTCGTTCGTGCAGGAGGGACGGCGGTGAATGCCGCCATTGCGGCCGCGGAGGCAGGTGGCCGCGCAACCGTCGTCGGCCGCGTCGGCTCCGATCCCGCCGCCGAGCTGGTCTCCGCTGCGCTTGCAGAACGAAACATTGCCGCGCAGCTCGCCCGCGACCGGGAGCTGCCGACCGGCACCGCTGTCGCGCTTCGGTCGAGCGTCGTCGCTCACCGGGGCGCGAACGCAAGGCTCTCGCCGGAGGACATCCCCGCGCGCCTCGACGCAGACGTCTTGCTGGTCTCCGGCTTTGCGCTGTTTCAGACCGGGTCCCAGGACGCAGCTCGCGCCGCGCTCGAACGCTTTCGCGGGCGCTGGGCCGCCCTCGACCTGGCGTCTCCGAAGCTCGCGGACCTCGAGCTCGCGGCCGGTGTGAACGTCATCCTGGCGACCGCCGACGAGGCTCGCGCCGTGACCGGAGCTGAGCCCGAGGACGCTGCACGGGCCCTCTCGTCACGCTTCGAGCTCGCGGTCGTCAAGCTCGGCGAGCACGGCGCGATTGCCGTTCGGGGAGACAGCCTGGAGCGCGCCGCGGCCGAACCGGTCGAGCGTCGCTCGGCGTTCGGCGCCGGCGACGCATTTGCGGGCGCGCTGCTCGTCGCGCTGGCACAAGAGGATGTGTTGGAGCGTGCCCTACAGATCGCCTGCGACGCCGGGGCGCGAGCTGCCGGTGCGTTTCACATGCCCGGCGCGTAGTCAGCGCGAGACCGCCCAAGCCGACGACGAACTGCTGTACGACGAGTCGATCCCCTTCGCCACCGACCTCCTCTACCCCCGAATCCGTCCACGCCCCCGTCGTCCCAAGTTTCCTACTCCCTAGCAATGAAGAACCGAGCTCGCCCTGGCACCGACGCCCTTCCAACAGAAGGCGATCGCGGTCTAGGTGATCATCGCGGCCGGGAGCCGCGACGACCGTGACCCCGGTTGACAGGCGGTTCGGGATAAGTGCTCGGTCCCGTCCCAGCCTCTCGAGGTCAGGAGACTGAGTCGGTCACGCGGCCACCTGCCGTCGGCGCTCGAACCGGACGCCACCCGCCAGGAGCGCGAGCACGGCGGGGATGCTCAGCGCGAGGGGCAAGATTCCGCCCGAGTTGAGAGTCTGCCGCCGGGTGATCGAGACGTGCACGCTCGGACCTGTGATGGGCGGCCTCGGGCGCTCCGCCGTGCGGTAGCACTGCGACGTAGACACCGATCCTGCCCGAGTTCACTGCCTGCAGCTTCCAGCTCACGGTGGCCGAGCGGCCGGCAGGAATCGGAGCGAGGTAGCGAGTCCGGTTCGACGACCAGTCCTCCGGGTCGACGTAGACGTCGCCGTCCGGACTGAGGACGTTGAGGTGCACGATCAGATCGTTCGCGGGAGCCGAGCTGCGATTCGCGATGGTCGCCCGCAACGCAAACGTCTTTCCAATCGACGTCGAGATTGTCGTCCGATCGACCGCGACCGTGAGACGCGGGGAGCCCGGCAGCCGCCGTTCCAACGAGAGCCAGCGCGGCGAGCCGCCGCGAGGATCCCGTCGGTGGGACGATCGTGCGGGTCGCGCGGGCGTCGTTGGGCCGCCGTTGGCGGGTGTACCGCACGACGCGCACGTACCGGCGCTGGCGTGAGAGCTACGCGTCGGTGCCTGACCCGGTCAGCGTCTATCGGCTGGCGCTGGCCGCCGCCGACGAGCAGGCGATCGTGCTGGCGGGGCGACGGGTGCGGGATGCATTTGCCGAACCGGACGTCGACGATCGCTGGGCGGAGCTGCGAGAACAATCACGGTGGCTTGAGGCGGTGCGGACGTACGAGTCGGCGCGCAAGCGCGCTCCCACCAGTACAAGAGTCACATAGGCTCGAGGTCCTGCGGGAGCACCCGGGCAACGCGTGATCCTGGGAATGGAACTAACGTAGAGTGCGGTGATCGGTCGTCCAGGCCCTGAGCAGCTCGTCGAACTTTGGAACTTGACGACCATGCCGACCGAGAACGTTCTCTTCTGCCAGTCGTACGTTGACGACAAGATCGGCCCGGACGGAAAACCACTGTGCTCCGCGATCGTCGCTCTCCTCTTAGATGATCCCGATGTCTTCTCGGATATGCATCGGCTCCCCACCGATGAGCTTTGGCATTTCTACCTCGGTGATCCAATTGAGCTGCTGCTGCTTGCCCCTGACGGCAGCGACGAACTGGTTGTTCTCGGACACGACGTTCTGGCGGGGCAGCGCGTGCAGACCGTCGTTCCGGCCGGGACTTGGATGGGGGCGCGGTTGCGACCCGGCGGTGACTATGGGGTCTTTGGCAACACGATGGCGCCGGGCTTCGTGCTCACGGACTTTGAGGGTGCAAACTCGGACGAGTTGATCGCCAGGTGGCCGCAGCGAGCGGAAATGATTCGCGCCTTGACGCGCAATAAGACCCGTTAATCAAGGCGACGCAGGGAATCCGCCGAGAGTGCGACGCCACCGCCCCAGTCTCGAAGCCGCCCTGACGGCCGATGTCGCCGCAGTCTCAGCAGTCGACGGTCAACTCAGGGTGTCGCGCGGCCCGCATCTCCTATTCCGAGATGGGCGTATTCTGCGCTCCCGTGTTCCATCAACCAAGCGCCGCGCACTGAACGCTCGGCTCAGAGTTGTCGTCTACGTCACGCGCGAGCAGCCCGGCACGGGAGCGGACGAGCTGCTCGTCTTCGATCTCCGCGACGAGCCCGAGTTTGCGAACGTGGTGCCCGGCGGCCGCCTCGAGCCTGGTGAGACGGTTGAGGAGGCAGCCGTGCGCGAGCTGCGGGAAGAGACGGGGCTCAAGGTTCGCGTCGTACGCGAGCTTGGCGTCGAGGAGCAACCGAGCTGGCGCGTGCCGGGCTTGCTGGACGAGAATCACTTCGTCCATGCCGTTCCCAACACTCCCACAAGGGAGGAATGGGATCACGCGGACGGCGCGATCCGCTGTCGCTGGATCCCCCTCGCCACAGAAACCTCCGTCTTTGGCGAGCACGGTGCGTTCTTGTACGCGATCCTGTGAAACGGCTGGGACGGGGGGCTCTGCTCAAGCTCCGACGAATCGCGAGCTGAGCTACGCGTCGAAGTTGTCGTTTAGCTCGTCGAGCTTGTCGATGAACTCCTGAAGCTGCTTCGGGTGGCTGTCACCTTTGTAGCGCCTCGACGAATGCCTCGGCCGTGAGCTTCATCTGCAGGTGGCGGGACCTGAGCCGCTCCTCTTGGTTCTCGGCCTTGCGCCGTCGGAGTCTCATGACTCCCCAGACGGGCGGGAGGACCCAGCCGAGAACGAAACTCTTGAGGAACCCCTCCCAGGCAAGCAGCACGAAGAGGTCGCCAGCGGCGTCTCGCAGATTCGACGAGTCCAGCCGCTGGCTGAGTCCCCGGTGAGGGTCACGCGCCCGGAGTCCCGAAGCTTGCGGGGGTACCCACCTTCCGCGGATCGCAGCTCACCATTTCGTCACCACAGATCGTGGAAAGCGCGTAACCATGCGGTCTAGCGCTGCGAACGCCTGCTAGGGCAGCGGGCGATCGATCAAGAGCTCGTGCGCGAGGTCGGTCAGAGCTCGGATTCGAGCGCCGGCTACTCGCTCTCGATGGTTGCTCTCGATGCTGAGCAGGTGCTGAGCACGGTGCGCGCAGAGACGTGACGAGCTTGAGTGCCAGGCGCACGCGGGTATCCTCTTCGAGGCGCCGACGGAGACCGCGTTGCGATGGCGAGACTTACGCGTGATGGAGGGTGTGGTTCCGATCCCGTCGCAGGGTCGTACCTTTGCCGAGAGCCGGCGTGTGCGGCTGACGGACATGGACCCGCAGGGGCGGCTTCGGCTCGATGCGGTAGCCCGGTTCCTGCAGGAAATCGCGATCGACGACGTCGACGAGACCGGCTGGGGAGCGCCCGACCACCTC
>JBKPEC010000214.1:0-2974 GCA_046728195.1 Actinomycetota bacterium
GCCGTGGACTGCGGCGGCAGGCCCGTTTTCTTTGGCCACGAGTCCCAGGGAGAGGGAGGCGATATGAGATTTCTCTTTAGCGGACGGGTCGGTTTTGTTGCGCTGCTTGCCGTCGTGCTCGCGGCGATGGCAGCACTCCCAGCTGCAGCGAAGCCACCGGGAACGAACGGCATGCTCACGTTCGCGCGGGTCAATCCGGCGCTCGGCGACACCCAGGTGTACGTCGTCAACCCGGACGGCAATGGGGAGCGGCTCGTCCAGGGGCCGACCGACGTCGGCGAGGTTCCACGTTGGTTCCCGGACGGCGCCCACATCGCCGCTTGCTGCGACTTGCCCGGTGGCGGCTCGCGGATCATTAACCCCGACGACGGAACGTTCCGCGACATCGACGGACAGTTTCCGGGGCTTTTCAACCCGTGCGGGAGCCCGTCGCCCGACGGGACGGTGCTGCTCTGCGAGACGTTCAGCGACGACGGGAGCCAGAACGGCATCCACACGATCCGCTCGTCGGATGGCGGTGGGTTCACGCAGATCACCTCGAACCCTGGCGGCGACGACGTGCCCGGCAGCTGGTCACCGAACGGGAACTGGATCGTCTTCCAGCGCTTCGGCCCGGACAGCTATGAAGGCGTGTTTGTAGTCCACCCGAACGGCACGGGTCTGAGGCGGATCCTGCCGCCAACCGTCTCTGCCAACTGCTGCACGTTCAACTGGTCGCCGCAGGGGAACGAGATCGCGTTCTCGCGGCACGTGACGCCGGACGTGCACAGCTCGCTATGGGTCATGCACAGCGACGGCTCGGGGCTGCGTCCGCTCACTGTCCCACCGAGCTCCGGCTGCGGCGGACCGAACGCCGACCCCGCTGCCATAGGGTGCCTGGAGCCCGCCTGGTCGCCGGACGGGACAAAGATCGCGTTCGCCGGCGGCCTCGACCTCGACACCGATGGCGAGATCTACGTCGTCAACGCCGACGGCACGGGATTGACGCAGGTCACCCACACCGGCGGCTCGCAGTCGCCGGACTGGGGCACGCACCCGGTGACCGGATAGGAGATCGGAAGGCAATCACGCGGGCGGGCGGTTCGTAAAAAGCCGCCCGCTCGTCGTATGTCGCATTCTGCGGGAACCACGACAGGCCCGACGAAAAGCGGCGCGGGCGTGCGAGTCTGCGAACCTAGGGGGCTGTTGGTCGAGGATGGAGGTGATGGGCCGTGGGTGCGAACGAGTTTGAGCGGCGACGCTGGAACGATGAGAGTTGGGCGGCCTTGTGGCCCAGACGCGAGCGGCTGACCGACAAGGTGACCGAGTATCTGCTTGCCGCGTTGGCGCTTCGAGCAGGCGAGCGGGTGCTCGAGGTGGGATCCGGTGGCGGCAAGGCAGCGCTGGCTGCCGCTGAGGCCGTCGGCGGCAAGGGGGCAGTCGTAGGAGCGGACCTGTCGGCACCGCTCAACCGGCTCGCCGACCAGCGGGTCAGCGAGGCTGGCGCGGGAAACGTCACGTTCTGCCTCGCCGACGTGCAGACCGACACGGTCGAGGGAGGCCCGTTCGACGCCGCAATGAGCCAGTTCGGGGTCATGTTCTTCGACGAGCCGATCGTGGCGTTCAGTAACATCCGCGCCCATCTCAAGCCTGCTGGCCGGATCGCCTTTGCCTGCTGGCAGTCGAGCGAGCAGAACCCCTGGTTCTTCGCCCCGGCAATCGCCCAGTTTCTGCTGCCGCCACCAGAACCGGAGCCGGGTAAGAGCTCGACCGGGCCGTTCGCACTCGCAGACCCCGAGCAAACCACCGCCGTCTTGCACGCGGCCGGCTTCACGCAGGTCGATCGCACCCCACACGCACTCGAAGTCGAGGCGCCGGAAGACTCCATCGTCGACGAGGCCCAACTCGTCTTCATGGGCGTCCCCGAAGAGAGGCTGTCAGCCGCCAAGGTCGCAGTCGATCAGCACATGCAGCAGTTCAGGATCGATGCACAACGCTCGCGCTTCCCGCTGGCCTTCCAAATCTTCAAGGCCAGCAGACCACTACTAGCGGCTTGATGTGAAAGTGGCGGCCGAGTAAGGTCGGGCCTCCTCGAAAAGGAGGGCTCTATGCAGTACCTCGTCGTTGGTCAGCACCCGCCCGACCTCTGCCCGTCAGCCAACGATAAGATTCGGACACTCGCGCAAGCGGGTGCCAAAGAGATACCCGCCCTCGGTGAGAAGCTGGGGGTCAAAGTCCTGGCGACCTACGTGCCGATGACGAACCACATGGTCTTTGTCGCCGTCGAGGCAGACGACGCGGACGCGGTGCGGGAGTTCACCTTCCAGGGAAGGCTCGGCCAGTGGAACACGATCGAGATCTACCAGACCTCGACGCTGGAGGAAGCTCTCACCAGGGTCAACGAACTGCCCACGATCTACTAGCTTGGACTGGTCCCGACAGGTGGGCCCTCGACAGAGGCTTGAGAGGACGGCACCCGGCCCTTCCTAGGCTGGGTGCCGTCCGTCTCTCGGCTAGCGTTGCCGCTCTCTCCCTGTCGGACGTCCGACATTCCGCAATTCCGCCATTCCCGCGCCCGCAAGGCGGTAAGGTAGGGCGGCGTTTACCGTTCTCAGTCCGACGAGAGAATCCAAAAGATGAGCACTCTGGCTACCGACGCGAGGGCGGTCGAAACGCTTCGCTGAGGTCGCGCGGGGCGGCGAAGGCTGGTGCTGTTGCAGGCGACGAGCCATCGTGGTCACCCGACGGGCGCCGGATCGCCTTCAGCCGGCCCAATGGCGTTTATCACGCCGACGCGTCGGATGTCTACGTTGTTAAACGCGCGGCGGCAGCGGCCTGCGAAGGCTCACGCCCAGGTCGCCAAAGAGCCCCGGCCCCGAGTCCCCTAAGCGCGACGCCGCGATCTCGATCCCGGAGGGCCCTCTTGGTCCACGCCGACGCCCTGTCGCGCTTCGACGATGAAGGCAGCTGACCTCGACCAGCATCACGTCTGGTG
>JBKPEC010000215.1:0-22864 GCA_046728195.1 Actinomycetota bacterium
AGGACGGTGCGCGACAGGATCCCGACGAGTCGACCGTCCTCCACGACCGGCACGCGCTCGAGATCCTGATCCTCGAGCATTCGAAACGCCTCGTCGAGATCGGTCGAGGCGTCGATCGTGAAGAGAGGCGGCTCAACGATCTCGCTCAAAGGCGTGGCACTCGGATCGCGCCCTTGCGCGACCACGTCACGGACGAGAGTCTTCCGCGTGACGACGCCGAGCAACGCGCCGTCGGTGCACACGAGAACGGCACGGACAGCTGGATCGGAGAGCCGCTGCCCGGCCGCCTGCGCACTGTCGGTGCCGTCGAGCGCGGCCGGCTCGGGCACCATCGCGTCGCGAACCTGTTGATGCGTGCTCATGGGTAGATGCCCCGAGCCTTCAGCGCGGCCGCAACTTCGTTGATACCGGCGACGAGAGCGGCCTGACGCAGCGAGATTCCTTTCTCCTCCGACAGCGCCCAGACGCGGTCGAACGCGTCGGCGAGCTTCTCAGCAAGCCGCGCGCGGATCTCGTCGCGCGTCCAGAACAGCCGCCCGAGATCCTGCACCCACTCGAAGTACGAGACCGTGACGCCGCCCGCGTTCGTGAGGACGTCGGGCAAGACGACGATGCCGCGGTCGGACAGGACGGCGTCGCCTTCAATCGTTGTCGGACCGTTCGCACCCTCGACGACGAGCTTCGCGTCAAGGCGGTGCGCATTCTCGCCGGTGATCTGGCCCTCGAGCGCCGCGAGCACAAGGATGTCGCACGGCAGCTCGAGGAGCTCTGCATTCGTCACGTGCTGGACGTCGGGAAGGTCCTCGAGCGTCCCGTGCGCTGCGATCCACGCACGAACCGCAGCGAGGTCAAGCCCTTCGTCCGAGTAGATCCCACCCGAGATGTCGGAGACCGCCACCACGCCCGCGCCCTTCGACGCGAGCTCCTGCGCCGCGATCCCCCCCACGTTGCCGAATCCCTGGATGACGCAGCGCTGGTCGGCGAGATTCCAGCCGAGCCGCCGGCACGCGCGCTCGGTCACCATCACCACGCCGGCACCGGTTGCCTCGTGGCGAAAGAGCGAGCCGCCCAGCGCCACCGGCTTGCCGGTGACGATCTCCGGCACCGCGTAACCAACCTGCATGGAATACGTGTCCATGATCCAGGCCATCGTCTGCTCGTTCGTCGCCATGTCGGGCGCGGGGATGTCCTCCTGCGGCCCGATCACGCCCATCAGCTCGCTGGTGTAGCGCCGGGTCAGTCGTTGCAGCTCTGCCGGTGACAGCTCACGAGGGTTGCAGCGGACTCCACCCTTCGCCCCTCCGTAGGGCAGTCGGAGCAGCGAGCATTTCCAGGTCATCCAGACGGCCAGCGCTGCGCACTCCCCGAGGGTGACGTGGGGGTCGTAGCGGATCCCGCCCTTCGTCGGGCCCAGTACGCTCGAGTGCTGGACGCGATACGCCGGAAACACCTCGACGTGTCCTTCGTCCCGGCGAATCGGGACCGCGACCATCACCGATCGCTCTGGATACCGAAGCCGCTCGGCGATCGACTCGTTGACGTTCGCGTAGGGAATCGCCTGCTCGAACTGCGCGAGCGCCGTCCGGAACAGCGGCGTATCCCACTCGAGGCGACCTTCTTCGGCCACCAACTCCTCGACGTCACTCACGGTCGGAGTCTAGGCCTGGAATCACGCGGGGACGCGGGTATCCTGACGCCTCGCCGGGGTGGCGAAACTGGTGATACGCGCCCGACTTAAAATCGGGTGTCCCCTACGGGGGCGTGCGGGTTCGAGTCCCGCCCCCGGCATGAAAACCCGGAGCGGGTCGGCACTTCAGAGGTTCAACCAAAGCGGAGCGGGGGTCGCTCGGGCGGGTCGCTATCTCTTATTCGCCCGGCCGGAACTTGTAGCTCGAGGGGATCTTGGCCGGCGGCTTGCCCACCACGATCGCGATCTCCTGGTGCGGCTTGAAGACGAGATTCTGCGGATTGCCCGTCTGCGGCTTGCCGTCCACGTACCACTTCAGGCCCTTGTAGGCGCCGATCTGATTTCTGTTGAGGAAGACAGCCCACTCGGCGACGAACTGGCCGAGCCTGAAATCTCGGGCCTTCTGCGCCTCGACGTGGATGACGCCACGCGTGTCGTGCGTGTGGAGCTCGGTCAACCAGCCAGCGCCGAGGTTGATCCCGACGAACGCGGGGACCGTGACGCGCTTGCCGTTCACGAAGATGTCCAGGTGCACGTGAAAGTGGAGGACCAACCCTTGGTGTCCGGGAAGCGTCGTCAGCCCGAGCGGGGCCAGTCGGTCCGAGAGGTAAAGGTACTCAGGCGGCCACGGCGCCTTCGTCTTCCGGATCCCCGGGAGCGCGTTGTAGGTCGCGGTCGTCTTCGGAGCCGTGGCGCTGCTGCCGCCGTTGGTGGCGAGGACGATTCCGACAATCGCTGCGGCCACGACCGCGGCTGCGACCGCACCGGCTCCCGCGTACAGCCAGGGAGAGCGGCCGGGAGGCGCGCTCGCTGACGGCCTCTTTCGCGTGTCGCGACGCTGCGGGACCTGCACCTTCCGAGGCGGCGGCGGTGTGCGTACCTTCTTGGCCACGGCGGGCAAGAGTACCCGCCGCAGCGGCCGACCGCGGAAGTTCGCAACGTGCGCACTTTTTGCGAGAGAGGCGCTCTTGACGACAAGCGATAGAGCGTCTTATGCTCGTCGAGCCAAAGCCGATGAACCCTCGGGTTCGCCGGCTTTGGCGTTTTTTTGCCTCGATTGTTGGCGGGCGGCCGCGGCTGGGGAGATACTGGCCGAATCCAACCCAGTGGAGGTCGACCAGATGGGACTTCTCGACAAGATCCTCGGCCGGGGGAAGAAGGCAACCGGCGACGTGATGGGTGACGCCTCGATGCGACGCGAGGGGGCGGCGCAAGAGCGCGAGGCCGCCGCGGGCGAACAGGCGGAGCAGCACGAAGAGATGGCGCAGGAGCAGCGGAACCAGGCTGCCGACGCCCACGCTGAGCGCGAGAACACCTAGCTAGCAGCGGGGCGGCTGACCCCGGCCGCCCCGCCCTCCTCCGTCCGACCGTTTCTCTACCGTCCGTCAGTCCATGACGGAGGTTCTCCTCATCCTGCTCGTCGGAGCTGCCTTCGTCGGCGGCCTCGTCTGGCTTACGCGCGTGCTCCGGGAGCTGCGGACCGAGTGGGGCTCGCAGTTGTCGGACCGAAACGCCGAGGTCGACCGTCATCTCCTGGGAGTGACCGAGACGATGGACCGCAGGCTCGCCGAGCTCGACATCAAGGTCGACCGGCGGCTCGAGAGCGCCTCGCAAACGACGAACAAGATCCATGAGCGTCTCGGCAAGGTTGACGAGGCGACGACCCAGATGCTCGAGCGGGCGAAGGACCTCGCACGACTCGAGCAGGCCCTGCGTCCGCCCAAGGCTCGCGGCGGCTTCGGCGAGCTCTTGCTCGAAAACCTGCTCCGCGACCGGCTTCCTCCATCCGCCTATGACATGCAGTTCACGTTCGACTCGGGCGAGCGTGTCGATGCGATCGTGCGAGCAGACCGGACGATCCCGGTGGACTCCAAGTTCCCGCTCGACAACTACGTCAGGCTCGTCGAGGCGCAGACCGACGGCGAGCGCCAACTGGCGGAGCGTCAGTTCGCCCGCGACGTCAAGCAGCACATCGACGCCATCGCCGGCAAGTACATCCGTCCCGATGAGGGAACCTACGACTTCGCCTTCATGTACATCCCTGTCGAGGCCGTGTACTACGAGCTCGCGTGCGGCAAGACGGGTGCACTGCTGTCCTACGCGCACGAGCGCCGCGTCTTCCCCGTGTCGCCGACGACGTTCACGGCCTACCTGCAGGTGATCGCCCTCGGGCTGCGCGGCATGCAGATCGAGGAGCACGCGCACGAGGTCATGGCCTACGTCGCGGAGCTCCAGCGCGACTTCGACCGGTTCGCCGACGATTTCGAGAAGATCGGTACCCATCTCGGCCATGCGCAGTCGAAGTACCACGAGGCCGGCAAGCGACTCGACAAGTTCGGGACGAAGCTCGAGCGGGCGGCCGAGGAGCGAGACGAGCTCGAAGGCGAGACGGTGCTCGAGCTGCCCAGCGTCTCCGCCGACGCGGCCTGAACCGAACTGCTGGGGTCTGACCCCAGGGGGTCTGACCCCGAAGGGGTCTGACCCCAGCCTTTGCCTTAGAAGCGCAGCAGCGCGCCGATGCCCTCGACGGGCGCCAGGTCTTCGTGATGGCGGATGGCCCACACCGCTCCGCCGTGGGCCAGAGTCTGGTGGACCGCGAGATCGAGGCCGGCCTCGACCTCCTCCATCCGCGTCCCGTCGAGCGGGCAGCTGCCGTCCGAGACCGCCGCACGGCCGCACGCCGGACAGCGCCATGCTGGTCGGTCTGTTCCCTCCTGGAAGAGCAACAGCTCGACGCGGGCGTCCGAGGCCGCCTCGAGCGTCTGCTCCCAACCGGTGGCGGCGCGACCGTTCCGCCCCGCTTCCTCGCGCCAGCGAGCGATCGCCTCTGCTTCGTCGGTTGCTTCGGCGCGTTCGAGGATCGGAGTGACCGCCTCGAGCAACTCCGTCGGGCCGGCCTGCGCGCGTGCCGACGTCCATCCCACGAGCGCCGCGCGCGCGTCAGCCGAGAGCTCGCCGGTGAACTCTGAGCGCATCTCCTCGGAACAGACGAGTACGACGCGTGGGGAGTGCAGGCGCCGTCGGCTTCGGTCCAGCTCCTCGGCCACCCCTTTCAGATGTTCCTGCACGAGCTTCTCGATGTGGCGCCGATAACGCGCCTGCGACCAACCACCCTGGTCGTGCTGCCCGTGCTGCTCGTCGTAGTGCTGAACCAACTCTTCGAGCCGTCCACCGGTCAGCCGATACAGCCGGCCCTGTTCCCGACCGACCACGGCGACGATCGTCCCGTCGGCCCGGCCGACGAGCGGGACGAGCGGCGCCAGCTCGAAGTCTCGCCCCACCTTCACCTTGTCAGGGACCGGCTCCGGCAGGGGAAGGGTGCGCCAGAAATTGTCCAGGCCGGCGGCGAACACCACCAGCCCGCGCGACCCGCCACGTTCGAAGTCGTCATCGAACCAGCGGGCGACGTGCTCCCAGTCCGCCTTCAGCGAGCCACGCTGCTCGTGCGTGAGGTCCTTGCGATCGGACTTGGCCGCGGCAGTGAGGAGAGCGTTCATCCGTGCCTGGGCATCCCCGGCGGTCGGCACGTCGGACGGATCGAGATTCAGGTAGAGGCTGGTGGCACAGCCGTTCTCCGCACGGAAGCTCGCGAGCTCCCGCAGGAGTGACCAGGTCACCATGCCAGCCATCAACCGCCCCTACGTACCATCAACGCGGCGATTCTATGCATGAGACCGACGTCTTCACGCTCGGACACGGAGTCCGTCCGTCACTCGAGCTGGTGGCGACCCTGCGCGAGGCCGGGGTCCAAACGCTGGTCGACGTTCGCCGCTTTCCAACCTCGAGGCGGAATCCTCAGTTCAACCAGGAACCACTCCGCGAGACGCTGAACGCCGCCGGGATCGACTACCGGCACGCCGTCGAGCTGGGCGGCCGCCGCAGCGGCGAGCCGGGCGAGGAACGCTTCGGCTGCATTCGAGTGCCGGCCTTCCGGAGCTATGCCGCCCGGATGGGGACGGCCGAGTTCCAGCAGGTCCTGACCCGGGAGGTCGCCCAGCCGACTCCCTGCTTCATGTGCGCCGAGACGCCCTGGTGGAAGTGCCATCGCCGGCTTATCGCCGAGCTGCTGACGGCACGGGGCGTGGTCGTCACCCACCTCCTCAGGCCGGGACGGCGGGAGTCGCATCGCCTCTACGATGAGTCGGAGATCCGTGAGGGGAAGCTCTACCTCTGCGACCACCTGGTGGCGTAGGAAGCTCCAGCCGGGCCAAAACGTTTAATTAGGTGAGGAGTTGAAGGGGTAAGAACTGGAGGAGCATGACTGACAACGACGTTCGCGAGCTGATCATCATCGGCGGTGGGCCCGCCGGCTACACGGCGGCCCTTTACGCCGCGCGCGCGAACCTGAGACCGCTGGTGATCGAGGGCTTCAACTGGGGCGGCCAGCTGATGATCACGAGCGACGTGGAGAACTATCCCGGGTATCCGCAGGGGATCCTGGGCCCGGAGATGATGCAGGAGTTCCGCCGCCAGGCCGAGCGTTTCGGGACCGACTTCGTCACCGACGACGTGACCAGGGTCGACTTCTCGGACCGCCCTTACCGCGTCTGTGTCGGGGACGACGAGTACCGTGCCGAGACCATGATCGTGGCGACGGGCGCGACGGCGCGCCAGCTCGGCCTCGAGTCCGAGCGCAACCTGCAGGGCCGCGGCGTCTCGTACTGCGCGACCTGCGACGCCGCTTTCTTCCCGGACAAGCACGTCGTCGTCGTCGGCGGCGGCGACTCGGCCATGGAGGAGGCGATCTTCCTCGCCCGATTCGCGGCCAAGGTGACGATCGTGCACCGGCGCGACGAGTTCCGCGCCTCGCAGATCATGATCGATCGCGCGCGCGCGAACGAGAAGATCGAGTGGATCACGAGCGCGGTGGTCGATGAGGTCCTGGGCGACGACCGCGTCACGGGAGTCCGCTTGCGCGACGTCCACACCGACGAGACGTGGGAGCTCGAGGCCGATGGTCTCTTCGCGGCAATCGGCCACGATCCGAACACGGCGCTCTTCCTCGACTGGCTCGACCACGACGAGGCCGGGTACCTGATCACGAAGCCGGGCTCGACCGAGACCAACATCCCGGGCGTCTTTGCGGTGGGTGACGTGCAGGACCACGTCTACCGCCAGGCGGTCACCGCAGCAGGGTCGGGTTGTATGGGTGCGCTCGACGCCGAGCGTTACCTGGCGGCGCGCGAAGGGCACCTGATGGCGGCCGAAGCAGCTCCGCGCTCCTAGTACAGCGCACTAGCCGACACCACGGCTAGCCTCGGCTCCGTGGCCGAGTGGATCGACCTCATCGATCCGTCTCCGGAAGAGTTACGGGCGAAGCTGCCGCGCAAGGTGCAGGAGTCTGCACTTCAGCTTCTGCTTGCGCCGGCACGCCACGCGGACGAGCCGCGGCCGACGCTACAGGCGCATGGGGACTACATCTTCGGGGTCTTCCTGATCGCGATCGCAGTACCCGATGAGGACCGCGTCTTCTACCAGGAGATCGACGTCATCCTGACGCATGAAGTCCTCCTAACCGTCAGCAAGACCCCGCCGGGGGAGCACGCGTACGACCCGCGGCCGGTACGCGAGGCGTGCCGGCCGGACGACGAGGCCGGAATGATGCTGTATCGGCTGGTGGACGACATCGCCGAGCATTACCTCGATCTCGTCGACACGCTGGACAGCGAGATCGACGCGCTCGAGGACACCGTCGAAACCGCTCCCGCTGCCCAGACCCGCGAGCGGCTCAGTGACCTGCGCCACGACCTGCTCCACATTCGCCGGACGCTGTCGCCGACCCGCGATGCCGTCCGAAGGATCGTCGACAACGTGATCGAGGTCGAGGAAGGACAGGAGGTCTTTCCACACGACGTCGAGATCGCGTTCAACGGGGCCTACGACAAGCTCTTGCGCGCGTCCGACGGGCTCGAGCTCTCACGCGACCTGATCGCGAGCGCCCGCGACTATCTGCAGGCGAAGATCGCCAACGACCAGAACGAGGTGACGAAGAAGCTCACGGTCATCGCCTCGCTTCTTCTGCTCCCAACCTTCATCGTCGGGGTCTACGGACAGAACTTCCGGCACCACTTCCCGGAGCTTGGCTGGCAGTGGGGCTACCTCTGGTCCTGGGCTGTGATCGTCGCCTCGACCTTCGCCCAGCTCTGGTTCTTCCGACGGAGGAAGTGGATCTAGCGCTCCTACCAGCATCACTGACAGGAGCACTTGGACTACCTTGAACGCATGCCGTACTTCATCTGCCCGAATTGCAAGCACCGCTCGATCGACACCGATGGACTACAGGAGCTGGACAACGTCCCGGTGGCCTGCGAGCGCTGCGGCTTCGGCTTCCTCTTCGAGCTGATGGACGACTACTACCCGGCGCCGAACACCGGGTTCGTCGTCTGCGATCAGGAAGGGAGAATCCTCGCGAGCGGCCGGGGCGTCTTCGAGCTCTCCGGCTACCGAGAGCAGGAGCTGCTCGGAACGGACGTCGTCGAGCGGCTCGGGCTCTCGGGTTTCGAGGACGGCAACAACCCGGCGAAGCTCGCGCTCGAGTGGGGCGTCCGCCGCCTGGACGAGCACCTTCAGCTCAGAACGCGCGCCGGTCAGCAGAAAGCCGTGACCGCCGACTTCTTCCCCGCCTACGACGACGACGGCGGTCTGCTCGTCGCGCTCAGACCGCGCGGCTGACGTACACGTCCGTCACGTAGGGAAAGTCGACCACGCCGCCGAGTCGCGCCGCGATCTCGCGCAGCTGGGTATCGAGCTTCGCTCGTGCCTCTGGCAGTGCTGCTGCGACGAAGCTGACGGATCCGATGCGTGCCGCGAGGCCGTCGGCGTCGAGCTGCTGCGCCCAGGGGAA
Organism: Actinomycetota bacterium; assembly: GCA_046728195.1. Taxonomy (GTDB): domain Bacteria; phylum Actinomycetota; class Thermoleophilia; order Gaiellales; family Gaiellaceae; genus 3-1-20CM-4-69-9. The sequence goes on from JBKPEC010000215.1 coordinate 8,532, forward strand.
ATGCGCCCCCTCCGGAGTCCCGAAGAGAGGGCTCTGGCGAAGCGCGTCCGCCCAGTGTTCCGGGCCGGGTCGGCCCGGTGGGACGAACGGCGAGATCAGATCGCTGATCTCCTGCTGTACCGGCCGTTCATGATCGCGGGAGTTCCAGAACAGCGCCAGCCCTCCGCCCGGCCTCAGCACACGGTGCAACTCGGGCAGCGCCTCATCGTGACGGAACCAGTGAAACGCCTGCCCCACGGCCACGCAATCGACGCTGCCGTCGGCGAGAGGAATGCTCTCCGCCGCACCGCGCAGCGCCTCGACCTCGGGGAGCCCGCGCTCGAGCTCGGCACGCATCGCGTCGCCCGGCTCGACCGCGATCACGCGCGCTCCGATCGCGAGCAGCGCACGCGTCAGCTTCCCCGTCCCGGCGCCGAGATCGACGATGGTGCTGTCGCTTCCGAGGCCGAGTTTCGCCGCGACCCACGCGACGGCCTCCTGGGGGTATTCGGGACGCGCCCGCTCATAGAGGTCCGCAACGAGCTCGAAGCTGCGCGAATCGGGGTGCTGGAGCTCGTTCACACCCGGCTCGAAGGACAGAGGTCGTTGATCACGCACGCCTCGCAGCGCGGCATGCGAGCCAGGCAAACACGTCGGCCGTGCCAGATCAGGAGGTGCGGGAAGCGCCCCCAGTCGTCGCGCGGAACGAGGTTCATCAGATCGCGCTCGATCTTGACGGGATCGTCCTCCCTGGTCAGACCGAGTCGCTGGGACAGACGGCGCACATGGGTGTCGACGACGATCCCCTGCGCCTCACCGAGCTCGGACGCAACGACATTTGCCGTCTTCCGTCCGACCCCGGGTAGGCGCACGAGATCCTCCAGTCGGCGCGGCACGTGCCCGTCGAACTCCTGGAGCAGCATCGCCATCGTCCCGCGTAGCGCCTTCGCCTTCTGGCGGTAATAGCCCGTGGCGAAGATGTCGCGCTCGAGCTCCTCGGGCGACACGGCGAGGTAGTCCTCGGGCCGCCGGTACTTGGCAAAGAGCTTCTCCGTGACACGGTTCACATTCACATCGGTCGTCTGTGCAGAGAGCATGACCGCCACGAGGAGCTCGACGTCGGAACGAGACTTGAGCGCGATCGTGGCATCGGGATAGGCAGCTGCCAGGCGCTCGATGATCTCCCGAATGCGCGCGCGTTTGGGACCGACACGCTTCCGCGCCTCCTTGACGTACCTGCTGACCATCAGTGTCCGACGGTAGCGAGTGCCCGCTCGGCGTAGCCGTCGAAGCTCCGTAACTTCGGGCCGGCGCAGACCACGTCGAGCGCGGGACAACCCGAGCAGATGTACTCGTCCGGCGTCGGCCGGAACTCGCCCGCGTTGATGCGTGCGATTGCCGCACTGAGCGCGCCCTCGAGCTCCTCGACCTGCTCCAGTCGGAACGTCGACGAGACGACCGCGTCCGGGCGCTCGAGAAAGTGGTAGACCACTTCGACCTCGCGCGCACCCGCACGAAAACAGGCGAGCGCGTAGACGAGCCGTTGGAGTCGGTAGTCGCTCTCCACGATCTCATCGGGAGACCCCTCCTCAAGCGTGTTCGTCTTGTAGTCGACGACCAGCGCGCGCTCGCCGTCGAGCTGGAGCACGTCGAGGCGTCCGTGCAGGAGGACGCCGTCGTGGACGAACGCGAACGGTCGCTCGGTTCTCGCCCCAGCCAGACCGGACACTCGTCGGGCGAGCTCGGAGTCACAGTACGAGCGAACGAAAGCGGCGATCCGCTCGAGCTCCTCGTCGCTCACGCTCGGATACCAACTGCGCACGCGCTCGACGAGATCCTCGGGCGGCAGCGGCGACCGGAGGTTGACGTCCTCGAGGAGACGGTGGACGGCGTCACCGATCTCTGTTGCGGCGAGTCCGATCGTACCCGTCGCCGCGCGGCGCTCGTCCGTGGGTCGCATGCCCGCCACGCGTTCGGCGTAGTAGCGGTAGGAGCAGCGCTCGAAGAGCGCGAGCGCGCTGAACGACAGGCGACGGACGCGGTGAAGCGGCGGGGCCGGCACCTCGGGGAGCGGCGGCAGCGGCGGCACGAGCGCCGGGAGTGCCCCGGCGCCGCTTTCCTCGAAGAGGACAAGCTGGCCCTCCTCCGGAAGCCGCTTCACCTCGACGAGGGGCTCTTCGACGTAGCGGTCGACTCGGAGGATGACGCGGGCGCCGTCGCGGTCGAGCTCGACCGGCTCGCGCCTGGCCCGTTCGATCTCCTTGGCGGCGTCGAGGCGGCCGAGCACCCAGCCGATCGGCGTGGCCTCATCCGAGGTGCGGCTCGGGTCGATCGAGCCCGAGACGATCAGGCGGTCGATCGCGCGCGTCATCGCCACGTAGTAGAGGCGCAGCCGTTCCGCGCGCTCCTCCGCCCTCCGTGCTTCCTGGACCGCGTCGAACTCATATGCGCCGCGCGGCTTGCTCGTGATCGGATCGGCAACCCGGAAGCCGAACCGTCCGTCGGAGAGCGCAAGGATCTCGTGCGGTGCGGGCGGTGCCTTGTCACGGCCTGCATCGGCCACGACGACGACCTTGAACTCGAGACCCTTGGCGGCGTGGATCGTCAGCAAGCGAACGGAGTCGCCTCCCTCCTCCTCCGCGACCGCCTCGAGCTCCCGCGCGCCGACTGCCTCCTGGTCGCGGACGAACGTGACGAACCCCTCGATGTCGGGGCCGCGCAGCTCTTCGTACGAGCGCGCGAGGCGAGCGAGCTTGCGCAGGTTGGCGTACCGACGCCTGCCGTCCCAGCGGGCGAGGACCGCGAGGTCGTAGTCGTGTTCCGAGAGGATGCGCTCGCAGAGCCGCTCGAGCGAGAGGCGTGCCAGCGCAGCGGTCAGCCGATCGTACCGCTGGCGGAACGCGCGGAGAAGTTGGGCCTCGCGTTGCGACAGGGTTTCGGGGAGGTCGCGCTCGAGCGCGACGAAGAGTGGACGCTTCGGAGCGGCGCGACGAAGCAATGCGAGCGCATCGTTCGACACGCCCACGAAGGGTGAAGCGAGCACACCCACGAGTGCCTCGTCGTCGTAGCGATTGCGCAGGAGGCGTAGGTAGGCGAGCAGATCGACGACCTGCTGCTGGCCGAAGTAGCCGCGGCCGGTGCCGCGGTAGGTGGGGACTCCCAGCTTGCGAAGCTCGTCTTCGTACCACTCTGCATCCGTGCCGGCGGCGAAGAGCAGCACGATCTCCCCCGGCGCCGCATCGCCCGCGTCGATCAGGTCGCGGATACGACGTGCGATCGCGCGCGCCTCGCCTCGGCGCCAGTGCAGGTCGGTTCCCGAGTAGGTGGACTTGTCGGTGACGAGCAGCTCGACGGGAGGTCCGAATACCGGATCCGGGAAGTCGCCGGATGCAGCAAGCGGCTGGAACTCGTCGCCGAAGTCGCTGCCGAAGAGGTTGTTGACGACCGCGAGCACCTCCGGACGCGACCGGTAGTTCATCGTCAGCGGCAGCACCCCCGGACCGGCCGCCTGGCGCCGCTCACGGAAGACCTGCACGTCGGCATGCCGGAAGCCGTAGATCGACTGGAACTCGTCGCCTACGAAGAACCGCTCGCAGTCCCCGTGCGAGCCGGCCATGAGGTCGACCACCTCGCACTGGAGACGGTTCGTGTCCTGGAACTCGTCGACCATGATCGAGCGGAAGCGCAGCTGCTCGCGCTCACGAATGGCGTCGTCGTCGCGAAGCAGGTCGCGCGCACGCAGCTGGAGATCCTCGAAGTCGAGCGCCGACTCGCGGTCCTTCGCCTCCTGATATGCGCTGGCAAAACGGGTGAGCAGCTCCTGCAGAAGATCGCGGTCGGCGGCGGCGAGCTCGTCGAGCGCCGCTTGCTCGGCCCGTTTGCGCGCCTCCTCGTAGCTGGCGGCGCGCTCGCCGCGTAGCCGCAGGTCGCCGAGATCGAAGAGCCGGTCCGCTCTCGCATCCTGTTCGAGATAGGTGACGGCACGACGCGCCGTCTCTCGCTGCGCGGTGCCCGAACCCACGTCCTCTGCGAGACAACGTGCGGCCTCCCGAAGCTCGTCGATGCGCGCGCCGAGGCTCGGTCGCTCACCGAGCTCGAGCACGAGCTCGCGACCAGCCGATCGGAGCGTCTCGTAGACACCGGTGAGCATGCGGCGCAAGCCGTCCGCCCCATAGGTCGCGAGGAGCCTGAGCCGCGCCGGGTCGTCGTTTGCACAGAAGGTCGAAAGTGCTTCCGCAAACGCTTCGCCGCGCAAGACCCGGCCCTGGCTCTCGTCGAGTACGCGGAACCGAGGATCGACGCCGGCGGCGAACGGATGCGAACGCAACAGCCGGTGGCAGAACCCGTGGATCGTCGAGATCCAGGCGCCGTCGAGTGCGCGGGCGAGATCGGCTCGGCCGCGCTCGACGAGCCGTGCCCGTATCCGCGCGCGCAGCTCGCCCGCGGCCTTCTCGGTGTAGGTGATGACGAGGATCGACTCGACGTCGATGCCCTCATCACAGACCGCCCGGGCGAAGCGCTCGACGAGCACTTTCGTCTTGCCGGTCCCGGCACCCGCGGATACGAACACGAGCCCGCGCGCGTCGACGGCGAGCTGCTGCTCGGCGTTCAGGTTCACGCCCGCTTCACGCGACACATCGGCGCCAGCTCGCACCACGTGGGGCAGTCCCCTCCCTTCGGATCGTGCGTTACGTCGCCCTCGCGAATGCGCTCGACGATCGCGACGGCGAGCTCACGGGCACCGTCAACCCGCTGCCAGAACTCCTCCTCGTCGAGGTAGTCGTTCTTCGCGAAGCCGGGCAAGCCGTCGTCGCGCGCATCTGCGCGGAGCAGGCCGCGCGGCTTCCGCTCACCCGACAGCGGCTGGTACAGGCCGCCGACCGGCTCGATCCCGATCAGGTCTCGGAGCACGAGCATGTAGAGGGGAATCTGCAGCCGCTTCTCGGTCTCGATCTGCTGCGCGGAGTGAGCGTGCTTGCCGGCCTTGTAGTCCTGGACGATCCCCCGCGCACTGAAGGGATCGACATCGATGCGATCGATCTTCCCCGACAGGGAGAGACCCTCGCCGAGCTCGAGGCCGCGCTGGAGCTCGGGGGCGGAGCGTTCCGACCCGAAGAGGACCTCGAAGCGCCGCGGTTCGAGCTGGAGCTCGGAGGCCGCCTCCTCGCGAACGAAGGCCTCGAGGTCGCGCCACAGACCGTGCCGGAGCTCCCGCTCCTGGAGATCCGTGAGCTCCATCCGCACCCCCTCGACCGCCTGGTCGAGGCATCGCCGCAGAAAGACGAGCGCGTCCTCGATCCGGTCCGGCTTGACTCGATCCGCTCCCAGCTCTTTCGGAAGTCCTGAGAAGAACCGGAAGAGGATCTGATGCGCGACCGAGCCCCGCAGACGCGCGTCGACTCGCGCGTCGATGCTCTTCGGATCGATCAGGCGCTCGAGGAACCAGATCGACGAGCAGTCCGCGAACCGTTCGAGCTCGGTGACGCCGAACGTCGTACGCGCGCGCAGGTCGGCCAGCACCAGAGGATGCGTGATCCGCGTCGGGCGCTCGAACGCACGTAGCGCGCGTGTGAGCTTGCGATCCCACCCGTTCGCCACTGCGATCGCTTCGGCGGCAGGCACATCGTCGGCGGCCCGCAGGGCGACGGCGCGCAGGCGCTCACGCTCCGTCGGGGCGTCCTCCAGCGTCCACGCGAGGCTGGAAACCGGACGGCGCCGTGTCCAGCGCAAGACGTCGTCCTTCGGGAAGAGCGACTGCATTTCGTCCCAGAACGGGCTCGCCTCGCGCGGGCTGCCCTCGTCGGTAGCGGCCTCGCGCACGAGGTACACCCGCCGGGTGGCGCGCGTGCACGCCGTGTAGAAGAGGTAGCGGTCGCGCGCCACCTGGTCCGGCCGCGTGAGGCGTGCGCCCGAGCGGCCGTCGAGGTCGCGTCGCGCGTCGTCGCCGAGGAACGGCGATTCGTGCCCGCGCCGCGGCAGGCTTCCCTCCTCCAATCCGAGGACGAAGACGAACTCGAACCGCCGCGTGCGTGCGCGCAGCAGGTCGACGACGGTGACGCGTCCTGCCTCGCGCGTCGAGGAGCGGCGAACCTCGGTCCGCTCGATGGCCGCCACGATCTCTTCGGCAGCGAGCGTTCCGTCGAGCTCCCCCCAGCCACGCAACTCGCCGAGCAGTCGCATCACCGCGTCGTGCGCTCGGATGTCCTGGCGTGAGAGCTCGCCCGCAGGCGGCTTCTCCACCCCGTACGCGGCCCGGACCATCGAGGCGGCGAGGCCCGCCACCGCCTCCAGCCGTGTCGGCGCGGAGCGAAGAGCTTCGAGCACCGGCAGAGGTTGTCCGTCGCGCAGACGGATCGTCTCCTCCTCGACCCGCTCGGGGGACTCGACCGCTCGTCCGCGCAGCCTGCCCTCCAGGAAGTCGACGTTCTGGCGGGTCAGTCCCGAGTACGGCGAGCGCAGGAACGAGTACAGGTCGGAGCGAGTGCCGCCGAGCCACGCAAACCGAAGCAGGCTCAGAAGTGCCTGCCCGTACGCCGTCTTGTCGATCCGGGCGTAGGTCTCGAGGGCGTACGGCACGCCGAGGGTGCCGAACGCGGTCTCGAGCGGCGCCTGCCAGCGCTCGAGCGACGGGCACACCACGCCGATCTCCTCCGGCGCGACGCCCGCGCGCAGCAGAGCGAGCAGCTCCTCGCCCACCAGCTCGAGCGCCCCGCGCTTGCCGGCGCCTTCGAAGAAGCGGAGGGCCCCGTCAAGCGGAGGAGCGGCAGGCGCGACGGGGTCGTCGTGGAAGAGTGTTCGCTCGAGGTGCGCGAGGGCGGGCTCGGCGACGCGGTCGAACGCGGGAGGCAATTCCTCGATGCGGCCGGCGGCGAGCGCCGCCAGGTCCTCGATCGTCCGCGACAGCGACATGAAGACCGTCCGTCCGGGCTCGTAGGGAATCGAGACGGTCACCTCGCTTCGGCCGGCCAGCGCCTGCAGCAACGACCACTCGGCTCCGGTCAGGTCCTCGAAGCCGTAGGCGAAGACGGGCTCCCCGTTCCAGGCCTCGAGCTCGTTCGCAACCCTCTCCGCTGCATGGCGGCGAAGCAAGTCGGCGTCCCAGAGGACGAGGCGGTCGAGCTCCGCGCGGTAGGCCGCATACAGCGAGGCAAGCTCGCCGTCGAGATCATTGGGATCGAGCAGTCCCGATTCCAGCTCGCCGATCGTCGAGAGCAGAGCGTCGGCGAAGCCGCCGAATCGGGCCGAGCGCCCAAGCCCGTTCAGCGATCTTCCGGCAAGTGCGCGGCGGACGATCAGCGCGCGCTGGGCCTCACTCGCAACGCGGCGGGAGTCTCGTCCGCCCCGCGCGATGCGCGCGAAGAGATCGTCGAAGGTCCCGATCCAACCGGCGAGCAACGCAGGTTGCAGCTCGAGCAACTCGCGTTCGCGTTCGTCGACGTCCGACCGGTTCGGCACGATCAGGCACGGCTCTTCGGGCAGCACCTCGAGATATCGGCGCAGCAGGAGCGCCACCTTCCCGGCGTTGGCCGGGCCGGTGATGAGGTTCAGACCCAACCCACCGATGTTACTTCGGGGTCAGGACGGGGTCTGACCCAGCATGGGTCTGACCCCGAAGGGGTCTGACCCCAGCAGTTCGGTTTTACGCAGCTGCGTTCTTCGGCCGACGGCCGCGACGCGCGACGGCCTGGCCAGGCATCTTCGCGGCACAGGCATCACAGAGATCAGCCTGCTTGGAGCCGCGGCGCGCATCGGTGAAATTGATCCGCATCACTGCGCCCTTCACTTCGTCGACTTCCTTACCGCAATTGTCGCAGACCAGTCTCGTTACCCGTGCCACCGAATTCCTCCTCCAATAGGCGTTTCTCGAGCCTGAGCCTATCTTAAAGGCCAGGGAATCTACGCGGCCGCGCGGCCCTGCTTAATTCGCCAAAGAGCGAAGCAGGCTCAAAAGGGCTTGTTCTTCACGGTCGAGGCCGATATCCCCGGGCCCGACCACGCGCAAATGGCGGGGCCGAAATCCTCGATGGTTGTGCCCTCGAGATACTGGTCGATCACCGCCGGACTGACGTAGGAAGCTACGCGCAACCGCCGCCGTGTTTCCCATTGTCGGTATCGGTGATGCGGTTGCCGCGGGCGTCGATAGAGCGAAAGCGGCCGCGCGAGCCCTCCCTTCTCCAGCCACCCCTCCGAGCCATAGTCCACCGCTAGTGTCCGCCTGCGTGGATGCCAAAACGATCGTGGTGCTCGAGGGAGACGAGACCGGGCAGGAACTCCTCGAGGAATCGCTTCGCGTCCTCGCACCGGAGGTAACGGGACTCGACCTCTCCTTCCCCCGCTTCGACCTCTCACTCGAGTCGCGGCGGGCCACGGACAACGCCGTCGTGCACGACGCCGCGGCGGCGATCCGCGAGTACGGGCTCGGACTGAAAGCGGCGACGATCACCCCCGAGGGACGGGACGACGTGGGCTCGCCGAACCGGATCCTGCGCGAGGAGATCGGTGGCCGCGTCATCGTGCGGACGGGCCGTCGGATCCCGGGCGTGGTGCCTTTCGGCGGCGTCCACGCTCCAATCTCCATCGTCCGCATGGCCGTGGGCGACGCCTACGGCGCGCAGGAATGGCGTGAAGGCACGGGCGATCACGAGGTCGCCTATCGCACGGAGCGAATCGAGCGCAGCATCTGCCGCGCCGTCGCCGAGTTTGCGTTTCGTCAGGCCGAGCAGGCAGGCGCGAAGGTGTTCGGCGGGCCGAAGTACACGGTCAGCCCCACGTACGAGGGGATGCTGAAGGAGGAAATGGATGCAGCCGCGGAGCGGCATCCCGAGGTCCCCTACGAGCCGCAGCTGATCGACGCCACCTTCGCTCTCCTGATCGCCTCGGCTGGAGACCCCCTGGTGATTCCCGCGTTGAACCGCGACGGCGACATCCTCTCCGACCTCGTGCTGCCGCTCTTCGGCTCGATCGCCGGCTCCGAGTCACTGCTCGTGGCCTTCGGGGACGACTACGAGCCACGTGCCCTGATGGCCGAGGCAGCGCACGGCACCGCGCCTTCCCTCCGCGGGAAGAACGTCGCGAATCCGATGGCGATGATCCTCGCCGGGGCCGCGCTCCTCTCACACGGTGACGGCGAAGCGCAGCAGGTCGGCCGCGCGATTCGCGAATCAGCGCTCGAGGCCGTGTCGCAGGGGATTCGCACCGCCGATCTCGGCGGCCACGCCGGTACGACTGAATTCACGGACGAGGTGATCCGCCGCACGCGCTCCAAGCTGGAGGTCTGGGCAACGCTCTAGGCGGGCTAGCACTAACGCCAGATCCCCGTAATGGGAACGGTGCGGGCCGATCGGCCGAGGAGCGGCAGGCCCCACGCCTGCTCGATCGTGCACAGCAGGCCGAAGTGACCCGTGACGCGACTGAAGCGTGACCTCGGGCGGACCGCCGTCCCGAGTGCAAGCGCGACCGTGTGTCCACCTCCGCGGATGCTCGTGCTGCCTTCGTCGAAGACGACGAAGACGACCGAGTTCGGAAGCGAGAGCAGCGGAGGTGTCTGTCGTCGCAGCCACGTGTCACCGACGCGAACGGAGCAGTCGTGCATGGAGTGGCAGAGATCCGGAACTAGGAGCGAGAAGCTCGGCAACGTTCCGGAGCGCAGGTCGGACGCAAGGTTGCTCAGGGGCACGATCCGCGTGCGCCGGTTCGGATTGTCCGCCACGTCCGGGAAGTAGGCGAAGGGATCGTGCTTCTTTGCGTACCGTCCGCTCGAAGGGCCGGTGAAACCCGGTGAGGGCAGGCCCTCCGCATATGTCTTCCAGGTTCGGCCCGACGCCTCGATCGTGTCGGCGAGACTCTTGCCCGTCGCGACGCAGCTCGTGCAGTCGGTCGTGATGCCATGCGTGGAGCCGGAGACCAGGGCGAGGTAATTCGGCAGGCTTGGATGGGTGACGCCGTAGTACCGGGTTAGGTTTGCGTACCGTCGCGCGTAGGCGTTGAAGGTCGGAGCCGCCCGGTTTCCGAGCACGCTCGTCGACTCCTTGTTCTCGAAGACGATCACGACGACGTGTTCGAATGCCGGCACGAGTGGCGCAGCCTTCGCTGCGGTGCAAAAGAGCAGCGCGACCAGCAGAGCAAGGATCGCGGCGGGTTTCACGTCTGCTCCGCCAGTCGACGGCGCCACAGATGGAGGGCAACGATCACGAGGACGATGAAGATGCCGACGCCGATCCCGCCGAAGACGCCGTAGCGCGCGATCGTGTCCGCGACCGCACGTCCGGCGTAGTAGGCGATCAGACCGACTGCGACCGCCCAGACGATCCCGCCCGCGGCGTTCCAGAACAGGAACTTCCACCAGGCCATGCGCGTGATCCCGGCCATCCACGCTCCCGTCACGCGCACACCGCCGAAGAAACGCGCCAGGAACACGGCCTTACCGCCGTGCCGCTCGAAGAACCGTTCCGCGGGCGGCATAACCCGCTCGGCGAGCCGTTGCGTCCAGCCGTAGCGATAGATCAGCGGACGGCCGACCTCGCGTCCGAGCCAGTAGCCGATGTTGTCCCCGATGATCGCTCCGGTGGTGGCGACGGCGATCACGCCGGCAATAGGGAGATGACCCTCCGATGCATACACGGCGGCGGCGATCAACGCCGTTTCGCCCGGCAGCCATAGCCCGGCGGACTCGAGACAGACGATCCCGAACAGGAAGAAGAGCCCGTAGTGCGCGATGAAGTGCGTCATCGTCAGTCAGGCTATAGGCGGTTCTGCCGGCGGCATGCGCGGATGTGCGGGTCGCGAGCACCAAGCGACATGCCGTCGGTAGAGCCGCATAAGATCCGCCCGTGCGCATCGGGGTTCCTCGGGAGCTCGAGCCGGGCGAGCGCCGAGTGGCACTCGTCCCTGAGGCCGTCTCCAAGCTCAAAGCAGCGGGATTCGAGGTTGCCGTGGAACGAGGCGCCGGCACGGAGGCGTCGTTTCCGGACGGCGTGTACGACGAAGCGGGAGCCGAGCTCGTCGACGACGTGTGGGACGCGGACGGCGTCGTGAAGGTGCGCAAGCCGAGCGCGGACGAGGTGCAACGCCTACGCGACGGCCAGCTCCTGATCGGCTTTCTCGAACCGCTCACGGACCTCGCCGGGATCGAGCGTCTGACGCAACGAGGCGTGAACGGATTCGCGATGGAGTCGATCCCGCGCATCACGCGCGCGCAGCCCATGGATGCGCTTTCCTCGCAGGCCACCGTCTCGGGCTACAAGGCTGTCCTCATCGCGGCCGAGCTCCTGCCGCGCTTCTTCCCGATGCTCATGACGGCGGCCGGCACGGTGGCACCGGCGAAGGTGCTGGTGCTCGGCGCGGGCGTGGCAGGGCTGCAGGCGATCGCGACGGCGCACCGCCTCGGCGCGGTCGTCGCGGGCTTTGATGTACGCCCGGTCGTCAAGGAGCAGGTCGAGAGTCTCGGCGCGACGTTTCTGGACCTTGGCGTGCGCACGGAGGAAACGGCAGGAGGGTACGCGCAGGAGCTCACGGACGAGGAACAGCAACGCCAGCGGGAGGCGCTCGCCGAGCGGATTCCGGACTACGACGTCGTGATCACGACCGCGCTCGTCCCGGGTCGGCCGGCGCCGAAGCTGATCCCGGCCGCCGCAGTCGCACGCATGCGCCCGGGATCGGTGATCGTCGACCTTGCCTCCGAGGCGGGAGGAAACTCGGAGGTCACGGAGCCGGGCAAGATCGCCGACCGGGACGGCGTCACGGTGGTCGGCCTCACCAACCTGCCCTCGTCGATGCCGTTCCACGCCAGCCAGCTCTACGCACGAAACGTCAGTGCGCTCCTCCAGCATCTGGCGCCGAACGGCGAGCTCGCGCTGGACTGGGAGGACGAGATCACGGCAGGTGCCTGTGTCACGCGACCGAAGGCGATAGCGGCGTGAGCGGCTGGGTGGAAGGGGAACGGGGAAACCGGGAGGTTTCCCCGGTTGTTCTCTTCGCCGCCTGCGGCGATCTCAGCGGCGCAGGGGGCGAAGCGAATCCCGAAGAAGGGGGTTCGTGGGGGAAACATCGTTTCACCCGCGCGACCGAGCCGAAGGCGACGCAGGCGGCGTGAGCCACGGGCTTCTCCTCACCTTCGAGATCACGATCCTCGTGCTCGCGATCTTTCTCGGCTTCGAGCTGATCTCGAGGGTGCCGACGCTCTTGCACACGCCGTTGATGTCGGGGACGAACGCGATCCACGGCATCGTCATCGTCGGCGCGATGCTCGTGGCCGGGCTCGGCCACAAGGACACGCTGACAACCGTCGTCGGCTTGATCGCGGTCGTGCTCGCGGCCGCGAACGTCGTCGGCGGCTTCGTCGTCACCGACCGGATGCTGGAGATGTTCAAGAAGCGGGAGCGCCCTCCCAAGAACGAGTAGCGCTTGAGCCGCGACGTCACGAACCTCCTCTATCTGGTCACGATCGTGACCTTCATCCTGGCTTTGAAGTTCCTGTCGAGCCCGGCGACCGCACGGCGCGGAAACCAGATCGGAGCGGTCGGGATGCTCGTCGCGATCGTCGTGACCTTCTTGCAGGACTCGGTGGTCAGCTACTGGGAGATCATCGTCGGCATGGCGGTCGGCGGCACGTTCGGAGCCGTCGCGGCGCGCAGGGTCCGGATGACCGCCATGCCGCAGATGGTCGCGCTCTTCAACGGCGTCGGCGGCGGGGCCGCAGCGCTGATCTCGCTGGCCGAGTTCCACAACCACGCGCCAGACCCGGGCACGTTGAAGACCGACATCAGCCTCTCGATCATGCTCTCGGCGATCATCGGCAGCATCTCGTTCGCCGGGTCGATGGTCGCGTTCGCGAAGTTGCAGGAGCTGATCCGCGGACGGCCGATCGTCTTTCCCTTCCAGCAGGTCGTCAACGGGGTGCTGTTCGCGGCGGTGCTCGCGGCGGGGATTGCGATCGCATCCGGCGCGGAGCAGCAGTGGCTGATCTGGGCACTTGTCGGCGGTGCGGCGCTCTTCGGGATTCTGTTCGTGTTGCCGATCGGCGGCGCCGACATGCCCGTGGTGATCTCGCTGCTGAATGCCTTCACGGGACTGGCTGCCGCCGCAACCGGGTTCGAGCTCGAGAACAACGTCCTGATCGTGAGCGGCATGCTCGTGGGCGCGTCGGGGACGATGCTCACGATCCTGATGGGCCGGGCGATGAACCGCTCGGTCCTGAACGTCCTGTTCGGGGCGTTCGGCCAGCTCACGCCGGCCACGGCCGGCGCCGCGGCTGCCGACACTGACGGGCAGGTGCGCTCCGCGACTGCGGACGACGTCGCGGTCATGCTGGCGTACGCGAACAAGGTCGTTTTCGTCCCGGGGTACGGGATGGCTGTGGCCCAGGCGCAGCACGACGTGCGGGCGCTGGCGGATGTGCTCGAGTCGCGCGGCATCGACGTGTCCTACGCCATCCACCCGGTCGCAGGGCGCATGCCGGGGCACATGAACGTCCTCCTCGCCGAGGCGAACGTCCCCTATCCGCAGCTGAAGGAGATGGACGAGGCCAATCCGGAGTTCGGACGCACCGATGTCGCGCTGGTGATCGGCGCCAACGACGTCGTCAATCCGGATGCCCGGAACAACTCGGGCAGTCCCATCTACGGTATGCCGATCCTGAACGTCGACCAGGCGCAGCAGGTCGTCGTTCTCAAGCGCAGCATGAACCCGGGCTTCGCCGGGATCGAGAACCCGCTCTTCTTGAACCCGAAGACCGTCATGCTCTTCGGAGACGCGAAGGACTCGATCGAGAAGCTCACTGCTTCCGTCAAGCACCTCTGAGCGTCCCTGCCAGTGATGCTGGTAGGCACGCTCATTACGATTCTCGTGGTGATCGCGAAGGTTCTGTTCTGGTCGTCGCTCGGCGCACTCGCGTGGACGCAGGCGGGCTATCCGCTGTTCGCGGCTGCGCTGGCCCGCGTGCGTTCGCGGCCGGTGGGCAGACGTGACTCGACGCCTTCCGTGAGCTTGATCGTCGCCGCCCACGACGAGGAAGGGGTCATCGAGCGCCGGCTGGAGAACCTTCTCGCGCTGGACTACCCGCCGGAGCAGCTCGAGATCGTCGTCGCCTCCGACGCCTCCGAGGATCGCACGGACGCGCTCGTGCACGCGATCGCCGCCCGGGAGCCGCGGGTGCGGCTGCTGCGCTGCGAACGCGCCGGCAAGGTCGCGGCCCAGAACCAGGCGGTGCGCGAGACGACCGGCGAGATCCTGGCCTTCTCCGATGCGAACGCGGTGTGGCAGCCCGATGCGCTGCGAAAGCTCGTCCGTAACTACGCCGACCCCGAGGTGGCCTACGTCTGCGGCAGCAGCGTCTACGAGGCAGCAGACGGCACCAA
>JBKPEC010000216.1:0-7805 GCA_046728195.1 Actinomycetota bacterium
CTCCCGCACTTGCCGCGCAGGTCATGCTCGCGGTGCAGAGGATCGGTACGCTCGCGGGCTGCTAACCGACGAGTAATCCGGGTCAGGGATGAACCGCGAGGCCGAAAGGGCCGATCCTTGAGCATGGCCGCCATCGTCTTCCTGGTCGCGATCCTGGGCTTGTTGTTCGCGGGACGGACACAGGCGCGAGCCGTCGGCCACGGCAGCAAGCCGCTGTTCAGGTTCCAGCTCTGGCAGCTTGCCCTCGCGCTCGCCCTGCCGATCGTCTGTGCCGCGTTCTCTCTAGGCACAGAATCGTCACGTAGCGGGAACGAGCTCGTCAGGACCGAAACCTAGACTGGCCGCATGGCCAAGATTGCCGTTACGTATGCGTGCACGGATTGCGGCTACTCCGCGGGCCGCTGGTTCGGGAAGTGTCCCGGCTGCAACGCCTTCGGGACGCTCGTCGAGGAGACGGTCGCGCTACCCGGCGCGAAGTCGGCACGACCCCTGCTTCGGCTCGTTGACGTCGCGGCCGATGAAGCGCAGCGGATCTCCACGGGGGTACCGGAGCTCGACCGTGTCCTCGGTGGCGGGCTCGTCCCCGCGTCGCTCGTGCTCGTCGGCGGCGAGCCGGGAGTGGGGAAGTCCACGCTCCTCCTCACCGCGTTGGCCGCGATCTCCAGTGAGCGCCGTGCGCTGCTCGTGACGGGCGAGGAGTCCGTCGCGCAAGTCAAGCTCCGCGCCGAGCGCCTCGGCGGCGCCGGCCGGGTCGAGATCCTCGCCGAGACAGAGCTCGAGAGCGTGTGCGCGACCCTGGAGGCGGAGCGCCCGGACGTATGCGTCATCGACTCCGTCCAGACGCTCTATTCGGCAGAGATCGGATCGGCGCCGGGCTCCGTTGCGCAGGTGCGCGAGTCCGCGGCGCGGTTGCTGCGCGCAGCCAAGGAGCTCGGAGTCGCCACGATCCTCGTCGGCCACGTGACGAAGGACGGCTCCGTCGCGGGTCCGCGCGTGCTCGAGCATCTCGTGGACTGCGTGCTGCAGTTCGAAGGCGACCGCTATCACGCTCATCGAGTCCTGCGTGCTACGAAGAACCGATTCGGCTCCACCAACGAACTCGGCGTGTTCGAGATGACCGGCACGGGCCTGGCCGGCGTCCCCGATCCGTCGGAGCTGTTCGGCCGCGCCGCGGGCAGCGAGGTCGGTTCCGCCGTCGCCTGCGCTCTCGAGGGAACGCGTCCGATCCTTCTGGAGATCCAGGCGCTCGTGGCTCCGACAGACCTTGCGATGCCGCGGCGCGTTGCGACCGGCGTCGATCCGAAGCGCCTCGCGATGATCGTGGCGGTGCTCAGCCGCCATGCCCGGGTCGCGCTTGGTGCTGCCGACGTGTTCGTGAACGTCGCCGGCGGCGTCCGGATCGACGAGCCGGGTGCTGACCTGGCCGTGGCGCTTGCTATCGCCTCTGCCGCGAAGGGGGTTCCGACTCTCGAAGGTCTCGCGGCCTTCGGCGAGATCGGGCTGACGGGACGCCTGCGCCCCGCGGCCCAGGCGGAGCGGCGCCTCCAGGAGTGCGCCAAGCTCGGGCTGGACACAGTCGTCGCGCCGGGAGAGACGCCGCCGTCGGCGAACAAGCTCCGGCTCTTGCAGGCAGAGACTCTGCCGAAGGCAATCGCCGCCGGGCTCGCTGCCGCGAGCAGTTAGCGTCTTCGACATGCTGCGCGGTGTCGGCCAGCGGCCGGTGTCGTCCGTGCTCGTCGGCGCGGTCGCGATCGCCTTCTCGGGAATCCTCTTCCGGCTCTCGCACGTATCCGCCTCGACGGGCGCGTTCTATCGCTGCGTCTTCGCGCTCCCGCCGCTCTGGGTGCTCGCCCATGCGGAGGACCGCCGTTTTGGGAAGCGGGATCGGCGCTCGGTCACGCTCGCCTGGGTTGCCGGAGCCTTCTTTGCAGCCGATCTGATCCTCTGGCACAACGCGATCGAGCAGGTCGGCGCGGGGCTCGCGACCGTGCTCGGGAACGTGCAAGTCGTCCTGGTCGGTTTGCTTGCCTGGCTGCTGCTGGGCGAGCGGCCGAATCGGTCGTCTCTCGTCGCGATTCCGATCGTCGCCGTCGGCGTCCTACTGATCTCTGGTGTACTCGAAACCGGCGCCTACGGGACGAACCCAGGGCTGGGCGCTCTTTACGGCGTCCTCACGGGCATCGCCTACTCCGGTTTTCTGCTGACGCTGCGTCAGGGAAGCAGTGATCTGCGTCGGCCTGCCGGGCCGCTCTTCACCGCGACCTTCGCGTCCGCGCTCGGGTGTGCTGCGATCGGAGGGGTCGTGGGCGATCTGGACCTAACGCCTTCGGGGTCGGCGATCGGCTGGCTCATCCTCTATGGGCTCACGTCTCAGGCCCTGGGCTGGCTCCTGATCTCCTCCTCACTGCCGCGGCTACCGGCAGTAGTCACTTCGATCCTGCTGACCCTGCAGCCGGTTTGCTCGGTCGTCCTCGCCGCGCTGATCATCGACGAGTCGCCGTCGCCGCTGCAGCTCGCAGGCGCGGCTTGCATCCTGGCCGGCCTCGTCACCGCGACGGTCGGCCGGCGGTCCACGCCGGCGGCGGAGCCGGAGCTCGCGGGTTGATCCTGGCAAACTGCACTAGTGCCCGTACCAGCAATACAAAACGGTTGTGCCGGCACAGCCGGCACAACCTCCTACGGTCGGCGTCGCAAGCGACGCCTTGGCGCCGCTTCCAGCCTTGCTGCGGTTGAGTGCGGCCTCTGGCTTGGTGCTCGCGACCGAGCGACTCGCCAGCATCACTGGCAGGGGCACTGATGCACGAAGCTGAGCCCCAGGCCGCCCTCGGCTTTACCCGCACGCCCTCCGAAGATGATCCACGGCGCGATCCCGCGTTGCTCGCTGCACTGGAGCGCATCGCGCCGGGGACGGATCTCCGTCAGGGGATCGACGACATCATCCGATCGCGCGAAGGAGCGCTGATCGTGATCGGCGATCCGCACGAGCTGTCGTTCTTGTTCTCGGGAGGCATTCGTCTCGACGTTCCCTTCACGGCTCAGCTCGTCTACGAGGTCGCCAAGATGGACGGAGCGATCATCGTCAATCCGACACTGACGAAGCTCGCCTACGCAAACGTGCAGCTCATGCCGGACCCGACGATTCCGTCGGACGAGACCGGCACCCGCCATCGCACCGCCGAACGCGTCGCGAAGCAGACCGGCGCGCTCGTGATCTCGATCTCGCAGCAGCGCGCGACGATCTCCGTGTATGTCGGGCCGACGCGCTACCAGCTCGACGCGGTACCGGAAGTATTGGCGAAGACGAACCAGGCGCTGGCGACGCTCAAAACGTACGGCGAGCGGCTCCAACAAGTCCTCACGCGGCTCACGGCGCTCGAGTTCCAGAACGCGGTCATGCTCGACGACGTGCTCGTCGTCCTGCAACGCGCCGAGATGACGACCCGGATGGCCGCCGAGATCTCACGTGACTGCGTGGAGCTCGGCGCGGAGGCGCGCCTGATCCAGATGCAGCTGCACGAGCTCGTGAGTGACGTGCCGGCCGAGCGTGCCTCGGTCGTCTACGACTACCACGCCGACGGTCCGGGCCCGCGCGCGGAGCTCGCGCTCGAGGGGTTGCACGCACTCCCGTATCGCAGGCTGCTCGAGCCCGAGCGGCTGGTCGAGCTGCTCGGGTATCCACGGGACGTGAATCCGCTCGACTTCGCGGTGTCATCCCGCGGCCTGCGCATCCTCGCCCGGATCCCGCGGCTCCCCGAGCCCGTCGTGAGGAAGGTCGTGCAGGAGATGGGCGACCTCGAGGCGATCGTGCGCGCCTCCCAGCGGGATCTCGAGGCGATCAGCGGCGTCGGTGCGGTGCGCGCACGCGAGATTCGAGAAGGCCTCCGCCGCCTGCAAGAGCACAACCTCGTCGACCGGTATCTGCAGCTGTAGCGTGGCGCCAACCAACTGCTGGGGTCAGACCCCTGTGGGGTCAGACCCCAGCCGTTCGCTTGGCGCACGGTGAGCCGCGCTAAGGGCCTGGCGGCGGCGTTTGCCGTCTTCGGTCTGTTCTGGGGCGCCTGGGCAGCCTGCCTCCCCGCGATCCAGAACCAGACCGGCGCGAGCGAGGCGCAGCTCGGCCTTGCCCTGCTCTGTGTTGCGTTCGCGGCCCTGCCGGCGATGCTTGCGGCCGGACGCCTGGCGGATGCCTTCGGCGCCCGGCTCGTTCCCATCGCGCTCGTGTTGTTCGGTGCGGCGGCAGCGCTGCCGGCGCTCGCCAGGTCCTTTCCTCAGCTCGCGCTGCTGATGCTGGCGGTCGGGGTCACGACAGGTCTCCTCGACATCGCCATCAATGCGCACGCCTCACGCATCGAGGCCGGGTACGGCGTCCGCGTGATGGACGGGCTGCACGCAGCGTTTTCCTTCGGCGTCCTCGTCGGCGGGATCGGAACGGGCCTGTTGCGCCGGGCCGGAGGCCATCCGTCCTGGATCCTCGGCGGCATCGGCGTCTTGGTCGCGCTTGCGGCGCTGGTTAACAGAGGCTCATCGTTACCGGTGACCTCGGCTCCGCGGCGCGCGCCGATAGCTCGTCCGCTGCTCGTCGTGGGGCTCGTCCTGGCCCTGGCGTTCGTCGTGGAGAGCGGCCTCGAGGGTTGGAGCGCGCTCTTCCTGGAGCGCGTGCTCGACTCGAGTCCTGCGGTGAGCGGCCTCGGTCCCGGCCTGTTCGCCGGGGCAATGGCGACGGGCAGGCTGCTCGCGCAGAAGGCAGACCGGTCCTCGGTCGCCGGCCGGATGCTGTTCGCCGGGCTCGCGGCGGCGGCCGGGCTTGTCGTCGTGGCTACGGCGCGGCATCCCGTGATTGCGCTGGGGGGCCTGGTCCTCGCCGGCGGTGGCCTGGCGCTCTCGGCGCCGACCCTCTTCGGCCTCGCCGGCCGGATCGGCGGCGAGGGTGGCCGCGGCTCCGCGCTCTCGACGGTGGCGATCCTCGGCTACCTGGGCTTTCTGGCGGGCCCGGCCCTGATCGGAGCGGTCTCGGGCGCCTCGAGCCTGCGAGGCGGTTTTCTCTTTCTGTGCGGCGTGGCCGTTCTCCTGGCCGTCTGCGCCCCGGCCCTCCGGCGGACCGTGAGTGAAACCGGCGCTTAGCAGGGGTTTCCCGAAAACATGGCCATTTCCAGCGGCTTTTGGTAGACTTGTCCACCTCGGCCGGCGGAAACACTCGCCGGCTTCGCGGTCACATAAGGACGGAAAGGGGCGGGCTTGTACAAAGTCGGCGACAAGGTGGTGTATCCACACCACGGAGCAGGAACGGTTGTAAAGAAGGAAAGGCGCGAGGTCCTCGGGGAAAAGCGCGAGTACCTGACTATCAAGATCCTGCACAACGACATGACCGTCAACGTGCCTACGGAGAACGCCGACGCGGTCGGCCTCCGGAAGGTCATCGGCGAGGACATGGTCAAGGTCGTCGTCAAGGCGCTGACGGGCGGCGGGACGCAGATGCCCAAGAACTGGAACCGCCGGTTCAAGCACAACCGCGACAAGATGAAGACAGGCGACATCCTGGAGCTCGCCGAGGTTGTCCGGAACCTCTCGCTTCGTGACAGCGAGAAGGGTCTTTCGACCGGAGAGAAGCAGATGTTCGTCAAGGCGAAGAAGATCCTGGCCAGCGAGCTCATGTACGCCAAAGACATGGACGAGGAAGAAGCCGCGGAATGGCTCGACGGCGTCCTCGTCGGCAGCGCCTCGAACGGCACCGCGAACGGTGCGAAGAAGGCCGCTGCGAAGCCCGCACGGGTCGCCGCGAAGACTGCTAAGCCGGCAGCGCGTAAGACCGCTGCGAAGCCGAAGACGGCCGCCAAGGCGAATCCCAAGACGAAGGCGCGCGCCTCGTCGAGGTGAGCGTGTGGGCCCTCCTCGCCGCGGCGGGTAGCGGGGAGCGGCTCGGTGCCGATCGGCCGAAGGCGTTTGTCCGCCTCGGCGAGCAACCGCTGCTCGCCGAGAGCCTTGCGCGCCTGGACGCCTCGGACTGGGTCGACGCGATCGTCGTTGCCGCGCCGCCCGGCTGGGAGGAGCCGTCGATCCTCCTCGCCGAGGAGCTCGGCTGCAGCAAGGTCAACTCCTGCGTCACCGGCGGCGAAACCCGGGCACAGTCGGTCAAGCTTGCGCTGGACGAGGTTCCGGACGGGGCCGCCGTCGTGCTCGTCCACGACGCCGCGCGGCCCTACGTCGACGATGCCGTGATCGAGCGCGTGCTGGTCACCCTCAACGAAGGTTGGGACGGCGTCGTGCCAGCGCTGCCTCTGTCGGACACGATAAAGCGCGTCGACGGCGAGCAGGTGGTGGAGACGCTGCCGCGAGACGAGCTTCGTGCGGTGCAGACGCCGCAGGCGTTCCTCGCGGACGTGCTGCGGGAGGCGTACGCCACCGGCGATTTGGCCACCGCGACCGACTGCGCCTCGCTGGTGGAGGCCCGGGGGGGTCGCGTCAAGATCGTCCCCGGCGATGCGAGGTTGGCGAAGATCACGGATGCAGCCGACCTCGAACGACTGGCTCCACTTACGTGATCCCCGACTACCACATACATCTCCGCAACGGTCGTGGAGAGATCGCGCACGACACGCGGTCCGTCGATCCGTTCGTGGAAGCCGCGCAGGCGACGGGGGTCGACGAGATCTGCTTCACCGAGCACGTCTACTACTTCAAGCAGACACGCTCGCTGTGGTCGATTCCCTACCAGTCAGAGCGCTGTGTCTACGACCTCGAGCCGTACGTGCAGGCGGTCGTCGACGCGCGCACCCGCGGCCTGCCTGTGAAGCTCGGCCTCGAGGTCGACTATGTCGCGGGACGTGAGGAAGAGACCCGAGCATTGCTCGCGCCATATCCGTGGGACTACCTCCTCGGCTCCGTTCACTACGTCGACGGTCTCGCCGTCGACGGTGAGCCGCGTCTGCTCGACGCGGTCGGGGTAAAAGAGGCGTGGCGTCGCTACTTCGAGCGCCTCGAGGCCGCGGCGCGGAGCGGCTTGTTCGACTCGCTCTCGCATCCCGACCTCGTGAAGATCTTCGGCGAGCGCACCGAGTTCGATTACGGCCCCGTCGCCGACACGATTGCCGAGTCGGGAGTCGCCGTCGAGGTGTCGACGGCGGGTTTACGGAAGCCGGTGGGCGAGATGTATCCGCATCCCGAGCTTCTGGCTGCGTGCAGGGAGCGGGACGTCCCGGTTACGCTTGCGTCGGATGCGCACTCGCCCGACCTGGTCGGCCGGGACTTCGATCGTGCCGTCCGGCTTCTCCAATCCGCAGGCTACGAGACGGTCACGATCTTCGAGCAGCGCCGAGCTCGGCAGGAACCGCTGGGTTGAGCTTCCGTGTCGGGCTCGGGATCGACGCGCACGCATTCGCGGACGACGAGCCGCTCGTGCTCGGCGGGGTCGCGTTCGACTCACCGCGCGGGCTGGCGGGTCATTCGGACGGTGACGTGATCACGCATGCGTTGATCGACGCCGTTCTCGGAGCCGCCGGGCTCGGGGACATCGGAACGCTGTTTCCGTCCGACGCGTCGACGCCGACCGGAATCTCGTCGCTGGACCTTCTCCGCGACGCAGTTGAACGGGTGCGTGACGCCGGCTACGCGGTGGTGAACGCCGACTGTGTCCTCGTCGGGGAAGAGCCCCGCATCGCCGATCGGCGCGCCGAGCTCGAACGCGTGCTGGGCGACATTGTGGCGGCGCCCGTCAGCGTGCGCGCGACGACGACGGACCGCCTTGGATTCACGGGCCGCAGGGAAGGTCTCGCGGCCCACGCCGTCGCGCTCGTCGAGGCGACCGGCTA
>JBKPEC010000217.1:0-4846 GCA_046728195.1 Actinomycetota bacterium
CGCGTTCGCTCGGAGTGGGAGTCGCGCGGCGTCGTCCAAGTGCTCCGCGCGGTCGAGTCATGGCTGGCGGAAGACGGTCCTGACTCGGCAAAGCTGTCGGTCGGCGATCGCTCCTACACGATGGTCGGACCGACGGGACTCAGAGCACCGGACGGACGAACGGCGTGATCACGCTCACCCCACAGCTCGTCGCGCTGACGACCGGTGTCGGCGCGGTAATGATCCTGGTCGGGCTCAGGCGAGGACTGCTCCAGCCCCGCAAAGCGCCCCGTAGGTGTCCGTCCTGCGGCCGTCTGATCGACGACCCCGCCTGCAAGCACTGCACCGGGAACACGCGCTGATCTTCGGAATCTCAGCTTGTGGGCTCTCGACGATCGCGGCGGCTGTCTTCGCGAGCGCAAGCGTGTTCACGCTCGGGGCTCTTCTCGACCCCTCCGTCGTCAAGGCGTTCGCCGCGTAGCGGACCGGTGATCGTGTTCAACTCGAACGTTCAGCCAAAGCGTCCAATGAAGGAAAAGACCAGCGCGTGGCACTGCAACTGCCGGAAATTGCTTGGCCCCTTCCAGCTGAACCCCGCAGAGCTCACGCGCTGCGCCGTCCGCGGTGTCGCACGCCACACCGACCCGACCGTGACCAAGGGCATGAAACTCGCGCCTTATTCGCCGGCACCCAATGGAACTGGCAGAACCCTTCGATGATCGAACCCTCGCGCAGACACGGTCACGTCGATACGAGTTTGCGCATCACTGGCCCGAGGCCGGCACCCTGGCGTGGTATCCACCAGAGTCCGCATCGTCGGATAGTGCTCGGTGGACTCGCGTTCTGCCTTCTCTCGCTGGGCGCGTCTGTCCTCGTCGCTCGACACCTGAGCGACGCGAACTGGCCCCTGGAGGACGCGCACGTCCCCCTGGTCTTTCTCGCCGGATGCTCCTATCTCGCCGGCTTCGGCTTCCGTGCACTCGGGTGGCACCAGCTGTTCCCCAGCCGCGAGCGCCCCGACGGCGCACGATGTCTCGCGGCCTGCGGGGCGTCCGCTGCCAGCGGAGTGGTTTTGCCTTTCCGGCTCGACCTCGTCGTGAAGATCTCCACCTTGCGCCGGCTCGGCGGGGTGACGCTGAGGATCGAGACGATTGCCGTCTCCATCCTCGCGCTCGGCATGGTCGACGCGGTGGCGATTGCCCCGTTGGCCGCCACCGCCCTCGCGCTGTCCGGCCCGGTCCTCCGCGCGCCGCTGATCGTCGTCGTCCTGTTCTGCCTCGGCTCCCTTGGCATCCTCACGCTGGGCCAGCGAGTGGACCGGCTCCCGCTCGTCGGACGCTCCGACCGCCTCCACACCGTCTACCGGCGCGTCGCCGACAGCACGCGGTTCTCGAGGCCTACGCTCGTCGCGGGTCTGCTGCTCCTGGGCTGCTGGACGTCGCGCGCCGTCGGCAGCACCCTGCTGCTGAGTGCCCTCGGCGTCCCGTTCTCGCCCACACTCGCGCTAGTCGTGCTCTGCATGGGCCGCGTGACGTCGATTCTGCCCATCACGGTCGGTGGAGCCGTCGCCGGCATGGGGACGACCGCCGGCGTGCTGCTCGCGCTCGGCGTCTCGAAGGGTGTGGCGGTCAACTTCTCGCTTGCGTCAGGGCTCATGCTGACCACCGCGGCGCTCGCCGCGGCCGCGCTCGGACTGAGTGGATCACTTCTCCTCTCGTACCGCCGGCGCCGGCCGTTCGCCGCCCCGATCCCGGCTTCAGGTTTCGTTATCGCGCCCGGAACTGTCAAGCTGTTCAACGACGCGCCCGACTACGCATTCGTAACCACCGGCGGCCGGCGCTGACCCGTACGTGCGGGGCGGCAACTTCGTCGCCAACCTCGGCACGATCCTGACTGTCGGGGACAGGTCGAGTTTCAGATCCGCGTCACCGCGGCGTACCAGATCCCGGCCTGGGAAAGGCTATGCCCCAGGCGAAGATCTCTTTGGAGCTGAGCTCGACCGGATTGAGCTTCGCGTCAAGCGAGGAGTCCGCCTTACGGACGGACGCGGTCGTTGTAATCGTCTTCATCAGGTGTCCGTCTTCATCAGGTGTCCCCGTGGCGCGTGAAAGGGCCCGCGGATGCGGACCCTCCCTTGCGTCGAGCCGGGGCTTACGCCCGAACGGCTCCGCTGGTCTTGTGGACGATGACCTCGCCGTCGGTCACCTTCGGGGGATTGACGAGGATGCTCTCGAGCTTCTCGTCGCGCACCCACTCAGATGCGACACGCGTCGACTCGTTGGCCTGCGCCGACGTGTCGAAGAGGCCGATAGAGCTCATGACGCCCTCGCCGGTGTCGATCACGAAGTAGCTGCTGAAACCAGGCAGCTTGCTCAGACGCGGTGCCAGGGTCTCGTTGACCTTCTTCGTCAGCTCGGCCCTCTTGCTCGTGTCGATGCCTTCGTAGCGTCTCACAGTGGCAAACATATGTTGCTCCTAACGTTCCTATTCAGGTTGGAGAGCTCAAGCCGAACTCTCCTGGATGCACTCAGGCCAGGTTTCGCAAGTCGAAGAGGAACCTCGGAGCCTCAAGCGGCTTCCGCGCTAGAACCTACGCGCTGACGCAGTGTAGCAGCGATCTCGTTCCGCCGCAGACCTGCTTTACGCCGCGATCGTCGCGAGGACGAACTCAGATGGGAACGACAGCGGTTACTCGAACATCCCGGATCTCACGAACAAGATCGCGAAAGCTTGGTATTTCTCGAATGGGAATCCAAACGCTTAAGACAGCGACGGCCACGGCACGTTCGTTGCTTCATTGATCGCGGCCAACAACTACGGCGGAGTCGGCCTCGCAGGTTTCTGCGGTGCGTGTCGACTTGACGTCTTTAAGGTGACCCACCTCTACCAGTTCGCGGTCGCGATGGCGATCCGCAGGCTGGTCGATGATCACGTGAGGATCATCAACCTGAGCATGGGTGCCGACACGGGCTCGTACGTGTTGCTCGACGCCGTCAACTACGCGATCGCCAACGGTGTTCTTCTCGTCGCCTCCAGCGGGAACAACGGCTCAGGCCAGGTCGAGTATCCGGCCGCCTGGCTTGCCGGCAACAATGTGCTCCCGGCTACGGGCTCGCCGTCGGCGGGAGCGACACCGACGTAGTCAGCCTCACGGGTGCCTACGCTCAGGGGCCGGCGATCGCTCGCCACCGAGTCATAGTCGCAGCGAACGCGGCCTGGGCCGACAACGCAAAGGTGGGAATCGGCCAGATCGGATGCCGGGCAACAATAGGCAATCGCCCGCGGCGGCTCATCGCTGTGTCATCCCCGGCGTCGGCCGGGGCTGAAATGCGCGCGAAGCAGCAGGCCTTAGCGTCAGGCAAGCGCTCGAAGCTGAGCGTCGATCTCGTCCCTTGACGGCGGTGCGGCGCCCCTGCGGGTGCACGTGATCGCGGACGCTGCGACCGCATAGGAGACGGCGCGCGCGAGCACGCCCTCGTCCGAGGTGCGCGTCGCCTGCGGCCCGAAGGCGCCTTCGTCGACGAGGGCCGCGATGAGCGCAGCGCCGAAGCTGTCGCCGGCGCCGACGGTGTCGACGACGTCAACGGGAATCCCATCGATGTCGACGACAGCGTCGTTCGAGCCGGCGATCGCGCCGTTCTTGCCCCTCGTCAGCGCGACCACACCTGGCCCGAGGTCGAGAATCAGCTCCAGCACGTCCTCGGCCCGCAGGCCGGGATAGATCCACGCCGCATCGTCCTCACTCAGCTTGACGATGTCGGCGAGCCGTACCAGTCGCTCGAATCGGCGGCGATAGACGTCGACGTCGCCGAAGATCGCCGGCCGCACATTGGGATCGAGAATGATCTGCCGCCGCCCGGCTTCGCGGTCGACGAGCGCCTCGAATGCAGATGCGGGCGGATCGATCGCAAGTGCGAGCGTCCCGACGTACACCGCCCATGCCTCCTCTGGCAGAACGGGCAACTCGTCCGGGGGAAGGTCGGCGAGAGAGGTCCCATCCAGGTGGAACGTGTACTCATTCCGACCGTCACCGAGGTGGTGCACAACGGCACGGGGCGTCGGAGCGTCGGACCAGCGAACGAAGGACATGTCGACACCTGCGTCGAGCAGCCGCTTCGCGAGCATCTGTCCGTCGCCGTCTCGGGAGATGGTTCCAAGGAATCCGACCGCGACGCCAAGGCGGCCGAACGCGATCGCCGTGTTGAACGGCCCGCCCCCCGCCACCGAGCGCGCCGTGCCGCCGTCATCCACGAGATCGACGAGTGCTTCGCCCCCGATGACGATCACGAAGCTGCCGAGCTCCTCGGCGGAATCTCGCCGGAGCCGCGCCCGATCAGACTGACGGGGATGACCCGATGCACGGCAGGCGCGGTGTCGCCGTCGAGACGGCGAAAGAGCTGATCGGCGGCGGCGCGGCCGATCGCTTGCGGGTCCTGCGCAACGACGGAGATCGCAGGGTCGAGCAGGTCGGCCAACCAGATGTCGTCGAAGCCGATCAGCGCAATGTCGCGTTCGCGACCCGCCCTGCGGAGAGCGTGAACGCCGCCGATCGTCAGCAGGTTCTGCCCCGTGAAAAACGCCGTCGGCGGGTCGGGCAGCGCGAGCATCGCTTCAACGGCGCGAGCGGCCGCGTCAGTGTCGCGCAGCCCCGTGCGAACAACGTCGTCATCGAGCCGAAGCCCAGCGCTCTCGAGTGCATGCGTGTAGCCGCGCAACCGTTCCTCTGCCGTCGAGATCGACAGCAGATCACCGAGGAACGCGATGCGACGATGCCCGCGTTCGAGGAGGTGGGCCACGGCTTGAGCGGCCCCGCCGAAGTTGTCCGAGACAATGCTGTCGGCGTCAAGGTGACTGGCCGGGCGATCGA
>JBKPEC010000218.1:0-16739 GCA_046728195.1 Actinomycetota bacterium
GCTCCGGAGCTGCGCCGACCGAACGACGGGCTTATGAGGGTACTGCTCCGAGCTCGACTCGCCTCGTATCGACTCTGGAGAGTCCCACCGCGACCACGACACCGATGCCGAACGCGACGACGTGCTCGAGATCGAAGAAGATCGAAGGCATAGTCGAGCAGGCGACCACCTGTCTGTGGAGCACCGCTCGCCTGTCGGAGCCTGTGTACCACCTGCGCCGCGGAGAGCTCGCGCCGCGCCGGGTCGGCGCTCACGTGCATCGTCGAGCCCGGAATACCGCGTGCGAGCAGCTCTCGGATGGCGCCAAGCTTGCCGGCGCGCGCAGCGGCGATCGCCTTCCGGTCAAAGCGAACGAGCTTTCGCCCGCCCGTGGCGATCGCATTCGTGGCTCGCGTCGCCGCGACGTTGCCCTGCACGAGCACGTCGTGATTGCCGAGCACCGGATACCAGCGGGCGTGCAGCCCGGGTGACGTGAATGGCCGCTCTGCCTCTGCGAGTAGTCCTGGATAGCGCGGCGGGTCGACATCCGGCCGGTAGTAGAAGGGGTCCGGATTCCCGGCAGCCTGTACTCCCTCGTAGCCGGCGGTACCGCTGTTCGGATCGACTGGTCCTCCGCGCAGGACGGCCAGGGCCTGATCGAGCTCGTTCTGCTGGTCGTTGTCGATCAGGTCGCCGGTCTCGACGACCGCGTCAGGCCGCAGCCGATCGATGGCCGTGACCGCTGCGGCCAGGACCTGAGTCGTCAACGCCTCTTGCGGCCGGAAGGCGGACGTGAACGGCCGCCCGAGCCGGTCGAGCCATTCCACGCGCGTGGGAGACTCTTCGTCGGTGACGTGTGCGTCGGTGAGCTGCGCGAAGACGGCGAGCGTGCCCGTCGCGCGCGAACGCGGTGCAAGGTCCGTTCGCTCGACAGGCTGCTCGCCGGGCCCGGTGACGAGGACGCCGCTGCCGGTGCGATCGACATAGGTGTGCCGGAGCGTCGAATCCGGCGTCCGGCCGGCTGGTGAGCAGCCGGTGGCCGCGACGGCCAAAAGGAGGACAAGCGCCTTTCGCCCCACCTCAAACGAGGCTACCCGGCCGGACCCGGACTATCCTGGCGCAGGCGTATGAGGCGATTCGCCTTTGCCTGTGTGCTCGCCGGCTGTCTTCTTCCCGCGGCCCACGCACGCGCGGGCGGCCCGGCGATGCTGATCGGCGCGGCCGAGGACAGCGTCAGGCAGCCGACGCTCGCCCAGGCGAAGGCGGAGATGGACCTCCTCGTGCGAGCCGGATTCAACGCCGTCCGGGTGACGCAGATCTGGGCTCCCGGTCAGACGAAGCCCACGGCGGCGGATCTGCGAATCCTGCGCAACGTCGTCGAAGCCGCACGACAGGATCGCGTCCAGATCCTGCTCACGGTCATGAACTTCGGCAACCGCACGACACCGCTGTCCGACGAGGCGCGAAGTGAATTCGCAACGTACGCGGCTGCCCTGGCGGAGGCACTGCCACAGATTCGGTACTTCGTGATCGGGAACGAGCCGAACCTCAACCGCTACTGGCTGCCGCAGTTCAATCCGGACGGAACAGATGCAGCAGCGCCGGCCTACGAGGCGCTACTTGCGCAAACGTACGACGCCCTGAAGGCGGTTTCCTCGAGGATCGTCGTTCTCGGCGGGGCGGTCTCGCCGCGCGGCGGCGACGTCGCCGATTCGATCCGCCCGACCCATTCGCCGACCGCGTTCCTCACCGATCTCGGGGCGGCCTATCGCGCCAGCGGACGCACGAAGCCGATCATGGACGCACTCACGATCCATCCCTACGAGGACAACTCGAGCGTCGCGCCGATCGACGGCGTGCATCCGAACTCGACGACGATTGCGATCGCCGACTACAACAAGTTGGTGACGCTGCTCGGCACGGTGTTTGCCGGGACGGCGCAGCGAGGATCGAACTTGCCGATCTACTACGACGAGTTCGGCGTCGAGGCGCAGATCCCGTCCGCGAAGGCAGGCCTGTACACCGGACGGGAGCCCGCGACGATCAAGCCCGTGCCCGAAACGGTGCAGGGCGCGTACTACCGTCAGGCGATCCAGCTCGCGTTCTGCCAGCCGAACGTCCGCGGACTGTTTCTCTTCCATGCGATCGACGAGCGCGACCTGAACCGCTGGCAGTCGGGCGTGTACTACGTCGACGAGTCGCCGAAGTCTGATCTTCGTGCCGTGCGGGCCGCGATCGCAGAGGCTCATCGCGGTGTCGTCACGCGCTGCCCCGGACTCGGCCTACGGCCGCGTGGCAGCCTGGTCGTCGCCCTCAATCCGTTTCCGCAAGCGACGCTTCTCTGCAACATCGACTGCGCGTATGTCGTCACCCTCCGTCGCGGCGCCCGCGTGACGCGGCGCTCACGCGGTCGCGCCGTCGGTGGGCGGCCGCAGCGGATCCGGCTCGGAGCCCTCTCCAGCGGCGCCGCGTATACGGCTACCGCCTCGCTGCGCGCGCCTGTGAATCCTGGCCGCCTGACGATCGTTCGCGCGCTGCCTTTCGCCGTTCCCTAAGGCTCTGTACCGATTCAGCGCGCGATCAGCACGTCCTCGAAGAACTCACCTGCGCGGCGACCGGTGCGTCGGTTGACGTGCCGGCGCAAGCGCTCTTCGAGTCGCAGGCCAGCGCGCTCGAGGATCTCCGGATAGAGATCTCGTCGGTCGTTGACGACGATCAGGATGGGCGCGCCCTTGCGCAGCGTCGGCCTGGCGTTGAGCAGCGTCTCCACGATGCCGTCCGAGTACGCGTCCAGCGCAGCGCGCGAGGTGCCGGCTGCCGCCGCTCCAACTTCGAGCTGACGTCGGTCGTCGAGCCCGAGCAGCTCGTACGCATAACGGTGCTGCTCGTGGTAGTCGATCAGTCCCGGATACGGCGGCGAGGTCAGAACGCCCTCGTAGCGGCCAGGCAGCTCCTCCACTCGCACGTCCCCGTGAATGACCGTCGCCGTTCGCGCGCTCGCACGCACCCGCGCGAACGCTTTGAGGCGGGCGAGCGTGTCCAGCGTGTAGCGGCGAAGGAACTGCGACGCCGTCTCCACCGGACGGCACTCGCGCCGGTGCTTGTGACACCAGTACGGCTCTACCTGCGGCTCGCGCGGAAAGTCCAGATCGAAGTGCGTCGTCCTGCGGGCGGACCGCGCAGCGCGTGCCAGGATCACCCGGAGCACGTCAGCGTGCTCGAACTCTTCGACGAGCGCGCGGAAGCCGAGGAGCTCGCGCGCTGCTTGCGGCGCGAACCAGCGGCGCACGTAGCCGGACGGACGATTGCTCGTCGACTCGCCGATCCGCGCGTGTGCCGCGCGTAGCTCCTGCTCGAGTACGAACGGGTTGTACGAGCGCGTCTTGACGTTCATCAGCATGCAGTTGAAGGCCGCGACGTCCACTCCGGTGGCGTCCAGCCCGCACTCGAGCGCCTGCACGAGCGTCGTGCCGGACCCGGCGAAGGGATCGAGGACGTGCTGCCCCGGACGGAAATAGCGAGACAACAGCACCTCGACGAGCTGAGGGATGAACTTCCCCAGGTACGGGTGCAGCCGGTGAACGTGCCGCGTGCGTTCGCGCTCGGGTAGGTCGCGCTCCGACCAGGAGAGGGCCAGGTCGATGTCGGCGTAGAGGGCGTCCTGGGTCGGGGCCACCCGCGCCACTTCGACGCCGGGCTCAGAAAGCCTCGGCCAGCCGCTCAAGCCGGCCGTTCCGAAAGGCGATGACGTCGAAGGA
Organism: Actinomycetota bacterium; assembly: GCA_046728195.1. Classification (GTDB taxonomy): domain Bacteria; phylum Actinomycetota; class Thermoleophilia; order Gaiellales; family Gaiellaceae; genus 3-1-20CM-4-69-9. The sequence continues at coordinate 3,738 of JBKPEC010000218.1, forward strand.
GACGGCGAGGCCGGCCGTCTCCGGATGCCCTTCGAGCCAGGCATCGGCCGCCCGGCGGAGACGACGCCGCTTTTCCCCGTCAACCATGTCGAGCGGATCGCCGAACCGATCGCCGAGCTTTTCCTTCACCTCGCAGAAGACGAGTCGCCCGCCCCGTCGTACGACGATGTCGAGCTCGTAGCCGGCGACCCACGCGTTTCGTGCCAGGATCCGGTACCCGTGCAAGCGGTACCAGAGCACGGCTCGGTGTTCCGCTCGAAGTCCCTTACGAGGCATACCTCCAGGCTAGAAGGCGGCTCCTCACACGACTGTCAAATGCACGACACGAAACTCCTTCGCGTCGAGCACGGCGAACGCGGGTCCACGGGAGTGGTACCGAATCACGATCCTGTCTCGCTCGAGGTGGAGGCGCATCCCTGCTAGGTCGAGCTTGTTCCAGGTCTTCGGCAGGTCGATGCAGACAGCGCGCGCGTCCTGCGTATCGAGTGCGTGCACGAACGGGTGCTCGCCACCGCCGTAGAGCGTGTAGACCCACCGGCCGTCCTTCGAGACGACGCGCGTGTACGGGTAGCCGCGCATGACGCTTTCCCAGGAGCGCTTGTCAATGAGAACACCCGGGAGCAGTCGCCGTCCGCCGAGGTCGTACGCCCGCACCCGATAACTCGTTGTGTCCTGCGCGGAGACGTGCTCGATGAGATAGAGCATCCGCGCACCCGGAGAGAGTGCGTCGAACGAAAAGTCTCCATGGAGCCGCACGATGCGACGAAGCCTGAGCTGACGGGGGTCGAGCACCGCGAACGAACTCGTCTTCTTCAGTTGAGGGCTCGAGGCGATGTCCGCGAGGACGAGAGTACGTCCGTCGTGCGAAAGCCCGGCCGTCGTCCCGTCATAGGCAACAGTCGGGATGCCGAAGTTTCCCGGCACCATCGCGTACCGCAGGACACGTCCACCCTGTCTCCGGATCGCCTCCACGACCGTCCCTGAGCCGGTGGCGAACGCCACGTAGCGCACGGGCCCACGGGCCATCCCGTCCCAACCTTGAACCACAGCTGGCCCAGGGCCCCCGTCCCCTCGTGCACCGGCCGCAACCAGCGCGGCCAGGACTGCGATTCCGATCGTCGCAACTAGGTGCCTTCGCATGTTGGCCTCCCGTCTCGGTTCTCGACGGAAGTACGCCTGCCGAGCCCGAAAGGGTCCCTCAGCTCGGCTTCGTCAGTACCGCGTGGATCTCGCGCGTCAGGGCGGCGACTTGCTCGGTGAGCTCTTTGTCCTGGCGCGTCAAGTCCGTGTTGGAATTGAGCAGCTCCTGAAGCTTGTCCGTCTCGGCCTTGAGCGCCGCGACCCGCTCCTCACCCGAGCGCTCCGCCTCATCGTGATGCTTCTCAGTCATGACAGCGGACATTTTGTCCCGCTCCGCCTGTCGTGTCTCCGCGAGCAGGATCAGCGGAGCCGCGTACGCGGCCTGCGTCGAGAACGCGAGATTCAGGAGGATGAACGGCTCAGGGTCCCAATGACGAACCAGCGCGACCGAGTTGAGGATGATCCAGAGTGCTACGACGATCGTCTGGCCGACGATGTACTGCGGAGTTCCAAAGAAGCGAGCCGCCTTCTCCGCTCCTCGACCGAAAGCATCCTGGCCGAAGGCGCCGTGCTGCTGCTCGGACACGGAGCGAGCGTATAGGCGGTTGCGGACACCGCTCTGAGCAAGGCTCATCCGACCGAGCCCATACCTCGGAAGGTGAAAAGCTGCGCGCGCTGCGGAGCCGTGAAAGCTCTAGAAGACTTCTACGTCAATCGCAGTTGGATGGACGGTCGACATCCGTACTGCAAGCCGTGTCTTCTGACGTATCAGCGTGAACGACGACGACAGCGCCTGGATCGTGCGAACCCACACCGCAGGCGCTGGAGCCGCGATTTCGTCCGCCATGACTACTTCGAACAAGTGACTGAGCCAGCGCATGCGTACGTCGCGGGCCTGCTCGCAGCCGATGGAAACATCCTCGAGCGACAGCAACGCATCACTCTCGAGCTCTCGTCTCGCGATCGGAACCTCGTCCACTTCGTGCGCGACGAGCTCGCGCCTGGCTTTCCTGTACGAATGCGAGTTCGCCGGAACGAGATGAAGACAGCAGTGCTCGCTATCACCTCGAGTCAACTCTGTGCTGACCTCTGCAAACTCGGAATCACTCCGCGCAAGAGCTTGACGCTCCGCTGGCCCGAGACGCTCGAGAGACTAGCGGCCCGACTGTTTCTCCTGGGTTACTTCGACGGGGACGGCTTCGTAACGCAGACCCGAAACGGGCCGTATGTCTACCCAAGATGGGGCCTGCTGGGCACAGAGGGCTTCCTTGCGGCGGCCAGGGACTTCATCTCCGACGAAGCAGGCGTGTCACCCCGGCGCATTCGCCGCCACGGAGAAAGAAATGTCTACGTACTACACATCAACGGACGCGATGCACGTCTCGTTGACCGCTGGCTCCATTCGGACACGGCCCTCGGCTTGAGAAGGAAGCAGTTGGAGCTGGATCAGGCGGACAGTGCGGCCAACTCCTCGTCGCTCTTGTAACAGAGCGCCTGGAAGGAGCGGCGATGAATGTCCGACGGTCCGCGCTCCCGTACGATGCGCGAGTGTCCCGGCGTGATGTAACCGACGTGCGAGGAGAAGCCGTAGTGCGGGAAGAGGGCGTCCATCCTCCACATCAGGCGGTCCCGCGTGACCTTCGCGACGATCGACGCCGCGGCGATCGCAGCGCTCTTCTCGTCCCCGTCGACCACCGCCTGGTGCTCCGGTGCCGTCGGGCCCAGGCGAAAGCCGTCCACCAGGCAGGCCTCCGCAGGAGGTGAGAGCGCGTGCAGGATCGCTCGCATCGCGGCTAGGTTCGAGCGGTGCAGGCCGTTGCGATCGATCGCGCCGTGCGGGATCACCCGGACGACGACCTGCTCGGCACAGCCGAGCACCGCGTGGAACAGCTCCTCCCGCCGTTCGGGCGAGCACTGCTTCGAGTCGTTGAGGAAGCTGAGCGGCCGCACCTTATGGTCGCGCAGGCAGCCGTAGTCGAGGAGAACGCCCGCGACGACGAGCGGACCGGCCAGGGAGCCGCGCCCGGCCTCGTCCGTGCCGGCGACGAGCCGTGCCCCGAGCCTCCGGTCGAATCTCAGGAGCTTCTGGCCGGTGCGGAGCGCCACGGCCGCGAGGATACCCGGCTACTCGGCGGACTCTTCGGCCGGAACGTCGCTCTCAGCCGGTTCGGCGGGAGCTTCTGCAGCCCTTGCCGCCCGCGGCCCGTCCTGGCGCAGCTCCCGGACGCGGGCTTTCTTGCCGACCTTGCCGCGGAGGTAGTAGAGCTTCGCGCGGTTCACGTCCCCGATCGCGGCCACTTCGATCTTCTCGATCTTTGGCGAGTGCAGGGGGAACGTCCGCTCGACTCCCACTCCGAAGGACTGCTTCCGGACGGTGAATGTTTCGCGAGCCCCGGCACCCTGGCGCTTGATCACGATCCCCTCGAAGACCTGGATCCGCGCGCGCTGCCCCTCGATCACCTTGAAATGAACGCGCACCGTGTCTCCCGCCTTGAACTGCGGGATGTCGCTCCGCACCTGGGCGCGCTCGAGCTGCTCGATGACTTTGCTCATAGAAGGGGACCCGAAAGGCCGGGCGGGAATGCTAGCTAATGGAACGAGATCCGGCTCGGCGGCCAGTAGGTCGCAAAGACCTTGCCGATCAGGTTCTTACGGGGGACGAGGCCCCACCGGCGGGAGTCGCAGGACGAGCTGCGGTTGTCGCCCATCATCAAGTAGTAGTCCTGCGGGATGCGTGTGTAGGTGTTCCGCGGCGGAATGTCCGCCAGTGTCATGCTCTCGTTGCCGCGACGGTCGGGCTTGACGTACGGCTCGTTCAGCTTCCGACCGTCGATGTAGACGTAGCCGTCACGCTCCTCCCACACGTCGCCCGGCAGGCCGATCACGCGCTTGACGAACGTGCCCTTGGACCCGCATTCCTGTTCGGCGAGCTTCGGCGTGTTGAACACGACGATCTCGCCGCGCTTCGGATCGCGGAAGTGGTAGATGAAGCGGTTCGCGAGCACGCGGTCGGATGTGTTCGCCTCGCAGCCCATCGCCGGCTTCGCGCAGTGCAGCGTCGGTTCCATCGACGAAGACGGAATCCGGTAGGGGTTCACCACCCACGCCTTGATCGCCAGGACGATCGCGACCGCGCCCACGATCGTGACGACCCAGTCGATCGCCACCCGCCAGCCGTGCGGCAGGCCCGGGAAGAGCCGGTCGATCGGGTTGTGGGACTTCTTCGCCGGCGCCGCCGGTGGACGGAACCCGTCCCTGGTCGTGTCGTAGCGGGCCCGGCGCTCCGGATCCTGCAGGACCACGTACGCCTCGCGGACCGCTCGCCAGGCCTCGTCGTCGTAGCCTGTCTCCAGAGCAGCCCGCCTGTACGCGGCTTCGATCTCCTGACGGGATGCGTCGGGCCGCAGCCCGAGCACCGCGTACAGATCCCTTACCTGGGGGTCCGCTGACGGCTCTGTTCCCGTCGCCATTCCTCGATCTTTCCGTGGTCGCCCGAGAGGAGGACCTCGGGCACGCGCCAGCCGCGAAACTCGGGGGGCCGCGTGTAGTGCGGATACTCGAGCCCGCCGTCGAGCTCCGCAGAGAAGCTCTCGAAGGTCGCCGACTCCTCGTTGATCGCGCCGGGCAGTCGACGTGCGATCGCGTCCATGAGCACCATCGCCGGCAGGTCGCCGTTCGAGAGCACGTACGGGCCGATCGAGATCGCGTCGGAAGCAAGATGCCGAACGACTCGCTCGTCGAAGCCCTCGAAGCGTGCAGAGAGAAGCGTGAGACGGTCTTCCACGGCCAGCTCCTCCACGACGTCCTGGGTCAGCAGGCGTCCCTGGGGACTGAGAGCGACGACGCGATGGTCCGTAGGGCCGCCGTAGACCGCGTCGAGCGCTGCCGCGACGACGTCGACGCGCAGCACCATTCCCGCGCCACCGCCGTAAGGGTCGTCATCGACCTGAGCAGAACGAAGCGGCGTCGTGTCCCGGTACGAGAACAGCCGCAGATCGAGCTCCGTGCCGAGCACGCTCGCCACCGGCCGCTGTTCAGTCAGCCAGGCGAAGGCATGCGGAACCAGAGTGAAGACGTCTAGCTGCACAGGGCGACCCGGAGCAGGTTAGCTAGCGTCCGCGAAACCAGGAGCGACAAGGATGTAACCCCCGTCGAGATCGACCTCCCGGATGCAGTCCTCGACCATCGGCAGCCACAGCCCGGAGTCGAGCTCGAGCACGTCGTTCGCCACCCCCGGCGACACGTCGCTCACCACCCCGAGCGTGCGGCCGCCTTCCTCTTCGACACGCAGGCCGACCAGCTGGAAGACGTAGTACTCGTCCTTGCCCGGCGGCTCGAGCGAGTCGCTTCGAACCTCGAGGGCTGCGCCGCGGGGCACCCGGCGGTCGAGCCGAATCACGGGACGCCCGCGCACGCGCCGGGTCGCGACGACCTTCGCCGGCTCCCTGTCGACGAGGAGCTCTGCGCCGACCCGGAAACGTTCCTCTGCCTCGCTCGCCTCCTCGACCACGAACGAGCCGTCGAGCCCATGCGACTTGCCGACCCGCCCGACGGCGACCAGGTCGCCGCTCACCGACCGCTCTCCGGTCGGTGAGCAGGGGAAGGGGCGAATGGGGAAACCGGGAGGTTTCCTCTCGCCTGCCCCTCGGCGCACGCGGCGATCTCAGCGGCGCGAGCGCGGAGGCGATCCCTAAAGAAGGGAGCTCGTGAGGGAAGACGCGAAGCGTCTCGTCCGCGAAGCGGACCGGTGGAGGGGGTTTGGGGGAACCGGGGGGTTCCCCCAACTCCACTGGAAGAGGCCCTCACGGGAGCGAGCCGAAGGCGAGCGACGCTCACGTTCCGGCGGGACGGAACTGCGCCGTTGCCTCTTCGCGCGTCGGGGACTGGAGGAGGTTCTCGGAGACGAAGCTCTCTGCCAGTGGCCAGTCGCTGCGACGTGTCTCCATAACCGCGTGCTCGACGTCGAACGCCGTTCGCCGAAACTCGGCGTCCTCACCGATGACCGCCCAGAAGGCTGCGACTTCCCCTTCGTAGGGCATGCCCACGCTGCCGGCGTTGACGTAGCGGCCCCGCCGTTGCTGCATGTGCGTGTGGCCACCGACGACGAGACGCTCGGAGACGCCGGCGAGCATCTCTTCGAGCAAATCGTCGGGCGTCGCGGGCGTGACGATCTCCTCGTCGCTGCGCGGCGTGGCGTGGCAGTAGAAGACGTCGTCGAGGTTGACGGATGGCGGAAGCTGTCTGAGCCATTCGAGCTCGTCCTCGTCCAGCTGTGAGGACACCCATTCGTCGGGATCGCGGTCCGTGTTCCCGCGAACGAGGCGAGCGTCCACCGATCTGATCAGCGCGAGGGTCTCGCGCGGGTACGGCCCCCACACGAGGTCGCCGCCGAACACGATCTCATCCGCGTCGACCTCGGCCAGGACCGCTTCGAGCGCCCACGGCATCCCGTGCACGTCGTAGAGCGCGGCGACGCGCATGTGACGGTCAGTCGACGATCTCGAGTTGCACGCGCCGCCGCTCGCGCACGCTGCCCGCGCGCACGATCGTGCGCAACGCGCGCGCAATGCGTCCCTGCCGCCCGATCACCTTGCCGAGATCGTCCTGGGCGACGTGCAGGCGAAGCACGACCGCGTCTTCCTCTTCGATCCGCTCGACGCGCACGGACTCCGGATCGTCGACGAGTTGCTTCGCCAGGTACTCGAGCAGTTCAGCCACAGTGGCCCTGCCGGTGCCATTGCCGGATGCCCGGGTCGCGAGCACCAAGCGATGCAAGGACGCAGGGAGCACTCGGGCTTGATCGCCCGAGTGCGACTGAGGACGCCGCAGCGCGCTGCGTGCTCGAGGGCCGGGCGCCGATGGATGGTGCCGGTAGGGCCACCTAGCCGGCGAGATTCTTTGCCCTCAGCAGCCGCTGCACCGTCTCGGAGGGCTGCGCGCCTTTCCCGAGCCAGTCCTTCACCTTGTCCTCGTCGAACTCGATCAGCGAGGGGTCGTGCTGGGGGTTGTAACGCCCCACGATCTCGATGAACTTGCCGTCGCGCGGCGAGCGCGAGTCGGCCACGACGACGCGATAGACCGGATTCTTCTTCGATCCGACCCGCGTCAATCTCATCCGTACAGCCAAATCGTCTACCTCCTGCTCCTCTGTCGCTTCTTGCGCTTGTTGGATTTTGTCGCCTTTCGCTGTCCGGGTTGCGGCACGGGAGCCTGCGCCTGTCCGCCGAGCGCCCCGAGGTCGGGCATCTTCCCCTTGCTCATGCCCTTCATCAGCTTCTCCATCTGCTTGCGCGCCTCCATCAGGCGATTCACCTCTTCCACCTGCACACCGGAGCCGTGCGCGATTCGCTGACGCCGCGAACCGTCGATGACGCGCGGCATCGCCCGTTCCTGCGGGGTCATGGACAGGATCATCGCCTCGACGCGTCCGAACTGCTTCTCGTCGATCTGGTCGATGCCCTCGAGCTGCTTGCCGATTCCAGGGATCAGCTTGAGCAGGCCCTGGATCGAACCCATCTTCCCGATCATCCGGTACGTCTTGAGCAGGTCGTCGAAGCTGAACTGGCCCTTCAGCATTCGCGCCTCGAGCTCTGCCTGCTCGTCCTGTTCGACCGCCTGCTCGGCGCGCTCGATCAGCGTCAGCACGTCGCCCATGCCGAGGATGCGCGAGGCCATCCGGTCCGGGTGGAAGTACTCCAGCTGGTCCAGCTTCTCTCCGACGGAGATCAGCTTGATCGGGCGGCCGGTGACGGCCTTGACCGAGAGCGCAGCGCCCCCGCGAGCGTCGCCGTCGAGCTTCGTCATCAGGACACCGTCGAACGCGATGCGCTCCTGGAAGGCCAGCGCGACGTTCACCGCTTCCTGGCCGGTCATCGCATCGAGGACGAGCAGGACGTTCGCCGGCTTCGCCTCGTCGCGAACCTGTTCGAGCTCCTGCATCAGGTCCTCGTCGACGTGAAGGCGACCGGCGGTGTCGAGGATCACGGTGTCCGCCCCGCCCTCCGCGAGCGTGCGCAGCCCGTTGCGCACGACGCTGACCGGATCGGAGTTGTCCTCGCGATAAACCGGGATCTGGATCTGGCGTCCGAGCTGCTCCAGCTGGTCGATCGCCGCCGGGCGCTGCAGGTCTGCGGCAACCAGCGCGGGGGTACGGCCCTCTTTGCGCAGGAGCAGCGCCAGCTTGGCGGCCGCGGTCGTCTTGCCCGAGCCCTGCAGGCCGGCCAGCAGGATCACGGTCGGTGGACGTCCCGTGAACGCCAGCTTCGAGCTGCCCGCACCCATCAGCGCGGTCAGCTCCTCGTGCACCGCCTTCACGACCTGCTGTCCGGGCGTGAGGCTCTTCAGGACCTCCTGTCCCAGCGCACGTTCCCGGACGTGGGCGACGAAGTCCTTGACCACCTCGAAGTTGACGTCTGCCTCGAGCAGCGCGAGCCGGATTTCGCGCATCGCGCGGGAGATCGCCTCCTCGTCCAGCTTTCCGCGCCCGCGCAGGTCGCCGAGGGCGTTCTGCAGTCGGTCTGACAGGGTGTCGAACAAGGCCGGGAAGTGTACTTACGACCTCTGCTCAGCCAGACTTCGCCGCATGAACGAGCCCGACCGCTCGGAACGAAAGCTCGCAACCGTCCTCTTCGCCGACCTCACCGGCTCGACCGCTGCCGCTGAGGACGATCAGGATCCGGAGCGCACGCGCATCAGGCTGGAGCGCTTCTACGACGCCATGACCGCAGAGATCGAGCGCGCGGGCGGAACCCTCGAGAAGTTCGCCGGCGACGCCGTGATGGCTGCATTCGGAGCCCCGGAAGCGCTGGAGGATCACGCCGAACGCGCGCTCCACGCCGCTCTGTCCATGCGGCGGAAGCTCGACCCAGGGCTCGCGCTGAGGATCGGCGTCAACACGGGCGAGGTCGTCGTCGGACGCGCCCGGGAGGGAAGCTCGTTCGTGAGCGGCGATGTCGTGAACGTTGCCGCGCGGCTCGAGCAAGCGGCGGAGCCGGGCCAGATCCTTGTCGGTGAGAGAACGGTGGCCGCGGTGCGCGGCGCGTTCGAGTTTGGCAGCCCGAGCTCGATCGAGGCGAAGGGCAAGCGAAGCGGTGTTCAGGCGCGGCCCGTTCTGCGGGCCCTTTCGCTGATGCGTACGCGTGGCGTCGGTGGTCTGGCCCGTGCGTTCGTAGGCCGCGATGCGGAGCTGCAGCGGCTCCGGTCTGCATTCGACCGTGCAGTGCAGCATGGTCGACCGGTGCTGGTGACCGTCGCCGGTGATGCCGGCGTAGGCAAGACACGACTCGTCCGCGAGCTATGGGAACAACTCGCGCAGACGGAACCCGAGCCACTGCGGCGGACCGGCCGGTGTCTCGCGTACGGCGAAGGAATCACCTACTGGCCGCTCGCCGAGGCCCTGAAGGAACATCTCGGCATCCTCGAGAGCGATTCGCCCGTCGAGGTGCGTCGTCGGCTCGGCGAGCGAGAGATCCTCGGGCTCACCCTCGGCCTCGACGTAGCAGGCGATCTTCATCCGCTGGTCGCGCGCGACCGCCTCCATTCCGAATGGGTGGCGTTTCTCTCCGAGGTTGCCGGCGAACGACCGGTCGTCCTGCTGATCGAGGACGTGCACTGGGCCGAACAACCTCTGCTCGAGCTGATCGACCGCCTAGCTCGCGACGTGCAAGGCCCGCTCCTCCTTCTCTTGACCGCCCGCCCCGACTTCGTCGACGTCGGCCGCGCAAGGGCACGCATCGACGCGGAGACGCTGTGGCTCGAGCCGCTGCCCGCGGAGTCGACTGAATCGCTCGTCGACTCGTTGCTCGGAACCAACCTTCCGGGCCACATTCGCGCACTCGTCGTGGAACGCGCCGAGGGAAACCCATTCTTCATCGAGGAAGTGCTCGGTAGCCTGATCGACGCAGGCGTACTTCGACGGGACAACGGCGGCTGGCATGCAGTCGAGCTGCCCAGCGGCTTCGAGATTCCGGACTCCGTCCAAGCGGTGCTCGCCTCGCGCATCGACCTGCTCGGTGGAGCCGAGAAAGCGTCGCTGCAGGCTGCGGCTGTCATCGGGCGGGTGTTCTGGACTGGGCCCGTCTACGAGCTCGTCGGCGACCTCCAGCCGGATCTGCATCTCCTCGAAAGCCGTGACCTGATACGACGCAGGTCGGGATCGTCACTCGAAGGCGAGGTCGAGTACGTCTTCAAGCACGCGCTCACGCGCGAGGTCGCCTACGGGGGTCTGACCAAGGCGCGACGAGCGCGGCTCCACTGGAGATTCGCGGAATGGATCGAGCGCGTCGGCGAAGGCCGCGACGAACACGCGCCGCTCCTTGCGTACCACTACGCCGAGGCCGTTCGTCCGGAAGACGTCGACGTCGCCTGGTCCGACGGCGGACCCACGTATGAGCACGTGCGGGGAAAGGCGATTTCGTGGCTCTCGCGTACGGGCGACGCCGCGATTTCGCGTTACGAGATCGACGACGGTGTGAGCCTTCTTCAGCGCGCGCTCGAGCTCGAGCCGGACGAGGCGAGGCAGTCGGTGCTATGGCGCAAGGTCGGTCTGGCAAACGCGCTCAAGTTCGACGGGGAAGCTTTCTGGACCGCGATGCAGCGATCGCTCGCCCTTTGCACGGATTCCGACGTCGCGGCCGAGACGTACGCGGATCTCGCGCTCCAGACGGTGATCCGGTCCGGCATTTGGCCTCAACGGCCGGACCCGGAGCTCGTCCAGGGTTGGATCGAGGAAGCGCTGAAAGGCGCAGCGCCGCAGAGCGCGGCGCGCGCAAAGGGCCTCCTCGCGGACTGCTTCTGGAACCGAGTCGGAGGCGCCACGGCCGCCAATGAAGCGCACGCGATCGCGGAACGCCTCGGCGACATCGTGCTCCTTGAATACTCGGTCGCTGCACGCAGCTGGCTCGCCTTCGCCGGCCGGGAGTTCGCGGAAGCGCTCGCCTGGACGGAGCGAAGCCTTGAGCTCGTCGACGAGATCGACGACCCGGACCACCTTGCAGATGTGTACGAAAATGCGATACCCGCCTTCTGCGGTCTCGGCAGGTTCGACGACGCAAGGCGATGCGTCGACCACCACCGCGCCGTGGTCCAAGGATTGACACCACATCACCGCCTGCACGGCATCGCGGTCCAGTTGGAGATCGACGAGATTTGCGCGGATTGGGACGACGTGCTCGCAGCTTCTGAGCGGATGGCGGCCCTTGTCGAGGAGAACCTGTCGACTCCGTGTATTCGGAACGCCCGGTCACTCTTGGTCACCGCTCTCGCGGCCGCGGAGACGGGTGATCGCGAGTGGGCCGAAGCGCTGGAGGCACGCGCGCTCGAGGTCGCGCTCGAGGGTTATGACTTCGTCCTCGCGTCTCCTCGCGCACGGCTTGCCCTCGCGCGCGGCGACGTCGACGCTGCGCTCGCGTTCGTGCCCGGGTACGACCAGTTTCGGATGCATTGGGCCCTGACGAACGCGGCCACGCGTCTGGATGCGCTCGTCGCCGCCGGCGCAGGAGAGGAGATCGAGCGCGAAGCGCCCTCGTATGCTCGTGCGGGGACCTACACCGAACCGTTCGCGCTGCGGGCTCTCGGCATCGTGCGAAGCGACGAAGCATTGGTCGAGCAAGCGCAACGGCAGTTCGCAGCTCTCCGTCTCGACTGGTACGCCGGCCAGACCGAAACGCTGCGCCGATTTCGGAAGCTCGCCGCCGGGTAGCCCCCGGCCATGGCCACCGAGCGCCAACGCGCTGAACGCGGTCTTCGCGCCTCCATCGACGCGTGGCGCGAGTGCTCGTTCGAGCGGGTGCGCTCGGCCTTCGGCTAGTCCTCGCAGACACCTCGTCCTACACTCAGGACATGGCCGTAAGCCGGAGAACGGTCACCGTCGTCTTTGCCGACGTCGCCGACTCTACGCCGCTGGGAGAGCGCCTGGACCCAGAGTCGCTGCGACAGGTGATGTCGCGCTGGTTTGAGCGCATGTCCGAAGTGCTCGAGCGCCACGGCGGCACGGTCGAGAAGTTCATCGGCGACGCGGTGATGGCGGTGTTCGGCATTCCCGAGCTGCACGAGGACGATGCGCTGCGCGCCGTTCGCGCCGCCACCGAGTTACGTGAAGCCCTCACGAACTTGAACGACGAGCTCGGCCGGGAGCTCGGCGTGCACATCGGCATCCGCGTGGGCCTCAACACCGGCGAGGTGGTCGCCGGCGACGGGACCGGCGGGCAGATGCTCGTCACCGGCGATCCCGTCAACGTCGCAAAGCGGCTCGAAGAGTCCGCGCGGACCGGCGAGATCCTGATCGGGGAGAACACGCGCCGCCTGGTGGCGAATGCGGCCCTGCTCGAACCGCGGGAGGAGCTCACCGTCAAGGGCAAGAGCGGTCCAGTCGTCGCATGGAACGTCCTCGGCGTGATCGCGGGTGCACCCGCGTACGCGCGGCGTCTCGATGCTCCGCTCGTCGGACGCGCGGAAGAGCTGCGCAGGCTGAGGGAGATCTTCGCCGCTGTCGCTGCTGAGCGGTCCTGCCAGCTCGTCACACTGATCGGCCCCGCGGGAATCGGGAAATCACGGCTTGCCGCCGAGCTGACCGCAAGCATCCGGCACGAGGCGGTCACGGTGAGCGGGCGGTGCCTGCCGTACGGCGACGGCATCACGTTCTGGCCGGTTGTTCAGATCATCGGCGCACTCGGTGCCGAAGAGGGCGTGCGCCGGATCCTCGCCGACGCGGAAGACCGGGAGTCAATCGCGGAGCGTGTCCTCAGCGCGGTCGGCTCGACACCCACGCTCGCCCCGGGGACCGAGATGTTCTGGGCGGTCCGGCGACTCTTCGAGGAGCTCGCGCGCGAGCGGCCCGCCGTGATCATGTTCGAAGACATCCACTGGGCGGCACCGACGTTGCTCGACCTGCTCGAGTACCTCGCCGGCTGGACACACAACGCG
>JBKPEC010000219.1:0-7229 GCA_046728195.1 Actinomycetota bacterium
CGGCCCACGGCTTGCGGGAAGCAGCGTTGGTGCTAGCGGTCGCGGCCACGACGGCTGCGTCTGGAGCCGCCATTGCCCAGGCCAAGCCCGTCCCGGCGGCCAACCCGTCGGCCGCTTCGCCGGCAACCAGTGCTCAGGTCAGCGAGCGCGAGTGGCCCGTGGGTGTCGACAAGGCAGCCGTGGACAGCTCCGGCGTGACCAGCGAGCGCGAGTGGCCGGTCGCCGTCAGCGGGCCTGAAGCACAAGCAGCAGCCCCGGCGGCGGCGGCCAAGGCGGTCGTCAGCGAGCGCGAGTGGCCAGTCGGGGTGGACAAGGCGGCGGTGGACAGCTCCAGCATCGTCAGCCAACGCGAGTGGCCGGTCGGCGTCAGCGGGACTCCAGCCGAGTCGCCGACGGCAAGCCCGGCTGCGACAAGCACGTCGGCAGGGATCGACTCCGGGACCGCGGCCGCGGTTGCCGGCGGTGCGGCGCTGCTGATCGTGGCGGCCGGCTTCACGGTGCGACGCCACCGCAAAGTCGAGCCGAAGCCCGTTTAGGTGGAAAACGCGGAGGGCGCCGGAATGATCCGGCGTCCTCCGTTCGGTTGCGCCGTTCAGGCTGCGGGCTGAATGTTCTGGTTGAGCTGGAAGAGGTTTGCCGGGTCGTACTTCTTCTTGATCTGGGCGAGTCGCTCGTAGTTGTCGCGGTAGGACGCCTGAATACGATCCTGACCCTCGTCGACGAGGAAGTTGACGTAGCCACCCCCGAGTGAAAACGGATGGAGGAGATCCCACGAGTCGACGACCCAGTCCTTCAGGCGGTCGAAGGACGGGGCAGGCGCAGGCTCGGCAGCGAAGATGACCTCTGCCCAGCGCGCCTCTCGGTAGTTCCACGCGGTCGCGTCGGGCGCAATTCGGCCGGCCACGCCGTCAGCCGGATACAGGTGCACGCCCGAGAAGACCGTCGGCACCTGCGATCCGTATTCGACGTGCTTCGCGATCGCCTCGTCGGTGAGCTCGCGGAGGAAATCACCACGCCAGTAGTTGTGCATGCCGGGGCCCGCGATGCCGTCGAACATGCTTTGCAGCACTGGATGCGGCATCGGCCCGACGAGCTCGAAGAGGGGAGGCCCGACGGCGCGGGCGGGCGCGAGCACCTCTTCGGCACCCTCCGGCGGGCCCGTGTAGCACCAGACGATTCCGCAGACCGTCTTGAGATGCAGATCCTCCGGAAACGGCGGACCGGGTGGAACGACCAGGAAGGCGAAGACACCGGTTAGCTCATCCGGCGCGCCCGCCAGCAGCTGCTCGTACATGCGCAACGCTTCGGCAGCACGGTCGAGCGACCACAGCATCGGACCCGCGACGACCGTGTCCACCGGGTGCAGGCGGAGGGTGAGCGAGGTCACGACGCCGAAGTTTCCACCGCCGCCCCGTAGCGCCCAGAAGAGATCCTCGTTGTGCTCGGCATTCGCGGTGACGAACGTGCCGTCGGCGAGCACGACGTCGGCCTCGAGCAGGTTGTCGATGGTCAGGCCGCAACTTCGCGTGAGATGGCCGGTCCCCCCGCCGAGAGTCAGGCCTCCGACACCGGTCGTCGAGACGACTCCGCCTGGGGCGGCGAGACCGAACGCGTGCGTTGCGTGGTCGACGTCACCCCAGGTGCAGCCGGTCTGCACCGTGGAGGTTCGCGCAGCGGGATCGACCTTGATTCCCCTCATCGACGACAGATCGAGAACGATGCCGTCGTCCACGGTGCCGAAGCCCGCAGGGTTGTGCCCGCCGCTGCGCACTGCGAGCGGCAGCCCACTCGACTGTGCGAGGTCGACGACCGCGATGACGTCGGCGACATCGCGGCAGCGCATGATCAGAGCGGGATGCCTGTCGGTTCCCGCGTTGTGGATCGCGCGCGCCTCGTCGTAGCGGTCGTCTCCGGGACGAATGACTTCTCCTCGTACGTGCTCGAGCGCTGACGTGTCGAGCTCGGTGACCGTTGCTCCCTGCACTTCGTGCCCTCCCTCCGCTCGCAGACCCAGGCGAATCTAGCGCCGTGTCAGGGTCAGTACAAGAAGTGCGTGCGCGCCGACTCTGGGTACACGCGCGTACATCGCCCCGGGGACCCCCCTTGCGGTACCCCTCGCTGTCGAGCGTAGCGTCGAAGAGCGCGCACGTGGGAAACGCGACTGCGCCCAATCTGTCAACAAGGGGCTTTCGAGGAGCCAACCGCGGCCGCCGCCGCCAAGAACGTGACCTCCCTCGATTCGCTAGCGTCCGCAACGTGTCCATCGTCGTCGTCCTGCTGATCATCATCGCCGCTTTGCTGCTCACGGGGTCGCTGATCGGCCTCGCGTTTTCGCTCCTCTGGCTCGCGCTCACCGGCCTCATCATCGGTGGACTTGGGCGGGTCGTGCTGCCGGGCCGACATGACGTCAGCGTGCTCGCAACGGTGCTGATCGGGATCGCAGCCAGCCTCCTCGGCGGCATCCTCGCCAACCTGTTCGACGTCGGTTGGCTGATCCAGTTCCTCGTCGCCGTCGCGCTCGCTGCCATCGGGATCACGGTGTTCTCGTCGTCCGAGCAGCAGCGCCGCCGAGCGACCTGAGTCCTGTGGCAGGCCCCGGCCGAGCGCTTTAGCCGGCTACGCGCTGCGCTGCTCGGCGACCGCGTGCAGACGCTCACGCAGGTCGTCGACGTCGCCCAGATCGTCGAGCCTCGGCAATTGCGACAGGCTCTCCAAGCCGAAGACGCGCTCGAACATCGGCGTGGTGCGATAGCGCACCGCGCCACCGCTCCCGTCCTCCCGGCCGGCCTCCGTGATCAGGCCGCGCTCCACGAGCCCGGCAACCGCCGAGTCCGCGGCGACTCCGCGAATGCGCGCGATCGCCGGCCGCGTGCACGGCCCGAGGTAGGCGACGATCGCCAGCGTCTCGAGCGCAGCCTGCGACAGTCCCCGCTGCACCGGCCGCTCGAACAGCCGACCGCAGGCCTCGGCGGCGTCGCGGGACGCGCGGAAGGCCCAGCCGCCGGCGACCGCCTCGAGGACGATCCCGCTTCGCCCTTCCTGGTAGCGCTCCGCCAGCAGGCCGAGCGCCAGCTCGACGCGCTCCCGGTCTTCGTCGACCGCCGCGGCCAGCTCCTCCACCGGCAGCGGCGCGCTCGCGACCACGAGCAGCGCCTCGAGGGTCCGCGCGAGCTGGTCGAGCGGGTTGGCGGTGACTAGGCGGAGCGGGCGTTCCACGCGAAGGTCCTTTCGTCCGGGGCGGCGCTTTCCTCCTCCAACCTACTGACACGGATCGGAGCGAACGGGGCCGCCTGGCTGATGGAGATCTGGTTCGCGCGCCGGAGCTCGAGCAGGGCGAGGAAGGCGATCGCCTGCTCGGCGCGCGTGAGGCCCTCCACCTCGGAGTCGAAGTCGAAGCGCGAGCGGCGCGAGAGCAGCGCGCGAAAGCGCTCGAGGAACTGCGAAACGGGCGGATAGCGGAGCTCCATGTGTGCGAGGGAAACCGCCGGCGGGTCGGCGGCGAGCAGCCGGACCACATTCGCCAGCGCCTCGGGGTCCTGCGGGGCGAGTCGCCGCTCAGGCGCCGGCGCGAGCGCCGCCGGTCCCAGCCGGAAGAACCGGTCGCCCTCCGACGCGAGCCGCTCGGAGAGCCAGGCCGCCGCCTCCTTCATCCGGCGGTACTCGGCGAGCCGGCGCGCCAGCTCTTCCGCCGCCTCTTCGGGCTCGAGGTCGGCGAGCTCCGCGGCCTCCTCCTCGAACAGCCCGCGCGCCTTCAGCTCGAGCAACGCGGCGACCAGGACGAGGAACTCGCCGCACGCGTCCAGGTCGAGCGCTTCCCGCTCGGCGAGCCGCTCGACGAAGCGCACGACGATCCCGGCGACGTCGACGTCCGCGAGGTCGACCTCCTCCTTCAGGACGAGCGTCAGCAGCAGGTCGAACGGGCCTTCGAAGGCGTCGAGGTCCAGCTCGAGCTCGCGCACGATCATGGCGCGGACCCTAGTGGCCCGAGCGGACGCGCCCCTTGGGCACGGCCATCGCCGGTCCGCTCGGCACGACCCTGGTCGCCCGCGGCCGCTCGTCGCCGGAGGGAGTGCGGATGAACTGCCACCAGATGAAGAACGCAGTCGAGATGACGAACACGACGAGCGAGACCCAGGCGTTCAGTCGCAGGCCGGCGAAATGGTGCGCCGGATCGATCCGCAGCAGCTCCTCGAAGAAGCGTCCGACGCAGTAGTAGGAGACGTACAGCGCGAAGAGCCCGGGCCGCCTGATCCTGAAGCGGCTGTCGATCCAGAGCAGGAGCCCGACGCCGGCCAGGTCGTAGATGAACTCGTACAGGAACGTCGGGTGGAACGTCTCGTGGTCGAAGTAGCCCTCAGGTCGATGCTCGGGACTGATCTTCAAGCCCCACGGAAGCGTGGTCGGCTTACCGAACAGCTCCTGGTTGAACCAGTTGCCCCAGCGCCCGATCCCCTGCGCGAGCAAGAGTCCCGGGGCCACCGCATCCATGAAGAGCCGCACGCTCTGGCCCGAGCGGTGCACCACCCACGCCCCCACGAGCACCCCGAAGAGGATTCCGCCCCAGACTCCGAGCCCGCCCTGCCAGACGGCGAACGGGCCCCACCAGGTGTCCGGCACCTCGCTCCAGCTCGTGATGTCGTGGTAGAGCCGCGCGCCGACGATCCCGGCCGCGACCCCCCAGACGGCGACCCGGAAGACGAGATCCCAGTCGCCGCCCCACTTCACCCAGCGGTAGCCGGTCAGCGCCACGCACGCCGCGATGGCGAGCAGCAGCATCAGCCCGTACATGTGGATCTTCAGCGGGCCGACGTCGATCGTCCCGGTGTGCGGGGACGGGATGTACGCGAGAAGGCTCAACGGCAGAGAAGAGATTCTGCCGAAGGCGTCGAGCTCCTGTGCGCTACAGCAGGATCTGCAGCGCGAGCTCCGGGGAGCAGCCCTGCGTCAAGAGCGCACATGCCCCGTGCAAGTCCACGTCGTGCCTCGCCGCCAGTTCGGCCGCCGCCTGCGCGCCGTACCCGGCCATCTCCAGCTGCTCGGCTCGCCAGGCCTCCACCAGCTGCACCTCTTCGCGGACTTCCATGTCAGCCGCAGTGGTCATTTCCCTTTATTCGGACGCTACGGCGGCTCGGTTCTCCCCTTACCGGGTGATATCTCGCGCGAGCTCCAGCATCTGCTCTTCGGGGAGGTTGCCCTCGAGACGGAACGTCCGGCCGTCCTGAGTCCAGAGGAGCACGTTGCCGGCGAGACGCGGCTCGATCCGGCCCAAGGTTCCGGGGCTCGACTCCCAGTACAGGACGTGCTTGCCACCCGACAGCCACAGGCCATAGGAGCCGATCTGTGCAGGCTGGACGTTCGTCCCGCGCGTCGCGAGTTTCTTCGTGATTCCGGTCTGGTCACCCTGCAGCTCAGCAAGCAGGACCGGCGTGCCGCGGTACTGCAGGAGCGTCGCGATCAGTCCGGGCCGGGCATAGAAGCGGTCCGGCCGCGGTGCCCGCAGGATCAGCCGGACGCCCGAGCGCGACTGCGCCTCGTCCAGGGAGAGCGCCGGCCCCAGCCCGGCGGCAAGCGGTCGTTCGCGCGCGGGCGGCAGTTCCTGGACGCGCTCGATCGTGACCGAGCCGATGTGGAAGAAGCGGAGGATCGCGCTGCGCGCGGGCGGAACGGCCATCGCGATGCCGAACGCGACGACAACCACGGCGACGGCGAACGCAAGCGGACGGACGAAACGCTGGCGTTGACGTTCGAGCCGCTCGCGAACACGCGGGCGTAGATCCGGCTCCGCCGGGAAGTCGATCCCTTCGCCGAGGGCGAGGAGTGCGCGCTCGAGCTCAGTCATACGACGTCCTCAGTCGCTCGAGCGCTCGGGCGGTACGGGACTTCACCGTTCCCGTCGGTAGGTCGAGCGCCTCGGCGGTCTCCTGCTCGGACAGCCCGACGAAGTAGCGCAGGGAAATCACGGTGCGCTGGTCCTCTGGAAGCTCGTTGACGGCCGCAAGCAAGGTTTCGCGCTGCTCCGCCGACAGGAATGCCGCCTCGGGGGACGGGGCCGCGTCCCCCGAGGGTTGCTCCGTCGCCGCCCGCAGCGCGAGGTGCGCGCGGCGGCCCGCTGAGCGGCGGCGGTTGCGGGCCTCGTTGGCGACAATCCGCAGCAGCCAGGGACGAAAAGGCGCGCCTTCGCGGAAGCGGCCAAGGGCCCGCCAGGCTTTGACGAACCCGTCCTGAGCGGCCTCTTCCGCGTCGGCCGCATTGCCGGCAATGACGTACGCGGTCCGGAAAGCGATGCCTTGATGTGCGTACACGAGGTCCTCGTAGGCGTGCGTGTCGCCGCGCTTCGCGCGGCCGATCAAGTCGGATTCGTCGAGTGGTCGGCCCACCACCGAGGCTTCTACACCGTGGGGCTCGGCGGCGTTCCCCGGGTCTCCGCAACTAGGCTGGACTCGCCATGCCAAAGCTCGTTGGGATGAATCACATCGCGCTCGAGGTCGGCGACATCGACGAGGCGCTCGACTTCTGGGGCTCGATCTTCGGTGAGCTCGAGCTGCGCGGCCACGGCAGGCAGATGGCCTTCATCGACATGGGCGACCAGTTCATCGCGCTCGCGCGCGGACGCACGCAACCACCCGATCGCGCACGGCACTTCGGGCTGGTCGTCGACGACAAAGAAGCGGTGAGGCAGCGTCTGCACGACCTGGGAATTCAGGCGACGGCGGGCCGCAGCCTCGACTTCTACGACCCGTGGGGGAACCAGATCCAGGTCGTGGACTACCGCGACGTGCAGTTCGCGAAGACGCCCGCAGTTCTTCGAGCCCTTGGCCTGGACGATCTGGAGAAGTCTGAGTCAGCCAAGGAAGAGCTGCGGGCCAAGGGCATCTCGGCCTGATTCGGTTCACACGAGCGTGACCGGATCGCCCCGCTGAATCGCACCACCCTTGACCACATCGGCATACACGCCAACATTTGCCTGATTGTGCTGCGCTGCTGTGCGCAGAATCCCTGAATCCTTCGGCAGGTCTCCCTGAGCTAGAGTCGTCATGACGCAGCGCGGGCAGGGACCCGTGATCCGCAGCCGAACGTCGTCTCCGATCGCGACGGTGCGATCGATCCAGTCGTTCTCCACGAAGCCCTGCTCTTCAGGCTCCGTGGCCACGACAATGTTTGGTCGAAACCGTCGAACCTCGAACCGACCCTGCGGATAGAGCTCGCGGAGCCGATCGATGGTCGCCGTG
>JBKPEC010000220.1:0-15339 GCA_046728195.1 Actinomycetota bacterium
CGGTTGCCGCACGCCTGCTGGGCGCGCTTGGGCGCCGGCGTCGAATGCGAGAGCCCGAGCGAGGGCATGAGAACGGCTGCGGCACCGGCGACGACTGCCAGCGCTGAAAAGCGGGCGACCCTCACGCGCGAAGTCGTACCAGACCGGCAAGTCGGCGGTCGCAGTCTTAACGAATCCTTTAGAAGGTCCTGGCCATGGAAACCGCAGGCGCGCTGCCGTGGAACGAGGCCGACTGGCTCGACCGAGCGGCGGCCTGGACGCGGGCTCAGCTGGTGCGCCGCGGTATCGCGGCGCTGAGCGAACTGACTCTCGAGCGGACGCGCCCTTGGGCGGCCGTCGCTCGGATCGAGACGAGCGAGGGCCGACTGTGGTTCAAGGAGCCCGCGCCCGTCATGGCGTTCGAGCCGGGGCTCACCGCTCTTGTCTCCGACCGTAACCCGGACGACGGCCCGGAGGTCGTCGCGTGGGACGGGAGCTGGCTTCTGACCCGCGACGCGGGGTCGCAGCTGCGGACGCTGCTCGAAGTGGGCACGGCCGCGCCGGCCTGGGAGGACATCCTGCGGCGCTACGCCGAGCTGCAACTCGCGCACGTCGGGGAAGTCGACGAGCTGCTGGCGCTCGGTGTGCCCGACAAGCGACCGCGTTCGCTCCTGGCTGACTTCCCGCGCCTTGTGCAAAACGTTCGCGCTCTCGAGACGGTGCCGGTCGAGCGCGCGCGGCTTGCGGCCCTCGAACCTGCAGTCGAGCGCGCGGTGGCAGCGCTCGAGAGCCCGGTCCCGATGACGCTCATCCACGAGGAGGTGCACGAGGCCAACGTCTTCGTCTTGGACGGGCGCGCTCGCTTCCTCGACTGGGGCGAAG
The DNA here is from genome assembly GCA_046728195.1 of Actinomycetota bacterium. GTDB lineage: Bacteria > Actinomycetota > Thermoleophilia > Gaiellales > Gaiellaceae > 3-1-20CM-4-69-9. The sequence continues at coordinate 862 of JBKPEC010000220.1, forward strand.
GCGCGGTCTCGCACCCGTTCGCGGGTCTCACGAACACGCTGCGGGACATTGCCTATCGCCGAGGCCTCGAGCCTGATTCCGCCGAGGTCCTGCGCCTCCGAGATGCGTACCTTGAGCCCTGGACGCGCTTCGCGCCGCTCGACGAGTTGCACACGACGTTCGCGCGCGGCTACGTCCTCGGCATGCTCTGTCGAGCAGTGACGTGGGAGCGCTTCCTCGCATCGGCGTCACAGGATGCGCGAGACGAGTACGACCGCAACGCCGCGATCTGGCTCGACATCGCGCGCGAGGCTCTGGAAGACGGTGTGCGGCTCGGTGCGTCCTAGGATCGGGCGCGGCTACACTGCGCCCGCCTGGCGAGGTAGCTCAGTTGGTAGAGCACACGGCTGAAAACCGTGGTGTCGCCGGTTCGATTCCGGCCCTCGCCATTCGCCGGGTTCGCACCCGCCCCCGGTCCCCGAACCGCCCTAAGAGGGCAGCCGCTGATGGCGCCTCCACTCCCGACGGGCGACGCGGACAATGTTCAGACCGAGAATCGGAAGCGAACCGATCACGATCACGCCGGCCGCCGCGTACACCCACTCACCGACAAACGGAGCCAAAATGACCGCCACCGCTCCCGCTCCGAAGTCAAGTGCCAACTCGACCGCGATGCTCGCCACAACCACGTGGGCTGTGCGACGGATAGTGAAAATGATGCGGTGCAACGCGCCTCCTCTCGGTGGGGGCGCGTCCTCCGCCTCCTCAGACTCCCAAGGGAGCGCGTTCCAGCGCGGCTGGGTCGGCGGACGCTCTGAGCCCAGATCGTAGCCGGCGTCGGCGGCGGCATCTCACCGCCGTCTATCTCAGACGGGAGTCAGGTTCCCGATTTCGCCGCCGCCAACCGGTCGACCAGGACGTCCACGAACTCGTCCTTCAGCAGGACTGCGTCGGCGCCGGCTTCTGTCACCGCTTCGTGCAGCGCCGTCTGCTGGTCGCCGGTCAGCGCGATCACGCACATGCTGGGATGATCGCGACGCAGCCGTGCGACCGCGGTGACGCCGTCGAGCCGCGGCATGTGCAGGTCGATCACCACCGCGTCGGGCGAGAGCTCGTCGGCGAGCTCGATCGCGGCCAATCCGTCCGCGGCAGTTCCGACGACTGCCAACTCGGGTTGGCGCTCGATCAGCGGTGAAAGGGCGCCGAGAAACGGCTCGTCGTCATCGGCAAGCAGCACCCTGATCGTGCCCGCCGCTTCGGCTTCGCCCATGGGTCCGCAAGTTAGCCTTGTCCGCCGTGTCTTCGCAACCTCTTCGTCACAAAGTGGCTGTAATCGGGGCAGCCCTCGACCTCGGAGCGGGCCGCCGGGGTGTTGACATGGGTCCTTCGGCGATCCGCTATGCGGGACTGGACGGGCGAATCGCCGACCTCGGTCTCGACTACGTCGATCTCGGCAACGTCGAGACGGCTGTTGCGGAGGCGACGGCAAGCGGGGACGAGCATGCCCGCTTCCTGCCGCAGATCAAGGACACCTCGCAGCGGATCGCCGGCCTCGTGGCCGGTGCGGCGGGCGACGGGCTCGTTCCCCTCGTCCTCGGCGGGGATCATTCGGTTGCGCTCGGGACGCTCGCCGGCCTGCGTGAGGTGCATGGCCCGGGCGGTGTGATCTGGATCGACGCCCACGGCGATCTCAACAGCCCGGACACGAGCCCGAGCGGCAACGTCCACGGGATGGTGCTCGCCGCCGCGCTCGGGCGTGCCGGCCGGCGCTTCCAGGGCGACGGCTGGGGCCTGCCCGCCGTCGATCCCGGCCGCGTCGCGCTCGTCGGTGTGCGCGTGCTCGACGAGGGCGAACGGGCCCTGCTCGGCGAGCTCGACGCCAAGGTGTTCACGATGAGCGACGTCGACCGTCTCGGGGTCGAGCGCGTCCTGCGCGAGGCACTCGACCACGTGGCCGGTCCAGGGTTCGTGCACGTCAGCCTGGACATGGACGCGGTCGACCCTGACGTCGCCCCCGGTGTCGGGACTCCGGTTCGCGGAGGTCTCTCGTACCGTGAGGCTCACCTCGCCATGGAGCTCATCGCGGAGTCCGGACTGGCCTCTTCGCTCGACGTGGTCGAGGTCAACCCGGTGCTCGACCGGGAGAACGAGACAGGGAAGCTCGCTGTAGAGCTGGTGGCGAGCGCGCTAGGCGCGCGCATCCTCTAGGAAGCGCTCGAGAGCAGCGGCGGTCTGCTCGTAGGCATCCCAGAAGACCATGTGGCCGCCGGGAACCTCGACCACCTCCAGCCGCTTGCCGAGCACGGTCTCGTACGTCTCGAGCTGTTCTTCCCTGACCAATCCGAACTGTCCGGCATGCACGAGGAGCGCGGGAGCTCGAAGCGTCTCCGGCGGCGGTGGAGGCGTGCAGAGCTCTCCATAGGCGGTGATCGCAGCACTGCGGCAGTAGCGATAGCGATAGAGGCCGTCGCGGCCGAGGTCGAGGTGCTCCCGGACGTCTTCTTCGGCGAACGCACGCGGTGTCGTCGAGTCGAATGCGAGCCGTTCTTCGACGGCGTCCTTCGGCAGCGCGAATGCTCCATCGGCGCGCTCGCGCTCGGCAAAGTCGTAGCCCACGTGGGGAAGGAGCTCTATCGCCGGATCGAGCAATGCCGCTCGTTCGATGCGCTCTGGTGCGAGGTCGGCAAGCTCCAGGATCAGTCGGCCGCCGTAGGAGTGGCCGACGAACGCCGCTCGTTCGATGCCCGCCTTCTCGAGCGTCTCGAGCACATCGGACACGTGAGTTGCGATCGTCCACGGCGGCTCCCACGACGACGCGCCGTGCCCACGCAGATCGGGTGCGACGAGGCGGTAGCGGGTGAGACGTTCCTCGGCCAGCTTCCGGAAGCGCCGGCCGTAGCCGCCGATCCCGTGCAGCGCGACAACGGGAGGAGCGGTCCGGTCTCCCCATTCGTGCAGTTGCAGAAGCATCAGATCGTCCCGAGCAGCGCCGGCAGCACTTCGCGCCAGTCGCCCACCACGCCGACGTCGGCTGCGTCCAGAATCGGCGCCGCGCGGTTCGAGTCGATCGCGGCGACGACGCTCGCCTTGACGAACCCGGTCAACTCCTCGAAGTCGCCACGGATGCCGACCGCGACCAGCAGGCGTGGCGCGACCTGACGGCCGAGCAGCCCGATTTGCCTGCTGCGCGGGAGGAGCCCGCGTTCGCACGCCTCCCGCGTGCCGCCGAGGGCGACGTCCCCGGGAAGCTTCGGAAGCTCGTCCAGACCGCCTCCGACGCACACGATGACGCCCGCCTCGTCGAGGTCGCGTGCGGAGGAAGACTCGCGCCCGGCCGGGCGCAGGCGCGTCTCGGGCCAGCCGCCCGGATCGAAGCGCTCGAGCTGCGGCTCGACGTCTCGAGGCTCGAGCGGCTCGAACATGCGAGGACGCACGGTGGCCAGCTGCGGCGTCGTCGAGCCCATGATCACGGACACGATGTTGCCGCCGTACGCCGGCTTCGTCTGGATCAGCCTGCCCGCGCGGTCGATGCCAAGCCCGACGCAATCGCCGGTCATCCCGAGCTCGAGCTCCCCTGCGACACGCGGCCCGAGGTCGCGCCCGTTCGCCGTCGCCGGGATGAGCAGCACATGCGGACGTAGCTGCTCGAGAACGGAACGCACCGCGTGGGCCCAGAGCTCCGGGTGGTAGTCCGTCAGTCGCGGGTCCTCGACGACCACGACGCGCTCCGCGCCGTGCTTGGCGGCCTCGCGCGCGACACCGCCGGTGTTGCTCCCGAGAGCCAGCGCGACGTTCTGACCGCCGAGCTTGCCCGCAAGCTCGCGCCCCTTTCCGAGCAGCTCGAGCGAAGCGCGGATCGGACGACCGTTCGCGTGCTCGACCAGCGCCCAGCAGTCGTAGCTCTTCCCCGGACGCTCCCCGAGACGTTCGGGCTTCTCCCAGGATGAAGGCTCGACCTGCCGTTCCGCCAGGAGGGCCTGCAGCCGGGGTGCGGCGTTCTCGACGGACTGGAAGACGTCGCCGGCTCGCTCGGGCGTGACGTCGCGCACGGCGAGCACACGCGTGGGAGAGCCTGTTTGCCCGAAGCGCTTGTCGTAGTCGTGGACCCGTCGGACGAGGTCGCGCGCGGCCCAGACGTCGATCCGTCCGTCTGCGGTTTCGTCTGCCTCACGTGCGTGTGCGAGGGAGAGCACCGCGGGAACCGCCACCTCGTAGGACTCGAGCCCGTCGTCGGTCTCGCGAACGATGCGGATCGTGCGGCCCTCGAGCTCCGTTTCGAGCACGCTCGTCAAGTGCGGCCAGCCCAGGAAGGCTGCGACCTCGGGAGGAACCTGCCACGTCTCGGAGTCGGTGGTTTTCCGTCCGCACAGCACGAGGTCGACGTCGCCCTCCTTCTGGATCGCGAGCGCGAGTGTCCGCGAGGTGCCGATCGTGTCGGCGAGCGCGAAGACACGGTCGGAGAGGTGAATGCACCGGTCGGCGCCGAGCGCCAGGCAGGTGCGCAGGGCTGCGTCCGCTTGCGGGGGCCCCATCGTTACTGCGACGACTTCGCCGGAACCGTTCCGTTCCCTTAGCGCGACCGCGTGCTCGACGGCGGCGGCATCGAAGGGGTTGAGGAGCAGCGGTACGCCCTCGCGGCGCAGCGCCTTCGTCTCCTGGTCGAACTCGATCGCGTCGCCGCGCGGCACCTGCTTGATGAGGCAGACGATCTTCACGTGTGGGAGCCTAAAGGCCCATGAATCGAGACTTCGAACGCCTCCCTACCAAGCAGCTGTGTCGGACGGCCGTACGAGCTGAGCTCGCACGGCCTCTCTGCGGCACCGCCAAGTCGGTGCCTTAGGCCTCGTGCTCGCGGTTCTGTACGACATCCATGGCAACGTGGTTGCGCTCGACGAGGTACTGGCGGACGCCAGGCGGGCAGGGGCCGATGCGTATCTCCTCGGCGGCGACTTCGCCTCGTGGTCGCCCTGGCCGCTCGAGACGCTGGAGCGCCTGCGGGCGCTGCCAAACACGACCTGGATCCGCGGCAACGGTGAGCGCTGGTTGCGCGAGCCGCCGGTGGATCGGCCGGACGTGGCCGAGGAGCTTCGAGCAGCAGACTCGGGCGTCGGTACCGAGGAGGGGTGGCTCTACTCGCTGGAGACGCAGAAGACTCTGGACGGCGTCCTGTACGTCCATGGCTCTCCGCTCTCCGACGTCGACAGCTTCCCGGCCGAGCCCAGTGACGACGACGAGCGTCTGTTGGCCGGCGTGCGGGGCACGACCGTGGTTTTCGGACACAGCCATCTGCAGTTCCGGCGTCCGGGCCCGAACGGCACCACCCTGATCAACCCGGGTAGCGCAGGGATGCCGCTGGACGGCGATCCTCGCGCCGCGTACGCGTTGCGCGGGGACGACGGCGAGTTCCAGTTTCGCCGCGTGGAGTACGACGTCGAGCGTGTCGCGCAGGCGTGGGAGCGGCAACCGGGCTGGGGGAGGATGGCCGCGGAGCGCATCCGCCGCGGCTCGGACTGAAACATGAGTTAGTGGCTCTGAGCCACTAACTCTCTTCCTCGGTCTCTTCTCCGCTTCCCGAGGGCTCGTAGTAGGTCGTCCCCTTGAGCTCGTCCGGGAGGTAGTCGACGTCAAAGCCCGCCGGATCGGAGTGGGGATAGACGTAGCCCTCGCCTCGGCCGAGCCGGCGCCCGTAGTAGCTGCCGTCGCGGAGCTCGTTCGGCGGGAGGATGTTGCCGTGCTTTTGCACGTCCAGCGTCGCGCGCTTGATCGCTTCGTAGCTTGCGTTCGACTTGGGCGCCCGCGCAAGATAGATCGCCGCCTGCGCGAGGTTGAGCCGCGCCTCCGGCAGCCCGACATGCTCGACTGCCTGTGCGGCCGCGACTGCCACCAGCAATGCGCGTGGGTCGGCGTTGCCGATGTCCTCCGACGCGAGCACGATCATCCGGCGCGCGATGTAGCGGGCGTCTTCTCCGCTCTCGAGCATCGCGGCCAGGTAGTAGACGCTCGCGTCGGGATCCGAACCGCGCATCGACTTGATGAAGGCCGAGATGAAGTCGTAGTGCGCGTCGGCCGTCTTGTCGTACAGGAGAGGCCGCTTGCGTGCCGCGTCTTCGACGTGCTCCTCGGACAGCGGCTCACCCGCAGCATGGGCCGTCTGCCACGCCAACTCGACGATGTTGTGGACCGAGCGCGCGTCGCCGCCCGCCCGGATCGCGATCAGCTCGACGAGCTGGTCCGGCATCTCGGCGCCGATCTCCGCGGCGCCTCGCACGGCGATGGTCTTCAGCTCGTCGACCGAAAGCGGCTCGAGCTCGTACACCTGCGCGCGTGACAGGAGCGCGGAGTTGACCTCGTAGTACGGGTTCTCGGTCGTCGCGCCGATCAGCGTGACCACTCCCTCCTCGACGCCCGGGAGCAACGCGTCCTGCTGAGCTTTGTTGAAGCGATGAATCTCGTCGAGGAAGAGAATCGTCCGCTGTCCGTTCGCGCCCAGGCGCTCGCGTGCGCGCGCCAGAACCTCACGCACCTGAGCGACGGTCGCGGAGACGGCCGAGAGCTCGACGAATTCCGCGCCGGTCATGCGCGCGATGATCCGGGCCAGCGTCGTCTTGCCGCTGCCCGGCGGCCCGTAGAAGATCGCCGAGCGAACCCGGTCCTCTTCGATCGCCAGACGGAGCGCCGAGCTTGCGCCCAGGACGTGCTCTTGTCCGACGAACTCGTCCAGCGACTCGGGCCGCATTCGGAGAGCCAGCGGTGCGACTTCGGGCAACCGCTGCTTCGCCGCATCTGAGAAGAGGTCGCTCATTGCAGGAAAGTATGCTCCGCGCCAGGTGGCCACCGAGACCCACGAGGACTTCTCCGAGCCGATCCTGCCCGGAACGGCCGCGTCCGACTACGAGCGTTACCTGCGAACGGACGAACTGCTGGCGCTGCAGAAGTCGCCCGACGAGCAGTCGCATCCGGACGAGCTGCTCTTCCAGACCGTGCACCAGTCCTCGGAGCTCTGGCTCAAGCTCGGCACGTCCGAGGTCGCGCGTGCGACGGCGCACGTGCGCGCAGGCGAATACGCGGCGGCGCTCCGCCTGCTCCGCCGGGCTTCGCTCTGTCTGCAGTTCATCACGGCGCAGCTGGACATGCTCGAGCAGATGTCGCCGTGGGAGTACCAGACGATTCGACGCGTGCTGGGACACGGCAGCGGCTTCGACTCGCCCGGATTCCGCGAGGTGCGCCGTGTCACGCCCGCGCTCGGAGAGGCCTTCGAGGCGGCGCTCGGCGCAGCCGGTCTCGATGTGGTGGAGGTCTACGTGCAGGGGCGCGAGCACGAAGAGCTCTATCTGCTCGCGGAGGCGCTGATCGAGTGGGACGAGCGCATCACCATGTGGCGCATCCGCCACTACAAGGTGGTGGCGCGGATCATCGGCGATCAGGTGGTCGGCACGCAGGGAACGCCTGTCGAAGTACTCGGGAAGATGATCCACCACAACTTCTTCCCGGCGCTTTGGCGCGCGCGCAATCAGCTGACCGCGCGCGCGAAAGAGGAAGAAGGCGGCGGCTGATGGCGGCCGTCTCGGTACGCGCCGAGGTGACCGAGCTCCTGCAGGAGCTCATTCGCGTCGACACGACGAATCCTCCCGGGAACGAGACGGCGGCGGCGGAGCTCCTCCGCGCGTACCTCGAGGACAGCGGCGCCGAGTGCGAGCTCTACGCCCGCGTGCCGGAGCGGGCGAACCTCGTCGCCCGCCTGCCGGGCAGAGGCGATGGGCCCACCCTGCTGTTCTTGTCGCACACGGACGTCGTGCTCGCGGATGCGGCGGAGTGGTCGGCGGAGCCGTTCGGCGGTGAGCTGAGAGGCGGCGAGGTGTGGGGACGCGGCGCGCTCGACATGAAGGGCCAGGTGGCCGCGAGCGCGGTGGCGATCGCGACCCTCGCGCGAGAGGGGTTCGAGCCCGCCGGCGACCTGATCTTCGCCGCGACCGCCGACGAGGAGGTCGGAGCGGGGTTCGGTGCGCAGTGGTTGTGCGAGGCCTACCCCGACGCAGTGCGTTGCGACTACCTGATCAACGAGGGGTCAGGCGAGCGGGTCGAGCTCGGCGGCAAGCCCTACTACATCTGCTCCGTCGCAGAGAAGATGAGCGCGCCCTTCCGGTTGCGCGTCCACGGGCGCAGCGGCCACGCGTCCATGCCCGGCATCGCCGACAATGCGCTGGTCAAGGCCGCATCTCTGATCACGAAGCTCGGCGATTACGTTCCCGAGCGGCAGTTGACGCCCGAGGTGACGGCCCTGCTCGAGACGGTTACCGGCGTGGCCCCGGTCTCTCCGCAAGACGCCCTCGCGCGTGCCGGCGAGATCGACAGCTTCTTCGCGGCGATGGTCGAGCCGCTGCTCTCGCTGACGTTCTCGCCGACGATGGCCACCGCGTCGCAAAAGCGAAACGTCATTCCGGCGATCTGCGACGTGATCGTCGACTCTCGGCTCTTGCCAGGGACGACTCCCGCCGAGCAGCTCGAGGTCACGCGAGCGGCGCTCGGCGACGGCGACTACGAGCTCGAGAGCCTCGAAGCGCACGGCGGGACGCGTTCGCCGATCGACACACCCCTGTGGGACGCCGTGGCGGCCTGGGTCGAGCAGCTGGAGCCGGAGGCGCGCCCGGCGCCGATCTGCGTCGCGGGCTTCACGGACAGCCACTGGTTCCGTGAGGCCTTCGGCACGGTCGCCTATGGATTCTTCCCCTCGCGCGCGATGTCCCCGGAGCTCGCTGCGACGCTGGTCCACTCGGCCGACGAGCGCATCCCCGTCGACGATCTCGAGCTCGGCGTCGACTTCCTGCGTCACGCTGCGAAGAGCCTCGGCTCGTAGGAGTTTGCGGAATTCGACTCTGAGTCGATAACCTCGGCTCATGGCCGAAGAAAAGATCCGGCTCGGAGGGATGGCACTCGCCAACGGCGTGCTCGTGCACGGCCCGAAGGCATGGGCCTGCGCGATCCGCACCGACGACGGCGAGCTCAAGGTCGCTGCCAGGCCGAAGCGGGTGCGGTCCACGAAGATCAACAGCCCGCTCCTGCGCGGCCCCGTACGCCTTCTGGACGCGCTTGCGATCCTGCCGGACATCCGGCGCGAGCTGCCCGAGGCGCGGCTGCCGTTCCAGCGTCCCGCGGTGCTCGCCTCGATGCTCGCCAGCGCCACCGTCGTCCGGCTCGTTCGGGGATCGAAATCGGTTGGTCCGGGCGCTCAGGAGCTGGTCAGCGGGTTGCTTTCCCTTGCACCGGCGGCACTCGCGCTGCGCGGGTCCGACGTGGCCGCCTACCACGGTGCCGAGCACATCTCGATCGGAAGCTACGAGCAGGGCAAGCGGGCGGCCAAGGAGCACGATCGCTGCGGCTCGCACCTCCTCGGCCCGCTGCTCGCCACGACCGCGATCGGCAACACGCTCGCCGCGCGCGCACCCGCGCGTATCCGCACCCAGGCGAGGATTGGCGCGCAACTCTTCGCACTCGCAGCGTCGACGGAGATCTTCGGCTGGATGGTGCGTAATCCCGACAAGCGTCTGGCCCGAGCTCTCGCCAAGCCCGGCCACGAGCTTCAGCACCGCGTTGCGACCGTCGAGCCGACGCCGGAGCAGATCGAGGTCGCCGAGGCCGCGCTGCGCGCCTGCCTCCAGCTCGAGGAGCGGTAATGGTGCTCATGGAGAGCGCGCGCGAGCGGCTTTCCCCCGAGATCTTCGACCTGCCCGTCGAGAAGATGCGTGCGGGCCACTACGCCGACGCATACTTCAACTACGCACGCGCGACCCTCGAGTACGACCAACGCCATCCGCGCGTCGTCATGCAGGTCTTCCAGAAGAACGACTCCTACCTCGGTGGAATCGACGAGGCGATCGCCATCCTCAAGCTCTGCTCGCTGGACTGGGACGCCCTCACGGTGCACACGCTCTACGAGGGAGACCGAATCGAGCCGTGGGAGACGGTGATGACGATCGAGGGCGACTACACGCTGTTCGCGCATCTCGAGACCGCGTACCTCGGAGCTCTCGCTAGACGGACGCTGATCACGACGAACGTGGTGCGCTTGCTCCTGGCCGCCAACGGCAAGCCGGTCATCTTCATGCCCGCCCGTCATGATGACCATCGCGTTCAGATCGGCGACGGGTACGCGGCCCACATCGCGGGGCAAATCGTGGGCGCATCGATCGCTGTCACGACGGACGAGCAGGCATCGTGGTGGGGTGGCCGCGGCGTCGGCACCGTGCCCCATTCGCTCATCTCTTCCTACGGAGGAAACACCGTGCTCGCCGCGACCAAGTTCGCCGACTGGGCTCCCGAGGACATGAACATCACGGTGCTCGTCGACTTCGAGAACAATTCCGTCGAGACCGCGCTCGAGGTCGCGCGCGCTCTGGGGCAACGTCTGTGGGGCGTACGACTCGACACATCGGAGATGCTCGTCGACCGCTCACTCTCCGAGGAGATGGGCGACTTCAAGCCGACGGGCGTGAACGAGCGACTCGTGCGGAAGGTGCGTGACACGCTCGACCAGGACGGTTTCGAGCAGGTCAAGATCGTCGCTTCGGGCGGCTTCACCGTCGACAAGATCAGAGACTTCGAGGAACGAGATGTCCCCGTTGACGCCTACGGCGTCGGCTCGTCGCTGATTCGCGGCTCGAACGACTTCACCGCCGACATCGTCCTCACGGACGGGCGGCCCTCCGCGAAGGTCGGCCGGAAGTTCAAACCGAACCCGAGACTGGAGCTCGTCACCTGATCCGGTCTGAGCTTCCTCTCCCCGCTCACTTCGACCCGAGCCGTGTGGGCGATGTCTGGCGAGTTCCATACGAAGAGCGCGCCCGCGAGGCGCCGGCGTGGGCAGCCATGCACGGCCTTCGCCCCGCGGCCGAGGACGGCTTTCGGCTCGGTCTCCTCGCCGTCGATGTCCAGAACACTTTCTGCATCCCCGACTTCGAGTTGTTCGTCGCAGGGCGCAGCGGAACGGGTGCGGTCGACGACAACCGCCGTCTGTGCGAATTCATCTACCGCAACCTGGGCGTGATCACGCAGATCTTGCCGAGCCTGGACACCCACCATGCGATGCAGGTGTTCCACGCGATCTGGCTCGTCGACGAAGACGGCAACCATCCGCCGCCCTACACGCTTGTCTCGGCGGACGACGTCGCGACCGGCCGCTGGATGCTGAATGCCGCGGTTGCGCAGGCGCTCGGGATCGACGTCGACTATGCAGAGCGACACCTGGCCTACTACACGCGACGGCTGGCCGAGGGCGGGAAGTACGACCTGACCATCTGGCCCTACCACGCCATGCTGGGGGGCATCGGCCACGCGCTCGTGTCCGCGGTCGAGGAGGCCGTCTTTTTCCACGGGATCGCACGAGAGAGCTCCCCCGACTTTCAGGTCAAGGGCGAGAACCCGCTCACCGAGCACTACTCCGTGCTCGGCCCGGAGGTGACCGAGGGACCCGACGGCGAACGCCTCGGCGAGACGAACGCGGCGCTCATCGCCACGCTGCTCACGTTCGACGCCGTGGTCGTGGCTGGTCAGGCGAAGAGCCACTGCCTGGCCTGGACGATCGACAACCTTCTCGAGCACGACCATCTGCGGGAAAAGCTGGCCGAGCGGACGTACCTTCTCGAGGACTGCACCTCTCCAGTCGTCGTCCCCGGCGTCGTCGACTACACCGACGAAGCGGATGCCGCCTTCGAGCGCTACGAGGCCGCGGGCATGCACGTCGTTCGTTCTACCGATCCGCTCGAGCGCTGGCCTGGGCTGGCGCGGGCGACGGCGTAACGCCGACGCCCAGGCCTCCAGGCCACCCCGCTAACGCTCACCCCCCATCCTGCCGATGAGACGGTCGTGCTGTTCGCCGCCCCGTGGTCCTGGTTCGACGCCATCCCCTCGATCGCGGAGCGCTGGCTGCCGCTCATGTTCTTCCTCTGCATGGTCGCGATCGTCTACTTGCTCTGGCGCACTCTCGCGGTGATGCCGCGCGTCAAGCCCACGCATGTCGTGCCCGGCTCCCGCGAGTCCGTGAGCCTCGAGGACGTTGCCGGCGTGACCGAGGCGAAGGCCGAGCTCCAGGAGGTGATCGACTTCCTCAAGGACCCCAAGCGGTTCGAGCAGCTCGGGGCGAAGGTCCCGAAGGGGATCCTCCTGTACGGCCCGCCGGGCACGGGCAAGACGCTGCTCGCCAAGGGGGTAGCCGGCGAGTCGGGAGCGCGCTTTTTCTCGCAGAGCGCGTCGGCGTTCGTCGAGATGTTCGTCGGCCTCGGCGCGGCGCGGATGCGCAAGCTGTTCGACGAGGCCCGCAAGCGTGCGCCGTCGATCATCTTCATCGACGAGCTCGATGCCGTCGGAGCGGCGCGGACCGGCCAGGGTTTCACCCGCGAGCAGGATCAGACGCTCAACCAGCTGCTGGTCGAGCTCGACGGCTTCCGGCCGACCGACCAGGTCGTCGTCATGGCCGCATCGAACCGCTTGCAGGACCTGGATCCCGCTCTGCTCCGCCCCGGTCGCTTCGATCGGCAGATGCTCGTCGGCCCGCCGGACCTCACTGGTCGCGATGCGATCCTCCACGTGCACACCCGCAACAAGCCGCTGGCCGCCGACGTCGACCTCGGCGTGATCGCGCGGCAGACGTCCGGTCTCACCGGTGCGGATCTCGCGAACATCGCGAACGAGGCCGCGATCTTCGCCGGTCGGCGCGGCGCGCGCTACGTGTCTGCTGCGGACTTCGACTCCGCGATCGAACGCGTGGTCGCGGGCTTGCAACAAAAGAAGGTGCTCACGGAGAAGGAGCGACGCATCCTTGCGTTCCACGAAGCTGGACACGCTCTCATGTCGCATCTCATGGGCGAGATCGCGCCCGTGCAGAAGGTTACGATCGTCTCGCGCGGAACTGCGCTCGGCTACACGCTCAACCTGCCGTCCGAGGATCGTTATCTCGAGACGAAGGAGGAGCTCATCGACATGCTCAAGATCGCCCTCGCCGGACGGGCCGCCGAGCAGGTCGTCTTCGGACGTGTGACGAACGGAGCTGCGAGCGACCTCGAGAAGGCGACGGAGATCGCCCGTGCCATGGTGTTCGAGTGGGGCATGTCGGAGGCCGTCACGTCACGCACGCTTCGCGCCGACAACTACGCACTCTCAGAGGAGACGAAGCGAATGCGCGACATCGAGCAGGCGCGCCTCACCGACGAGGCCTACGCCGAGGCGGTGCGGCTGCTCGAGAAGCATCGCGCGCCGCTCGACCGCCTGACGATGGCGCTCCTGGAGAAGGAGACGATCAACCGGGACGAGGTCCTGCACCTCCTCGCGGACGTCGAGCCGGAGTCGCGCGCCTCCGAGACCGTCGGCATGCCGCGCGTCGTGTCGCTGCCCAGCGAGGGCTAGACACCGTCGCCGGACGCGGCCTACGATGGGCCGGTGCGGGGAGGGGGCTTCGCCGCCGTGGCACTCCTTGCAGCGCTTTCCGTCACCGGAGCGACTGCGTCTGGTGCGACGTTCGCTCCGGCGCAGGCCGCCGCCGGGAGCGCGAGCTTTACCGATCCAACCGGCGATTCGGGAGCCGCGCCTGACATCTCGGGCGTGACGGTCTCGAACGACGACCAGGGCCTGATCACCTTTCGCATCACCGTCCCCAATCGCGCCTCGCTCGGACCGGATGACGCGATCGCCGTTCCTCTCGGAACCGACGATCCCGACCTCACAAACGGTCTGCGCAGCGACGGCATGAACTTCATTCTCGTCCTCGAAGCGAGCGGACCGTCGCTTTTGGTCTGGAACGGCGAGGAGATGGTGGCGGTGGATCCTCAGCCGGGCTCGGTCACGGGCTCGTTCAGCAACGGCGTCGGCGTCGTGACGGTGTTGCAAGAGGACCTCGCCCCGGGGTTCCCGGATATGTCGGTCCCGATCGAGCTCAGCTTCTACGCGCTGGGAATTGCCTTCACCGGCAACGACGTCCTCGCGCAAGACGATGCGCCGGACGGCGACGCGATCTGGAACTACCGGATCGCGGAGGCCCTGCGCGTCATCCTCACCAGCTTCAATGCCGACAAGACCGTGAAGGCCGGAACGAGCCTGCTCGTGATCATGGGGGCGGCGCACGCTGACACCGGCCTGGCCGTAGGGTCGGGGAGGATCGGCTGCAAGGCGCGCCTCGGAAACAAGCCGCTCAAGGGGAAGGCGCGATTCCTCACCGTCGTTCTCACGTCTCCGATCACCGGGCGTGTGGTGAGGAGCCCAGCCGCCACGTGTTCCTTCAGGGTGCCGAAGGAGAAGTCGAAGGGAAAGACGATCCGGGGCTCGATGACGCTCCGTGACAGCGGCGTCACCCTGAGCAGGTCGTTCAGCACCCGCGTCCGCTAGGCGAGCTCCGGCCGATAGAGTCGCCCCTCAGTGGCCGCACGGGGGATCCACCATCTGGGTGTCGCGGTCGAGGACCTCGAGGCGGCGCTTGCGACGTACGAGCGTCTCTTCGGAGCGGAGGTCGAGCAC
>JBKPEC010000221.1:0-4808 GCA_046728195.1 Actinomycetota bacterium
CTGACGGCCACGTCAAGCGGTCGTCTGGCTGCGCGGCGGGTGCGCTGGCTGAGCGGCATAGAACGAGACGAACCGTGCGCGGGGGCTCTCCGAAGCGCAGGCTCTCCCGGCGTTCCCCTTGGAGGATCTGTCGCGTTAGATAGGTGTGAGCCGAGCTGGTCGAGTTCTTGCCGGGTCGGGCGTAGCTGTGGCTGGCGTCCTACACTCAGCGTGCGTACTGCTTCATTTCATCGCGGTAATCGGGATACTCGGTTGATCCTCTGGCGGGCTGTTCCACAGGCAACCCAGGAGGTCAGGCAGGCGCTTGAAGACATTCCGAGGTCTCAAGCGAACCTTCGTGGCGCTGCAGGAGACTCGACTGGTGTGAAGCACGACCTGTCTATTGTGTGCTTGCGGTTATTACTTCATTCTGGGAAGCTTCGGCGCGAAGCGGAGTCGCGGGCCCTAGCCGCCCAAACGGCCGGAATCCATCGCGCGCGAGACGCGCCCAGCGAAGGGAGTCGTCGGTGGAGACGCAGACCGACCTTGATCTTGAGATCAGCTCGCTTGCCCTTGTAGACACGCATGAGCATTTGCTTCCCGAGGATCAGTGGGCGGGCGACAACGCGAGGCTGATCGAGGGTATGAGGGAGGCTGGCGAGCCGGGATGGGGCGACGCCAGTCCCGACATCCTCCAGGATCTCTTCCTGAACTACGTTCCGAGCGATCTTGAGGTTGCCGGTGCCACTAAGGAGGCGCTCGAGCGGCTGTTCGACCCGTCGGCTGGGGATATCGAGTCACGCTTTTCGGGCATCGGCGAGGCGTGGGAGGTGACACAGTTCACCGGCTACGGTGAGGCGGTTCGGCTGATCGCCCGCGAGGTGTACGGCCTCGACTCGCTCACTGCGGAGGGCCTCGAAGGGGCACAGCGGAAGTTGGAGGAGCTGCGGCAGCCAGGCGAGAGGCTCCGGCTGCTGAGCGAGGTCGCTTGTCTTGATCACGTGCAGATCGATGACTTTCAGTGGGCGTGCGAGCCCGATGAATCTGGACCCGACTTCTTTCTCTACGACCTTTCATGGGCGGGTTTCGCCAATGGCGTCGTGAACGTCGAGGACATCCTCCAGGGAACCGGCATTGAGGTTTCCACGCTCGAAGATCTGCGGCGGGCATTGGCTGCGATCTTCCGGCGCTATGCGTCCTGCGCGATTGCCGTCAAGGCGCAGCACGCATATACGCGCACCCTGAGCTGGGAGGAACGGTCGGACGAGGACGCGGCGCGGGCACTTGCTGTCGTTCTGGCCGGAGGCGAGGTCGAGGAGGCGACCCGGCTGACACTGGGCGACTGGTGCTGGGCGCGCGGTGTCGAGCTTGCCATCGAGCACAGCCTGCCCTTCAAGCTGCACACCGGCCATCACGCGGGCACGGGCTACATGCCAATCGACTGGGTGCGGGCCGGAAACCTCTGCCCGCTACTTGCCCGGTACCCCGAGGCCCGGTTCGTGCTGATGCACACCTCATATCCGTACACGGACGAGCTTGTCTCCATCGCCAAGCACTACCCGAATGTCTGGGTCGATCTCTGCTGGGCATGGTCGATCGACCCTTACAGTTCCGCGGACTTCGTCCGCCGTTTCCTGCACGCGGTCCCCAGCAGCAAGCTGTTCGGGTTCGGCGGTGACACGACGTGGCCAACGGCGGCTGTTGCCTACTCGATTCAGGCGCGGCGCGGACTGCATCGAGCTCTCGAAGCCGAAGTCGCCGCGGGCGACCTGACCGAGCAGGAAGCCATCACCCTTGCTCGGCGGTTGATGCACGACAACCAATACGCCTGCTTCGACATCGAGGGCACCCGCGCATCTATCCGAGCACAGCATGCGCCCGCCGAGGTCGCCTAACCGGCCTGTGGGCGCGATCTAAAGGCCGAACCTGCTTGGCGCCTGAGCGCAGGTCTTGAGCGCCGCGCGCGAGCGAGCCTGCATGCCATGAGAATCCCCGCATATTGAATGGAGGGCAGCAATGACGGTTGTCGCCGCGAGCAGCTTCTTGCTTTGGTCACTTCTCTCGGTCGCGCTCTCGTCACATATCTTGTCCCGAATCGCCGGTTCGACTAGGAGGTCGCGCGTATGACGCTCAGCCATCCCAAGACCAGGCGGCGTCCGAAGGACGAGCTTGCGGTCGCGCCTCTGTTCAGTCTTGAGGGGACGACGATCCCGCGCCACGCGCTTCCGGAGAGCGAGCTGCCGCCGGACGTCGCCTACCAGATCGTCCACGACGAGCTCATGCTCGACGGCAACGCCCGCCTGAACGTGGCGACTTTCGTCAGCACGTGGATGGAGCCCCAGGCGGAGAGGCTGATGGCGGAATGCTTCGACAAGAACATGATCGACAAGGACGAGTACCCGCAGACGGCAGAGCTCGAAAGCCGCTGTGTCGCAATCCTCTCGAATCTCTGGCACGCGCCCGACGCCGAGCAGCCGACCGGTTGCTCGACGACCGGTTCGAGCGAGGCCGCGATGCTCGGCGGGCTCGCGCTGAAGCGGCGCTGGCAGAAGCGGCGGGCGGCCGAGGGGAAGCCATCCGACAAGCCGAACCTCGTCATGGGCATCAACGTGCAGGTCTGCTGGGAGAAGCTCGCCAACTACTGGGACGTCGAGATGCGGCTCGTGCCGATGGAGGGCGAGCGCTTCCACCTCTCCGCCGAGGAGGCGGTGAAGCGCTGCGACGAGAACACGATCGGCGTCGTCGCGATCCTAGGCTCGACGTTCGACGGCTCGTACGAGCCGGTCGCGGAGATTTGCGCGGCGCTCGACGACCTGCAGGAGCGGACAGGGCTCGACATCCCGGTCCACGTCGACGGCGCGTCGGGTGCGTTCATCGCACCGTTCCTCGACCCCGACCTCGAGTGTGACTTCCGTCTGCCGCGGGTTGCCTCGATCAACACGTCGGGACACAAGTACGGGCTCGTTTATCCCGGCGTCGGCTGGATCGTGTGGCGCGATGCAGATGCGCTCCCGGAGGAGCTGATCTTCTGGGTGAACTACCTCGGCGACAACATGCCGACGTTCGCGCTGAACTTCTCACGTCCGGGCGCGCAGGTCGTGGCCCAGTACTTCAACTTCATCCGTCTCGGTTACGAGGGCTACCGGAGGGTGCAGGGCTATGCGCGCGAGGTCGCGACGAGGCTGTCGTCGCAGATCGCCGAGCTCGGGCCGTTCCGGCTGCTGACGAAGGGCGACGAGCTGCCCGTGTTCGCGTTCACGCTGAACCACGACGTCGACAACTACACCGTCTTCGACGTCTCGAACGCGCTGCGCGAGCGTGGCTGGCAGGTTCCGGCCTACACCTTTCCGGAGAAGCAGACCGATATTGCGGCGTTGCGCGTCGTCGTTCGGCGCGGGTTCACGCACGATCTCGCGGACTTGCTCGTGGCCGATCTCGAGCGGCAGTTGCCGCGGCTCGAACGTCAACCGGCGCCGGTGCACGACGCCTCGACGGGCACCGCGTTCGCCCACTGACGGGGGGAGACGCGGCCTAAAGCAGGTCACTTCCTGGCAGAGCCTTGCGGACAAGATCGACTGGTCACCGGACGGCAGTCGGATCGCCTTCTCCAGCCCCGGCTTGGGCGATCGCCCTGGCATCTCTGGGAACGTCTTCACCGTGCGGCCCGACGGGCGCGGCCGCGTCAAGATCACCGACAGCCGCGGCGGCAAGATCCACAACGGCCTCGACTCCTGGTCGCCAGACGGGAAGAAGATCGCCTTTGCGAGCAACCGCACCGGCACGTACGAGATCTACGTCATGACTGCCAATGGCAGCGGCGTCACGCAGTTGACCCGCGGCTCCGAGGTGCACTTCGCGTCGTGGGGCAGTCGCACCTTAGGACAGAGCCCGCCCAGGAGCACTCGAGCGACGAGGCAGCTCGAGGGTCATCCATCCGACGCCGAACTGCCGCCGCTCCCACCGGCACCGCCGAGCCAGTGGGGCGAGCTCAGCGCGTCGGCGAGCGCTGTCGCTGAAGCTGTGGCGAGCCGGAAATCGGCCCAGCGCGAGTACCGGTAGCTGAACCAGACGAGGGCTTTCACGTCCGGATACGTCGTTTGCACGCGCGACATCGTCTGCCGGACCCACCTGGGAGCGTCACCGCCCTTTGCGACCGTCCCGATCTCGGACACCATCACCGGCTTGTCGAAGCGGACGAGCGCCGCGTACGTCGGCGCGGCGAGCTGGTCGAAGCTCTCCCACTTCCCCCACCCGACGGCGGTGCCCCAGTTGAAGACCGTCAGCGAGACCCAGTCGACGTACGCCGAGCCCGGATAGAACGCGTCGAAGTGGGGCGTGACGCCTGGGATCGCATGCACGGTCCAGACCCAGCGAACGTTGCGTGCACCCGCGGCGTCGAAGATCCGATGGATGTGTCGCCAGGCCGCGACGAACGTGGCCGCATCGTTGCCGTTCGTCGTCACCGCCCACGGGTACCAGTCGCCGTTCATCTCCTGCATCGGCCGGAGCAGGATGGGCGCGCCGTAGCGCGCTGCCGCGCGCGCCCACGAGCGGATGTATCCGTCGTCACGTCCCGACACGATTCGCGCGAGCCGCGACGACGGCTGCACCGCCTCGTGGAATCCGCGCGCCGGTTTTCGCCACGGCTCCCACGTCACCATCGGAACCGCCCCCTGCGCGCGCACGGTACGCAACCAGTCGCCGCGGAAACGGGTCTCGCCGCTCCGCCACTGCTGGAACCAGTTCACGATCGCGGGTCGAAAGCCGTACGTCTTCGACCACGACTCGATCGTGCGGGCGCAGACCGGCAGATCGGGCTGCGAGATGCC
>JBKPEC010000222.1:0-29785 GCA_046728195.1 Actinomycetota bacterium
CGGCCACGGCGCGGTCGACGTCTTGCACGCGCAGGCGCTCGTTCGGCGAGTGCACGTTGCTTTCGCGGAGTGCGAAGCCGGTGCCGATGGTCGGGATGCCTTTCGCGGCCAGCGCCGGGTAGATCGGCAGCGTGCCGCCTATTCTGACCAGCAACGGCCGGACGCCGAGCGCCTTCCTGAACGCCTCGAGACCGAGTTGGATAGCCGGGGAGTCCGGCGAGAAGACTCCTGGAGGCGCCGAGTTCTCGCGGACAATCTCGACCTCGGCTTGCTCCGGCATCGCCTTCCGGACCAGCTTCTCAGCCGCCGCGGCGATGGTCTCGACGTCCTGGCCAGGGGCGAGCCGGATGGTGAAGCGCGCTTCGGCTTCGACGATCAGCGTGGTGTTGATGAACTCCGGCTTCCCCCCACGGATGCCGTTGACGTCGAGCGAAGGCTCTGCCCACGTGCGGTCGTAGAACTCCAGCTCTGCCCTCGCGTCGAGCGGCGTCGCACCCGCTTCATCGAGGACCTCCCAGCCGGACGGCAGGCTCTTGATGCTGTCCACCTCGACCTGCGTGAAGGGCTCACGCCCGACGCGAAGCTGGTCGGGGAGAAGGCCGTCGCGCGCGATCACGGCCGAGAGACCCTGGACGAGCACATGGATCGCATTCAGCGCCGCGCCGCCGTAGTACCCCGAATGCAGGTCGCGTTCGCCTGTACGAACCTTGACGTGGAAGCCGATCAGGCCGCGGGTGGCCAGGCCGAACTCCGGACGATCGACCCGCGTCATCCCGCCGTCGAAGATGACGCACGCATCGGCGCCGCGCTCGTCGTCACGGATGAAGTCGACGATCGAGTGGCCGCCGATCTCCTCCTCGCCGTCGCAGGCGATCCGCAGGTTCACCGGCAGCGCCCCCTCTCGACGAAGAAGCTCGGCCGCCTTCAGCAGTGTGTACAGCTGGCCCTTGTCGTCGGCGATGCCACGCGCGTAGTACCACCCGTCACGCTCGGCCAGCTCGAAGGGCGGCGTCTCCCAGAGCTCGAGCGGGGCGGGAGGCTGGACGTCGAAGTGGCCGTAGATCATCACCGTCGGCGCCTTCGCGCCGTTGGTGTTGGCCGGTATGTCCCCGATGACGATCTCGCCGTCACCCTGGCGGACGAGCTCCGCCTGTCCGCCCGCGCCCTTGACGAAGTCGCGCACCCACTCGCCGGCACGGCGGACGTCCTCGACGTGTGCCGGATCGGCACTCACGCTCGGGATCGCGATGAACTCGCGCAGCTCTTCGAGCCAGAAGGAATCCATCTCGGCTGGCGAGTCTAGTCGGAGCCCGAGGGCCTAGAACTTCGCCGCGACGATCCCCGAGCCGCCGCGGGCGACGATCCCGGACCCGCTCTTCGCGTGATGCCCGGCGAGTGCCGGAGCCGCGAGTGCGGCCGCTGCAATTGTCGCGACGAGCGCGACGACGAGCCGCCTGCACATGTTTCGGAGTCTACGCGACGTCCCGCAGCTTCACCGCGTCCGCGAGCGCGCGCAGCTTCTTCAGGCTCTGGTTCTCGATCTGTCGGATTCGTTCCCGCGTGACGTTGAACGTCCGTCCGACTTCGTCGAGCGTGCGCGGGTGCTGGCCGTCGAGGCCGTAGCGCAGCTCGAGGACCTGACGCTCGCGGCTCGAGAGGGTGCCGAGGATCTTGCGCAGCGTCTCCTTGCGCATCGTGATCTCGGCTTCCTCGTCCGGCAGGGGCAGGTTGTCGTCGGTGATGAAGTGCCCGAACTCCGACTCGTCTTCGTCGCCGACCGGCTTCTCGAGCGAGACCGGGGTCTGCGCGCTGCGGCGGATGTGCTCCACCTCGTCCGCCGACAACTCGAGGTCACGGCCGATCTCTGTTGCCGTCGGCTCCCGCCCGAGCTCGGCGCGGAGCTTGCGCTCCGAGCGGACGATCTTGTTCAGCTTCTCGACCACGTGGACAGGCATGCGAATCGTCCTCGCCTTGTCCGCGAGAGCCCTCGCCACGGCCTGCCGGATCCACCAGGTCGCGTACGTCGAGAACTTGAAGCCCTTGCGGTAGTCGAACTTCTCGGCAGCGCGGACGAGCCCGATCGTTCCTTCCTGGATCAGATCGAGGAAGGGCAGCCCCTGGTTCCGGTACTTCTTGGCGATCGAGACAACGAGGCGCAGGTTCGCCTCGACCATCTCCTGCTTCGCGCCGTGGTCACCACGCTCGATCCGCTTCGCGAGCTCGACTTCCTGGGCGGCGGTCAGTAGGTCGACCTTCCCGATGTCCTTCAGGAAGAGTTGCAGCGCGTCGGTCGAAACCTCGCGCGCCTGCTCTGCCGGCTGCTCTTCCTCCTCTGCCTCGGGCGCGACGATCTCGATCTGGAGCTCTTCGAGCGCGTGGTAGAAGTCGTCGATCTGGCCGGGCTCGAGGTCGAGCTCGTCGAGCGCGACGGCGATCTCGTCGGCACTCAGGTGCCCGTTCTCGCGGCCTGACTCCAGGAGCGCTCTTGCATCGTCTGTCTCGAGGAGATCAGCGACGCCCTTCGGTGCTGCTACGGCTTCCTCGGTT
Organism: Actinomycetota bacterium; assembly: GCA_046728195.1. Lineage (GTDB taxonomy): Bacteria > Actinomycetota > Thermoleophilia > Gaiellales > Gaiellaceae > 3-1-20CM-4-69-9. The sequence continues at coordinate 2,548 of JBKPEC010000222.1, forward strand.
GCGCTCACTCCGTTCCCCCCTCCAGGACCGGGTTTTAGCGATGCCGCACTGTGCCAGCTAGTTGTAACAAGCGCCATAGGCCGAACGGCTCATTTTTATGGCAGATGGTCCTAGCGCTTTTGGCCAGCCTTGAGAAGCGTTTCAGCCCGTCTTCCAAGTGGGGTTCGCGGACCTTCCCCATGGGCCTGGGCCAGCTCTTGACGGGCACGAGCAATGTCCCCGAAGTAGATCAGAAGCAGGCCGAGATGGAAACGGACGGTCTGGGCCCGCGGAAAGCGCCGTGCGAGGGGCCCGAGCTGCGAAAACGCCAGGGCGGGCCGGTCCTTGTCGTAGAGGCCGACTGCGACCGCCGTCAGGGCCTCCGGATCGCCGGGGGCTAGCCTCGCGGCCGCCCGGAACTCCCGTTCCGCTGAAACCGGCCTCAGCGCCTGCTGGAAGCCGGCCCCGCGCAAGAGGCGCACCTGAGCAGGGCTGGTGGCCCGGACGAAGCTCGGCACGAACGGCGGCAGGCCGGGAGCACTCGACGGATGCCTGAGATCCTGCGCCCGCACCGCCGAGGGTGAGTCGGGTTGGACGCGTTCGGCCTCGCGCCAGGCCCGCACGGCATCCGACTGCTGGCCCGAGAACGCCAGCGCGAGCCCGAGCTCGAGCCGGACGAGGGCGCTGTGCGGATAGCGGGCGGCGAGGATCCTCAGCCGCCGGGTCGTCCCCTCGGGCCAAGCTTGGAGCGCGTCACGGACCTGCCGCTCGACTTCCGGGCCGGCGGTCGGATCCGGGACGAACGGAGGTGGCTTGCTCACCTGGCGGTGGACGTCGGTCCTGGTCGCAAGCGTGACGCCGACCGCGGTGCCGGCAGCCGCCAGCGCGGCCACGGCGACGATGATCCATACCTTGACGCGTGCGCTCACCCTGGAGCGACGCTAGCTCACGCCGGCAAAGCTATATTTCCTATAGCGATGCCAACCTATCGAGAGCTTCTGCGGCAGGTCCGGGACGAGATCGACGAGATCGATTCGACCCACGCACGCGAGCAGATCGAGACCGGAGAGCCCCTCGTGGTCGACGTCCGGGAGCAGGACGAGTGGGACGAGGGCCACATTCCTGGCGCAGTTCACGTGCCTCGCGGCCATCTCGAGTCGCGGATCGAGCGGGTGGCTCCGGATCCGGCCAGGCCGGTCCTCCTTTACTGCTCTGCGGGAAACCGCTCGGCCTTCGCAGCCAAGACCCTGGGCGAGCTGGGGTACGAGGACGTGACCTCCCTCTCCGGCGGGTTCACGGACTGGAAGCGGAACGGCTTCCCCGTTGAGCTGCAGGGTGGACTCGAGGCGCCGCAGCGAACGCGCTACAGCCGCCATCTCCTGATCCCGGAGGTTGGCGAGCAAGGGCAGCTCAAGCTGCTCGATTCCAAGGTCTTGCTGATCGGCGCCGGCGGTCTCGGCTCACCCGCTTCCCTCTACCTCGCCGCAGCCGGCGTCGGCCGGCTCGGAATCGTCGACGCCGATGTGGTCGACGAGTCGAACCTACAGCGGCAGATCGTCCACTCGACCGAGCGTCTGGGCGAGCCGAAAGTCGACTCGGCCAGGCGGACGATCGAGGCGCTGAATCCGGACGTGCAGGTCGTCGCCTACAAGGAACGGCTGAGCTCCGAGAACATCGAGCGCATCCTGGCCGACGGCTGGGATGTGATCGTCGACGGCGCCGACAACTTCCCGACGCGCTATCTGGTGAACGACGCGTCGGTCTGGCACGACATTCCGGTCGTGCACGGCTCGATCTATCGCTTCGAAGGACAAGTGACGGTCTTCAAGCCGCACGAGGGCCCTTGCTACCGCTGTCTCTTCCCCACACCGCCGCCGCCGGAGCTTGCGCCGTCGTGCGCCGAGGGAGGCGTGCTCGGCGTGCTTCCCGGCGTCATCGGCTCGCTCCAGGCGAACGAGGCGCTGAAGCTGGCGCTCGACATCGGCGACCCCCTGATCGGGCGGCTGCTGCTCTTCGACGCGCTCTCGGCCGAGTTCAACGAGGTGAAGCTCCGCCGCGATCCGGAGTGCCCGGTCTGCGGAGAGCATCCGACGATCACGGACTACATCGATTACGTCGAGTTCTGCGCAGGCACGAGGGAGCGGGCCTAGGAATGACGAAGGTTCGTATCCCCCCGACGCTGCGTGAGCAGACCGGCGGCGAGCGCGAAGTTGTCGCTGAAGGCGAAACCGTTCGCGACCTGCTCCAGGACCTGATCGGGCGCTTCCCCGCGCTGCGGACGCAGATCGTCGAGGACGGCGATCTTGCGCCGTTCGTGAACGTGTATGTCGAAGGCGAAGACGTACGCACGCGCGAAGGCATCGACACCGAGGTCCGTCCCGGGTCGACGGTGATCCTGCTCCCGGCCATGGCCGGTGGTATCCGCTGAAAGTGCTTCGCACTTTCAGCGGTCCAAAGTTAGATCCTCGCTCCGCTTGATGAAGTTGAGAACTGCGAGGAACCTGCTCGAGCTCGTCGGCAACACCCCGCTCGTCGAGCTGAAGCCTGTCGGTGACGTTCAGCTCTACGGGAAGCTCGAAGGACAGAACCCGACCGGGTCGATCAAGGACCGCATTGCGAAGTCGATGATCGAGGCGGCCGAGGCGTCCGGCGAGCTCGAACCGGGGCGCCAGCTGCTCGAGCCGACCAGCGGCAACACGGGCATCTCGCTCGCGCTCGTCGCAAAGATCAAGGGCTATCCACTCACGTGCGTGATGCCGGAGAACGCGACGGAGGAGCGCAAGCGCCTGCTCCGGCTCTTCGGAGCGACGATCGTCTTCTCGCCTGCGGCCGAAGGCTCGAACGGAGCAGTTCGCCTCGCGCTCGAGCTGGCCGAACGCGAGCCGCGGTACTTCATGCCGTTCCAGTACGCGAACGAAGCGAACCCGCGCGCCCACTACGAAGGGACCGGAGCTGAGATCGCGGAGGCGCTCGATCGCGTCGACGTCCTCGTCGCAGGGCTCGGTACCGGCGGGACCCTGATGGGAACCGGCGACCGTCTACGAGAGCGTTTTCCCGACGTCGTGGTCGCGGCCGCGGAGCCGCTTCCGGGCGACCCGGTCATGGGCCTGCGCTCCCTCGACGAGGGCTACGTGCCGCCGATCCTGGACATCTCGAAGCTCGACCGGAAGGTGCTGGTCTCGAACGAGGAGTCGGTGCGCGAGGTACGGCGCATGCTCGACGAGGAAGGCATCTTCGCCGGCATCTCGGCGGGGGCCGTCGGACACGTCGCGCGGAAAGTGGCCGGCGAACTGGAGGACGGCGTCGTCGTGGCGATCCTCGCGGACGGCGGCTGGAAGTACCTCTCTGCCGACTTCTGGGACGCAGAGGACGTCGAGCAGGCGATGGAGCACACGGTCTGGTGGTGATCCCCGCCGAGGTCAGAGCTCAGCTGGTCGAGCACTCCGAGCGGGAAGAGCCGAACGAAGCGTGCGGGCTCGTGCTCCTACGGGACGGCCGGGCCGAGCGGTACGAGCCGGGCCGGAACGCCGCTTCGTCCCCGTACCGCTTCGAGCTCGAGTTCGACGATCCGGAGATCTGGTTCGCGGAGGACGACGGTTACGAGCTTGCCGTCTTCCACTCCCACATCTCGGCACCCGCGCGTCCGTCACGGACGGACGTCGAGAACATCGGCCTCTGGGAAGGCAAGCCGTACCTCGTGTATTCGATCCAAGGAGACGATCTGGCCGCCTTCCGGATCGAAGGCGGCCGGATCGAAGAGCTGCCGGTCAGCTCGTAACTTTGAAGAAGCCGAACATCGACGACTCGTGATTCGAGCAGTAGTACTTCCAGGTCCCCTTCTTCAGCGTCACGGCAACAGTCTTCTTGCCGGTGAAGGTCGTCCCGGTCAGCGTCTTCTCGATCTTCGGACCGCCCTTCTCCCGCTCGATCGTGAAGTTGTGGATGCCGGCTTTGTCGCTGATCACGAACATGTACTTGCCCGCCTTGAGGGTCTTCACCTTCGTCGTCCCCTTCTTGAGCGTGATCGTGAAACTAGGGCCGACCTGGCCGATCAGCTTCGGCGTCGACGCCTGAGCAGACACGAGAAACGCAGTGGCGGCAAGACCCAGCGCGAGCATCGCAATCGTGACCCGTTTCATGGGGCTCCTCTACGTCGGGAAAATTGACGGTACCTCATACGCAGAAGAGCCCCAAACGGTTTTGAGCTCTAAGTAACCGTGAGCTTGCCCTTCATGCCCGCAGCGGCATGACCAGCCACGGTGCAGAGATACGCCCACTTACCTTTCTTCATGGTGACAATGAGCTTTCCGCTCTTGCCAGGCGAGATGAGCTTGCTCTTCTTGCCGGCGATCTTGAAGTCATGCATGAGCTTGCCCTTGTTGACGAGCTTGAAGGTCACGATGCCGTGCTTCACGCTCGTCTTCGAAAGCGTGAACTTGAACTCCTTCATCGTCACGGTGACCGTCGTCGCCGTCGCCGCAGACGATCGCGCCGCAATGGGCGCAGCGACGACAAGCGCGACCAGTGCGACCCCGAGCGCGAGCGCAATACGATTCATGAGTCTCCTTCCCCGATTGAGATTGCGGCGGGCATCGTAGCCTCGACGCAGTTAAGCCGTGATTAAGAGGCCGTTGCGGCGCTGGCGTTGATCGCGTCGATAACAGTGTCCGAACGTCCCTCGAACAGCAGGTCGAGGAGACGTCCACCACCCATCAACCCGACGCGCCTTCGCAGCAGAGCGAGCAAGCGTTCCTCGCCGAGCCCGACGGCCCGAGCGGCGCGAACGGCATCGCGGACACCCTGTGGGATGGTGCCGCGAGGACCGAACTGCCAGGCTGGGTAGAGCCACTCGCCCTCTTCGTCGGAGCGCACCGCGAAGAGCTCGCCGCGCTCGCGCAGCTTCTCGATCTCGGCCGCATCGAGGCAAAGCCGCGAGGCGAGCCACGACGCAGGCAGTGGTGTTGTCAGCGTTTCGTGCATGTCTGCTTATTCGATCGCAGGTAACGACAGAGTGGTATGGAGGCAAGCTCCCCAGACGGGGTACGGTCTGCACCACTGTTCGTAAGCAATGGAGAGCCCGCCGTAGCGGCGGGCTCCACCTCAGGCCGCTGCAGTGTGCGGAAGCGTAGGAGTGCGAGACTCAACGCAGCGCTCGGCGCGGCACGCACCGACGAGCTACGGGCACACGGCGCAGCGCGAAGCCTCGAGGAGCTCGTCGCCGCCTAGTTGTCGACGTCGAACAGCTCTGCTTCGAGCTCGTCGTGCTCGGTGTCGTCGCGGTCCCGCTGGTCGCGTCGCTGCTCGAACGTCACTGCCAGCTTCAGGATGCGCGAGCCCGTGACCTCCATGACGTCGAACCGCATGCCGTCGTGCGAGACGTCGTCGCCTTGCTCGGGCTGACGGCCGAGGAGGCCGAACACGAAGCCGGCCATCGTGTGGTAGTCCTCCACCGGCAGATCGGTCTTGAACCGCTCGTTGAAGTCGTCGATCGGGAAGGTTCCGTCGATGATCACCGTGTCGTCGTCCACCTGCTCGATCGACTCGTCCGGAAGATCGAACTCGTCCTCGATCTCGCCGACGATCTCCTCCAGCAAGTCCTCGAGCGTGACGATGCCTTCCATGTCGCCGTACTCGTCGACGACGATCGCCATGTGCTGATTCGCGCGGCGGAACTCGGCCAGCAGCGCGGCGAGATCCTTCGTCTCTGGAACGATGTGCGCCGGCCGGACAAGGTCCTCGACCCGAACCTCGTGCATGCCGCGCTCGCGGAGCGCCGAGAACAGGTCGCGCACGTGCAGGATTCCGACGACGTTGTCGAGCGTCTCGCGGTAGACGGGGTAGCGCGTGTACGGCGAGTCCATGACGGCCTCCAGACATTGCTCCGGCGGCAGGTCGACCGACAGGGCAACGACTTCGGGGCGCGGGACCATCACGTCCTTCGCCTCCTTGTCCGCGAAGTCGAAGACCTTGTAGACCATCTCCTGCTCCTGCTCCTCGATCTCGCCGTGTCGCCTCGACTGCGACACGACCATGCGCAGCTCCGCCTCTGACAGGACCTCATCCTCGGCGCCCGGGGGCTTCAGGCCCAGCCAGCGCAGCACCAGCTCCGTCGCGGCCTCGAGGAACCAGATGAAGGGCCGAAAGACCGTGAAGAAGGCGCGCACGGGCGCGGAGACGAAGAGCGCCGTCCCCTCGGAGTGGCCGAGAGCGATGCCCTTCGGCACGAGCTCCCCGAGGACGACATGAAGGAACGTCAGGATCAGGTAGGCGAGCACGACCGCGAGCACGGTGGCGAGGAAGTGTCCGAACGCCTTCGAGAGCGCGTGCTCGCCGAGAGCACCGATACCCAGTGAGGTGAGAGTGACTCCGAGCTGCATCGCCGCGATGAAGTGCGGCGGGTCCGACGTGATACGCAGAACGTCCCGCGCCCGCCTGTTGCCCTGATGCTGCAGCTCGACGATGCGAGTTCGGCGCGCGGTTACGAGACCGTATTCGGCCGCGACGAAAAAGGCGTTCAGCAAGATGAGAACGCCGACTGCGAGGAGCTCGAGGAAGAGCGTCACGCCCCGACCCCGTGGGCGTTGGTACTAGGAGGAATGTCTTCGTCCAACTAGCGGTCAGTATAGGTAACCCGGTTGTCGTCACCGGCGCGCGTGGCCCGGTCGTCGCGGACGAGCCGCTCCAGATGCGACAGCGTCTCGGCGACCGCGAACCGGCGCTGCGTCGGGCTTAGCTCACGACCGAAGAGCTCGAGCGACACCTCGTAGGCGGTGCGAGGCCGCTGCGAGAGCGCCGCGGCTGTCTCGTCCAGCCGTGCGCGGTGATGCTCGATCAGTTCGCGTGCGCGGGCGGCAGCGTCGTACAGAGGCTCGCCGTGGCCCGGGTAGACGACGCGCGGGTCGAGCTCGATCGTGCGCTCGAGCGAGGCGAGATAGTCGCCGAGCGGATCGGGGCGGCTTTCCGGGTACAGGCCGACCGCGGGCGAGATCAGGCGCAGCAGATGGTCGCCCCCGATCAGCACGCCGTCGCGGAGAAAGCCGAGGTGCCCGTCGGCGTGGCCGGGAAGCTCGAGCACCTGCCAGCCGGCGAGCTCGCTGCCCTCGTAGAGCAAGACAGGGTCGATCGCGTAGCGGATGAACGGCGCAAAGGCATGGCCCTGCGCGATCAGATCCTCCGCCACCGCTGCAGGTGTCCCGTGTCGAACAAACCAGGCGGCCATCCGCTCGGGCCAATCCTTGCTCCCCCACACTCGCTCGCACTGCGCGTAGTCGAGGCCGCCCTGGTGGACGGGAGCGCCGGTGCTGCGTGCCGCGGTCTCCGCCCCTCCGACGTGGTCCGGATGGAAGTGCGTGATCGCGATGCGCTCGACGGGTGCCTCGCCCCAGGGCGCCTCGCCGAGCCCGAGCCCCGTGTCGAACAGCGTCCCTCCGGCGAGGTAGCAGTGGACGTGCTTCGGGCCCGTCGGAAGCGGCAGCGTCAGCCGCTCGATACCGTCTTCGATCGGTACGAACGCTTGTTCTATACTGCCTGCAGAGGCCAATGCGGATCGAGTATCGCGAAGAGCCTTGCAAGACCGCCATGAATCCCGTCAAGGGGATGGGCTTCAAGTGGTCGTTGAACCCGTACATGGGCTGCGTGCATCGCTGCACGTTCTGTTACGTCCGCCACTTCGAGCATCGCTCCGACCGGCCGTTCGACGACCGCTACGGGACGTCGATCCGCGTGAAGACGAACGTCGCCGACGTGTTGCGCAAAGAGCTCGCCCGCAGCTCCTGGGAGCACGAGCTCGTGGTCGTCGGCGCCGCCACGGATCCCTATCAACCGGCGGAAGGCAGGTACAAGCTGACGCGCCGTTGTCTCGAGGCCTTCCGTGACGCGTCGAATCCCTTCGGGCTCATCACCCGCGGGCCGATGATCGTGCGCGACCTCGACGTGCTCGTCGACGCAGCCCGGCGCGCCGAGGTCGGAGTGACGTTCTCGATCCCGACACTCGACGAGGAGGTCTGGAGGCGGACGGAGCCGTCGACCGCCCATCCCAGGCAGCGACTGAAAGCGGTCAAGACGCTCGTCGATGCAGGCATCGGCGCGCGAGTCGGGATGGCGCCGATCCTGCCCGGGATCTCGGACCGGCCGGAACAGCTCCGCGAGGTCGTTCGCGCGGCCCGCGAAGCGGGGGCCACGGGGATCTGGGCGAACGTCCTCTTCCTGCGTCCCGGGACGCGGGAGCACTTCCTCGAGCACCTGGCCGAGGACTGGCCCGAGCAGGCGCAGCACTACGAACAGCTCTACGAGGGGAAGGCCTACCTGGGCGCCGCCGAGACCAAGCCTGTGCGGGCCGAGGTTGCCGCGCTGTCAAAGGAATACGGAATACGCGACCGACGGAAAATCAAGCTCGAGCCGGCCAGGCGCTCTATGGAGCTCGCGTCAACCGAGCCGGAGCAGCTTTCGCTCCCGGTCTAGCCGCCTCGAGTCGGCGTCGCCGATGTCGACGCCTCGGCCGAATATCATCCTCGGGCCAGTGTCCACCCCGTCAGAGATCACCTGCCTGATCGTCGACGACCATGAGGTCGTGCGCGAGGGGCTGCGCCTGTCGCTCTCGCGGGCACCGCACATCCGCGTCATCGGCGAGGCATCCGACGGGGCCAGCGCGGTCGCGCTCGCCGAACGACGGAGGCCGAACGTGGTGATCATGGACGTCCGGATGCCCGGCATGGACGGGCTCGAGGCAACGAAGGTCCTCACCGAAAAGGTTCCGGAGTCGGCGGTGCTGATCTTCACCGCCTATAGCGAACGCTCACTGCTCGGCCGCGGGCTCGAGTCGGGCGCGAAGGGATACATCCTCAAGGAAGCGCCGCACCAGACGCTGCTGCGGGCGATCGAGAAGGTCGCCAGCGGCGAGGGCTACGTCGATCCGGCTCTCATGCCCGCGTTCCTGACCGGCAAGGACAAGGACGAGATGCTGACCGGCCGCGAGCGCGAGATTCTCCAGTTGCTCGCGGACGGGATGTCGAACCAGGACGTTGCGGCGAAGCTGTTCATCAGCCAGGAGACCGTGAAGAGCCACGTCCGCCACATCCTCGCCAAGCTCGAGGCGGACACGCGGACGCAAGCGGTCGCGATTGCGCTTCGCGAAGCGATCATCGACTAGAGCCGGGCTGCTGGTCCTGGCGTTCGCGGCGGCGGCCGTGCTCGCGGTCGTTGCGCTGGCCGCCGGCAGCCACACGCTCGCGCTCGCCGGCCTGGCGCTTGCGATCGCGCTGGCGGGACTGGCGGCTGCGTATCTGATCGTCAGCGAACGCCGGCGGCACGAGGCCGCCGAGCAGGAGCTGACCACCGAGGCGCGCTTCCTCGAGTCGCTCGTCGAGACGATGGGATCGATCGCCGGCGACGCCGACGTGCTCGAGCGTACGCGCCAGGAGGCGGAGCGCCTCTTCGAGGCTCGCGCCCGTCTGCTCAAGGCCGGAGAGCGGCCGCAACGCGCTCCCGCGGAGAACGCGATCGTGATTCCTCTCAAAGCGCATGAGGAGGAGATCGGGGCGCTACGCCTCACGCGCAATCGGCCGTTCGACCGGGACGACGTCGTGCGGGCCACCGTGCTCGCCGACTTCGCCGCACGTGAGCACGAGAACGCGAAGCTGCTCGAAGACGCGCACGTGCGGGAAGTCGAGCGATCGCGCCTGTCGGACCAGCTGCTCACCGCGGAGCAGGAGGAGCGCCGCCGGCTCGCGAACGAGCTGCACGACGGCGCCGTTCAATCGCTCTCTGGTGTTGCACTGCTGCTCGACGCCGGACTGAACTCGATCGGCCAGGGTCGCAGCGAAGAGGCGCAGGAGATCATCAGCCGCGCACTCGAACGTCATCGCGCGACGATCGGTCAGCTGCGCAACCTCTCCTTCAATCTCGAGCCGGTCGTGCTCCGAGACCAGGGATTCGCGCCCGCCGTTCGCGCACTCACGGATCAGATTGCCCTCACCCACGACGTCCGGATCGAGCTCGACGTCGATGCGGCCGACCTCCTCGCGGCAAAAACGCAGGCCGCCGTGTACCAGATCATCCGTGAAGCACTCGACCAGGCGGTGCGTCGCGGACCTCCGGGGTTGATCGCGATCACGATGCGCCAGACCGAAGACGGCGGGGTCGAGACGGCGATCACCGACGATGCGCCCGGCGAGCGCCGACGACGCAGCCTGGACGAGCTCGCCGAGCGGGCACGCACGCTGAACGGCGTGCTGACGGTCGACCCGGGCGACGGCATCGGTACGACGGTGCGGGTCGTCCTGCCTCCGTACGCGACCGCGCGGTAGAGACGTTCACTAGGATGCCGCCGGAATGAACGGGACGCACCTGCTCTTCGTCTGGAAGCCGAGCGGCTACGAGTTGCGCGAAGCCGACGGAGACGTACCCGCGGTCGGCTCGACGGTAGAAGTCGACGGTGCCGAGGCGCAGGTGACAAAGGTCGGGCCCTCGCCGCTTCCGAACGACCCCCGTAGCTGCGCCTACCTACAAGCGATCTAAGGCGCCCTCGGCCGCGACTCGGCCGAAGACAAGGGCGGCGGCGAGTCCGCTCGCATAGCCACCCGTCGAGATGCCTCCCACGTCTGCGCCCGCCGCGTGGAGACCCTCAGCACCGACCACGCGCGCTTGCTCATCGATGCGCAGGCCGCCGATCGTGTGTGTGATCCCAGGCGCGACTCTGACCGCTACACGCGCGCCGGCCGGGACCTCGAACGGGAGGTCGGACGGGTCGACGCGCGTCGGCGCAAGCGCGACCATGTCTGCGACCGTGCGTTCACGCACGCGTTGCCCGAGAGCAGCATCGTCGAGGACGTACCACGCCCTGGCGCCGGGCTGCCTCGCGGTTGTCTGAACGAGGTCGTTCTCCGACCATGACACGGCTCCCTCGAAGAACTCCTGGCCCTGCTCGTTGTAGACGCGCGAGTACCGCCCGTACAGCTGTGCAGCGGGGACGAAGTCTCGCTCCGAGAAGTCGGCGTCCGGCATGTTGCGCCCGTAGAACTCGTCCATGCCGGCCGAGAGCGCGGCACCACGCTCGAGCCCGAGCTTCAGGCCGTCGCCGGAGCTCCAAGGGTTCGCGCGCAGCCGCAGACGTCGAGCCGGACGTATGTGCTCGGCGACCAGTTCCGCGCTGCCCTGGAAGCCACCGGTGGCCAGAATCTCAGGCCCGATAGCCCGCTCGCCCAGGCGAACGTCCCCGGCCGCACGCACGAGCACGTCGGTCAGGCCGCTGGGATCGAACCGCTTGCCGACGGTGCGCGGATTGCCGGTCTCATGGGCTACGACCGGAGCGCCGAGCGACTCGAGCCACGCGATGCCCTCGTCGAGCCGCTCCCAGACGACGCGCTGCAGAAGCTCGTCGCCCGACGGGCATTCGGTGCGGAAGTCGTCCCACTCCCGGAAGCGCCAGATGACGCAGCTCGACAGCAGCATCGAGCCACCGGCCCGGGTTCCCTTCTCGTAGACCACCGGCGCGCCGCCCAGCTCCCGCGCACGCGCGGCGGCCGACAGGCCCGCCATCCCCGCGCCCGCGATTCTGAGTGTCCCTAGGTCAGCGCGAATTCGGGCTTGTGCTCGACGTACTCGATGCGGACGCGGTCGGGGCCCCAGACGAAAACGGCGCGCGTGTTGGCGGCGTCGACGATGTTGTCGACAACGCCCATGTCCTCGGCCTCTGCGATGTGCTCTTCGACCGAGTCGACCAGCACTGCGAGGTGGTTCAGCAACGGCTTCGTGGGGTTCCCGGGCTTGCCCGGGTGAAACTCAACGAACGCGCCACCGACCTTGACCCGTGGGTGGCCGTCGGGCGTCGGCGTCGCGGGATCGAAGCCGAACCGCAGGTACTCCTCGGCGGTTCGCGGCGGATCGGCTGAGTACAGCGCGACGTGGTCGAGGTCGTAGTTCAGGTCGGTCGGAGCTTCGACGAGACGCACGCGGACGTTCTGACCGAGGTCTGCCTCAACCTCCATGTCTTGCGGCAGAGACGACACACGGAGCGCGACGTGCTTGAACGCGCCGCGCTCGCGCGGAGGATCCGCGGTGAAGAGTGTCAGCTTGCCGCGACGCGCGTCGGCCCCGACGAGCGTGAAGTTGTCCTGCCGGTCGATGACGTGCATCCCGTACCGGCTGGTGAGGGTCTCGGCGATCGGCTCGCGGTCGGCGAGCCAGAAGGCGACGTGATCGAGCGTCTTCGGGTCCACGCCGAGACCCTAGCTATCTACCTCTTCCTTGCGTCGACCGCACGCCGTAGCTGTTGCTTGTTCATTTTGGAACGGCCGGGCACGTTCAAGCGCTTGGCCTCGTTGTACAGCTGCTCCTTCGTGCGGCCCTTCGGGCGCCGTGTTCCGGAGCGCAGGCCGCCGCGGCGGCCCGAGGACATGTCCCGCGTCGAAGTCGAGGAAGCTCGGCCCTTCGTCTCGCCGCTCCTGGCGCGTTCCTTGTTGACCGTCCGCGCCGCGATCTCCTTGGCCCGCTTGGTCGAGCGGCCCTGCTTCTTCTCTGACTCCTTGACGTGCTCGTACTGACGCTCGCGCTTTGCGCTCCACACCTTCTGAGGCATCTTCAAACCCCTTTCCTGGACTACGCGGGTCCGATACCCGCTTTCCCGCGCGTTACTCCAGGGGTGGGTTCTGAACGTTGTGCTCCGTCGCGTACTCGTCGGTGAGCTTGTTCACGACGTCGATGCCCTCGCCGTACGCGTAGTTGATCTTCACGAACGGCTCCCACTTATCAGGGAGCGCGTCCTCCGGAAAGATCGCCTCGACCGGACACTCCGGTTCGCATGCGCCGCAATCTATACATTCCTCTGGGTCGATCACGAGGATGCGTTCGGCCTGGTGGATGCAGTCGACGGGACACACGTCGACGCACGACAGGTCTTTGATGTCGATGCAGGGCTCGGCGATGATGTACGTCAAGGCGGACCGAGTCTACTCAGGCAGTCAGCTCTTGGACGACCTGAGCCGCGCGCTCTTGGAGGGCGTTCTTCACCAGCACCTGATCGAAGCCCGCCTCGTGAGCACGGCGCAACCCGGCGGTGTCCGCGTGCCCTCCGTACCCGAGGATTGGTATCTCCGGATACGAATCGGCGACGTCCATCGGGTCGACGCGGCTGATGTCCGCGATCACGAGATCCGGCCAGTCCGCGCTGTCTGTTGTGACGAAATGATGCCCAGGCAACAGTGCCTCGAGCTTGCCCCGAAAGTAGACATCGACCCCACACAACAGGATCGTCGCCACGGGAGGAGGGTATCGCGCTTGGACCGGCCTACTCAAGCCCTTGTTAGGGTCGGCTGAAGTGGAGGAGGAAGGCTTCGTCACCGTTGCCCGCGTAGAGGACATCCCGCACGGAATGGTCCGCCCATTCAAGGTCGGCGAGGCCGAGATCGCGCTGGCCCACTGCAGCGGCGGGTTCTACGCGGTGCAGGGGCATTGCCTGCACCTCCAGGGGCCGCTCGGCCATGGCCGGCTGGAGGACTGCGTCCTGACCTGCCCGTGGCACGGCTGGCAGTACGACGTCCGCACAGGCCAGAACGAGTTCGACCTGGCCATCCAACTCCAGACCTACGACGTCCAGGTCGAAAACGGAGAAGTTCGAGTCCGCGTTGGTCGCAGCGGCGGCGAGGATTAGTCGGTGGTTGAACCCAGCTTCGGATCAAGACGGCCGCACGGGCAAAGCCCGCACGGCCTCTCTGCGGCGTCGCCCAGTCGACGCCTCGAAGAGGGCGTGGCGCTCATCCGTGCCGGCGAGTATTTCGCCGCGCACGAGGAGCTGGAGATCGCCTGGCGGGCCGCTCCCGACGAGGAGCGTGACTTCTTCCAGGGGCTCGTCCACGTTGCCGTCGCCTGGTACCAGGCCGGCCGGGGCAGACCGATCGGCACCGAGCGGCAGCTGGCGAAGGCCGTCCGCCGACTGACCCCCTTCGCGCCCACGCACCGCGGCTTGGAGCTCGAGCCGCTCCTCGTACAGCTGCGCGAGCTGCACGCGCGAGGCTCGCTCGACCTACCTCCTCCTCTGCTTTAGAGACTGCCGAGTTTAGAGACTGCCGAGCCCGATCGCGTCCAGCACGTGGTTCAGCGCCACGCGCAGCCACCAGTCGCGGTGGAAGAAGAGCAGGAGTCCAAGCGCGACGAGGATGACGCCGCTGATGCGCTGGATGAGGAGATAGTGGTCGCGCACCCAGCGGAAGACGGCCATCGCGCGCGCGAATGCGACTCCGGCGAGCAGGAACGCGAAGCCCAGCCCCGCGGAGTACGCGACTAGCAGCAGCGAGCCCCGGACGACGGTTCGCGAGTCGGCCGCCAGAACGAGGATGCCCGCGAGCACCGTCCCGATGCACGGTGCCGCGCACACAGCGAAGGCTCCACCGAGCAACATGCTCGAGCCGTTCCGGCGCGCTCCGGTCAGTAGGCCAGGCGCGACGACACGGTCGGGCCAGGGCAAGAGTCCCATGAAGACGAGCCCGAGCACGACGAGGACGAAGCCTGCGATCTCGAGCTGGCGGTCCGGACTGACGACACCGCCGATGGCCGCCGCCGCAGCGCCGAGCACGACGAACACGATGGTGAAGCCGAGGATGAACGGCAGGCTTGCGAGCACGACGCGCCGCGCTGCGCGAGGCTCTCCGAGACGACTCGGATCGACGGCCGACACCGCAGACAGGTAGCCGGGTACGAGCGGCAACACGCACGGCGTGACAACCGAGAACAACCCGGCTGCGAAGGCGACCGGAATCTTGGCGATCAGGTGTCCCAATGCGCGAGCTCGTCGTCGAGCCTGCGCTCGAGGGCGGGGTCGAGTTGCCCGCCGTCCGGCTCCCGCTCGCGCGCATGCGACCAGCGCCAGGCACCAAACCCGAGGACCGCGCCGGCTGCGACGATCCCCACGATCGGCAGCCACCAGGCGAGCAGGCCGAACCCCTTGTGCTCGGGCGCGGCGAGAATGGCCTGCCCGTACTCCGCGACGAGGCGAGCCTTGATCTGACTCTTCGTGTCGCCCGCTGCGATGCGCGCCGCGATCAGGCGCTTGATCTGCTGCGCAGCTGGAGACTCGGACTGATCGAGGGTGGTCCCGCACACAGGGCACATGACCTCGCCCTCGAGCTCGGCAAGCGTCGGATGCCGCTCGTCCGCACGTGCAGCAGGGGCAACGAGGAGCGCCGCCAACAACACGAGCGCGACCCGTCTCATGACGCGGCGATCTGCTGCAGGTAGCGCGGCAGATCCTCTTCGACGATCAACTCGCCGACCACCTTGCCGCTTCGCGCCACGAAGAAGATCCGCGGAATCGGCAAGCCTCCCCACTTCGCCAGCACGTTGCCGCTGCCGTCGTGGACGCTCGGGTACGTGATCCCGTGCTCGCGCTGCCAGCGCCGCGCGTCGCCGGAGAAGTCCTTCGTGTCGACGCCGATGAAGTCCACGCGGTCGCCGTAGCGCTTGCGTGCCGCCTCCAGGCGCTTCGACTCATGGATGCACGGGACGCACCAGGAGGCCCAGAAGTCGAGCACGATCGGCTTCTTGCCGCGCACCGATGCGAGGTCGAAGCGTCCGCTACCGTCGAGCCGGCCGAGGTCGAAAGCCGGGGCGGTCGGGTGCTGCCCGTCCCTGAGCGCCTGCGACACGCTCTGGCTCCCGTGCGCAACGCGCCAGATCAGCAGGGCCAATAGGCCGAGCACGACAGCCAACGCCAGCCCCTGAGCTGCAAGCCGCGCCGAACGTGTCATCAGGCCGCGACGATGAAGACGGTAGTGCCGACGTCGACGTGGTTGAACAGCCACTCTGCTTCAGGGATGTGCATGCGAATGCAACCGTGTGAGACCGAGTAGCCGATCGAGGCGTCCGACGGAGTGCCGTGAATGCCGACGCCCGGCGCCGACAGCCCCAGCCACCTCGTGCCGAGCGGATTCTGCGGCCCCGGAGGAATCGGTTTCTGGCCCTGTGCCCACGGCGAGCTCGGCGGATACCACCAGGGATTTTTCCACTTCACGACGATCTTGAAGCGGCCGAGCGGCGTCGGATACTGGGTCTGCCCCGTCGCGACAGGGAAGTTGCGCCGGTACTGCGTCCCCTCGTAGAAGAACAACCTGTTGGCCTGACGTCGGATGACGATCACCGGTCCGAAGTTGCGCCGCGTGATCCTGGGCCGGACGCGATCCTGAACGAGCGTCACGGGTTCGCGCACGACCGCCGCGAGCTGGACGTTGATGTCATGGATCGCCTTGCGCTGCCCGAGCTTCAGGCCCGGGCGCTCTCTGGTGAGAGACGGGCGCAACTGGCGAAGATAGAGCTTGGCGTCCACGGCGGGCCGGTTGAATCGTTGCGCCAGCTTCGAGACGAAGTCCGCCGTGCCGCCGTTCACAGTCACCCCGAGCGAGATGGCGGTGCCCGGGGCAGCGGCCAGCGCTCGCTCGACCGCCTTGTCGATGACGGGAACGGCGCCGAGCACATCGGGCGTGACGGTGATCTCCGTCGTGCCGAGGTGAAGCACCAGCGGGGCCTGGAATGCCTGCTCCACGGCGGCGGTGGCGGCCTCGGTGCTCAGTCCGCCGACGTCGAGGCCGCCGATCGTGACTCCGACAGGAATCGCCGCCGGCTCGTCGGCGGCGGCAGGACCGGATCCAAGCCCTCCGAGCGCGACGAGCCCGGCCGAGAACAGCGCCGCAATCGAGAGCCGCTTCACGCCCTCACCATCGTAAAGATCCGCGGATCGTTGGTGATGATGCCATCGGCTCCGTCGCGAACGAGCCGCTCGGCGAGCTTCGGATCATCGACGGTCCAGACGTACACGGCAGCGTCGAGCTCGTGAGCCCGCTCGATCGCCGCCCTCGACGCCACCGAGTAGTGGAGCGTCGCCGCGACGGCCCGCGCACGCGCGAGCAGCACGGGCAGGCGACGGGGAAGAGAGGCGCCGATCGACGCGAGAGCAGCGCGGATGACGGGCGCGAGCGGCCCTCGCTTCGAGATGCCGAAGCGGTCGCGCGGGAGGGTGAAGGAGCGCGGCAGCTTCGGTTCGACCTCCGCCAGGAGGCGAAGAGACCGAGCATCGAAGCCGCTCACCCAGGACCGGTCTAGCAGATCGTGGCGATGCAGGGCGTCCACGACGCCTTGCTCGATCCCACGCCGCTTGAGGTCGATCTGCAGGCCGATGCCCGGAAGCCTTTCCGCGCAGAAGGCGAGCGCCTCGTCGAGCGTCGGAAGATCAGGTGCGAACTTCCGTAGGCCGTCGAGAGTCCGACCACGAACGGTGCCCCGAGCTGCGCCGTGACTGACCTCGTGCAGGTCGTTCGAATGCGCGAGCACGAGCGTTCCATCCCGTAGATCGAGGACGTCAAACTCGAGCATGTCGCAGCCGAGCTCGACGGCGAGGTCGAGCGCGCGCAAGGTGTTCTCGGGTGCGAGGGCGGAGGCGCCACGGTGCCCGACGCGGGCAAAGTCGCCGTCCCGTCGGCGGAGATCGATCAAGGGGTCCGTTTGACGACGACGACTGCACAGTCGTCTGCAAGCTCGCCGCGCGCGAAAGAGCGGCAGTCCTCGAGCACGACCTGTGCGAGCTGACCGGGCGGGAGCTTACGGTGGTCTTCGAGAAGGCGATCGAGGCGATCGACCCCGTAGAGCTCGTTGTCGCGACGAGCCTCGATGACGCCGTCCGTGTACAGAACCACCGCGTCGCCGACGCCGAGCGTCGTCCTCACTTCGTCGTATTGCTGACCGGGCTCGATTCCGAGCACGAGGCCGTGCACGTCGAGCCCGACCACGGTTCCGTCGGCGGCCACGATCCGTGGAGGCGGGTGGCCCGCGCCTGCTGCGGCGACTTCCCCGCGCTCCGGATCGATGACGAGATACGCAAGCGTGATGAACTTACCGGGGGCAATCTCGCCGACCACGACTTCGTTGGCGGACTGAAGGAAATCGGCCGGCTCCGGATGTTCGCGAGCAAGCGAACGAAACACAAACTTCGCCATCGCCATGTCAGCGGCCGCTTCGATCCCGTGCCCCGTAACGTCGCCGAGTGCGACGGCGAGTCGACCGTCGGCGAGCTCCATGAAGTCGTAGACGTCGCCACCAACCTCGACCCGCGCCGAGGACTCATAAGCGTCCCCGAGCTCGAGTCCCTGCAACTCGGGCAGCGAACGCGGCAGTAGTGAGCGCTGCATCGTGTCGGAGAACTGCTTCTGCTGTTGGTAGAGGCGTGCGTTGTCGATGGCAAGTGCGGCCTGCCCCGCGATCGCCCTGGCCTCGTCGATCACCTCAGACGTGACCGGCGAGCCGGGACGCATGGAGAGAATCGTCAACGACGCGAGCACCTCGGCCGTGGTCGCGATCGGCACGGCCGCGCCCGTCCAGCCGCGCTCGAGGAACGGGACGAGCGCCGACGCAGGAAGACTGATCTCCTCGAGGCCGCGTGGAGTGAAGGCGAACGGCTCCCCGAGGCGGAACAGGCGCTGCAAGGCGTGCGCGCCGAAAGGCCAGGGAAGCCCGAGGATGGAGCGGACCGACTCTTCCACACGCGGATCCGCGGTCCTCAGCGCACGCGGAACGAGCCATTCGCGCCGTTCGTCCGGCAGGCCGATCAACGCCACGTCCACGTCGAGCACATCCACGACCGTGCTCGCGAGAGCGTCGAGCGTCGCGTCGAGCGAAAGGCTCTGCGCGAAAGAGCGCGAGATCTCGTACAACGCACCCACCCGTCTCGAGGCCGCCCGTTCAGCCTGGAGCGCTTGCTCGCGTTCGTCGCCGAGAAGCTTCGCCCGCTCGTGCAGCTGCGCGTTTTGCACGGCGACCGCCAGCTGTGCGGCGAGCGATGAGAGGAGGGCCGACTCGTTCTCGGTCACCACGCGCCCCCTGGGAGGGAAAACGCCGAGCAGTCCGATGACGTCTTCCCGAGCCAGCAGCGGCACGGCGATCACCGCTTCGATGCCCGCCTCTGCGGCGGCGTCGGCGACTCCGACCAGACGTGGGTCCGTGGCGACGTCCTCGACGATGAGCATCCCGCGAGAACGGAATGGCCCGAGCGTCAACTCCAGCAACCGCTCGGCCAGACGTTCGTGAGGACCCGCAAGGCCGAGACCGGCGGCAGGAACGAGACGACCCTCCTCGTTCAAGTAGACCCCCAGCAGATTCGCGCCGAGCAGCTCGGCGACTCGAGCGACGGCGGTTTCGAGCGTGTGCGCGAGCGACAGCTGCGAGATGGCTTGACCGACGACCGCGAGCAAGGCACGAGTTCGCTCGAGCTCGAGCTCCACGGTGCGCGTGTGCATACTCGTGCGCAGCGCGTGCGCGGAACGGACACCGAACGTGGCCAGGGTCGCGAGCTCTGCTGCGGTCGGCTCTCTCTCCGGCTCGTACAGGAGCTGAAGCGTGCCGATCTGCGGCTGGCCGAGCTGAATAACCGCCGACCGGGTGGCCCCGGCGGGCAGGCCGTCCACGCTCTCGACGGACACAGCCCGGCGTCCGTGGAGGGCACGTTCGGCCGCGGCCCGAGCGGGATCGAGCGGGCCGTCCGAGACCGCTCCGACCGAGGCCTCGAGCTCGAGTCGTTCCTCTGCGACCCGGCGCCAGAGCAGGCAGGCGAGTGCGCCTGTGGCGTCAGCCGCCAGACGGACAATCTGGTCGGCCGTGCCAGCCTCGTCGGCGCCCGCCGCGAGGGCCTCGCCGGCAAGGGTCAGCGCCGTCCTTGCATCCATGCGACCGTTCTCCTCACCCTTGCCGAAGGCACGGATCGCCAGCGCCGCCTGGCCGGCGACCAGGCGGGCCAGCCGCCGCTCGTCCTCGCTGAAGTCGACGTCCGCCCGCATGAACTCGACCGTGCCGCGGACCCGGCCCTCGACTCGGACCGGGATCAGGACCACGGCGGCGGCATCGACCCGCTCCGCGGCGCGCCGGACCGGCGGCGGCAACCGTTCCGGGTCGGACTCCTCGTGCCCGGGCACCTCCTCGATGGAGAGCCGGCTTCCTTCTAGCTCCGCCGCAGCTGCGGCAGACCGCGTTGCCACCGCGCCGGTCCTGAGTACGCCCTCGGTCTCGTCGAGAACGCGTATCACCACGGCCGAGGCGTCGACCGCCCGGAGCGCGGCAGTCGCGATCGTCCCAACGGCCTCGTTGAGGTTGGCGGCCCGGCCAAGCGCCAGGCCGGCCTCCGCGAGCGCGTCGACACCGCCCTCAGCGAGCGCTCCCCCCTCGTGATCTGGACGCGCGGCCATCTTGCCGACCGGCCACAAGTATCGTCCAAGACTCCGGGGGCCGCCAGGGACTGTGCTCGTCAAGGACATCCCGGCTGGGTCGCCGGAAGGGGCACTAGACTCCAGCCGATGGCTCAGCCTGCCCGCCGCGTTGCGGCACCCCCCGAGGCTCCGCCCGTCGATCCGGAAGCGATCGACCGCGCATATCACTACCACCGCGCGCGCCGTAACGCGCGCATGCGACGGAGGCGCGAGAAGTCGCAGGCGAGGCTGCGCTTCGTCCTAACCTTCTCGATCCTTGTCGGGCTCGCGCTGTTCCTGATGCTGACCATCTGGCACGAGGTCCAGAAGGTCTTCGGGCTCTAAAGCGACGACGTCGCCCTGCGGAACGGGCTCCAGGCCGTTTGTTCCCAGGACGTTCCCTGGCACATCGGACATACAGGCAGTACGCGGACGATCGTCACGCCGTAGCCGCACTCCGAGCAGTGGAACTCGCCCTTTGCTGCAGCACCTGAAACCAGGAACTCGACGTACTCGTCTGGTGCGACCCGCACCGTACTCGTTTCCCGCGCCATCCCCTCCCCCGTAGAGTACCGGCTGCGCCCTGAGCCCAAAATTCCCTTCCAGGCCCAAAAAGCGTGCAGACCCCGGACCCCTACCAGCCCTCGCCGCCCGAACAGGAGGACTGGCCTGCGCGTCAGCCGCGGCCGGCTCGGGGCTTCGAAGACCTTTCCGGGTTCGGTTTCCGGCTCACCTGGGTGTCCGGGCTCGTTCTGGCAATCTCGGCCTTCACGGACTGGTACGTCGGCTCGGGGCCCGGACCCACCACGAGCGTGATCGCGTGGCACACGGGTGCCCTCGGAAAGCTCGTGTTCTTCATCGGGCTCGCGGTCCTCGCCCTCGTCATCCTGCGCGAGTCGGGCATCGACCTTCCGGCCACAGTGCCGGAAAGCCTGGTGGTGATCGCCCTCGGGGCGCTCTCCACCGTCTTCGTGCTGATCCGTCTGATCAGCGTCCCGGACGAGTTCTTCGGCTGGCGCGGCCGCGGGATCGGGATCTTCATCAGTCTTGTAGCCTCGCTCCTGGTGATCGTCGCCGGGCTCTTACGAGCCGGCGAAGAGATGTAGCGACGAGCACGCCGAGCACTGCCCCGCCGATGACGTCGAGCGGGTAGTGGACACCCACGTAGACGCGCGAGAACGAGATCGCGGCGGCTAGCAGGAACAGAAACGGCGCGAGGCGCGGCGATGCGAACGAGAGCATCGTGGCTGCTGCGAAGCTCGTCGCCGCGTGCCCTGATGGGAACGAGCCATCGTGGGGCAGCGGTACAAGCGTCTTCGGTTCGGCATAACGAAGCGGCGGCCGCGGGCGGTCGATCAGCGCCTTCAGCCCTGTGGCCGCCCAGTCCGCGACCGCGACGGCGAGAACGGTCATGAACAGGACTCCCCACCGCCGCCACAGGACCGAGAGCACGAGGGCAATGACGATCCAGATGAGCCCCAGCCGCCCGGCGTACGAAAGTCCCTCGAAGATCGGGTTGAGCCAGCCGGTGCGGTGGTGGACAACCCAGCGCTCGAGATGTCGGTCGGCGGAGATCAGGCCGGGACGATCTGCTTCGTCTGCTCGACGAGCGCGCGCAGATCGAACGGCTTCCCGACGAAGCCCTGCGCGCCGCGCTCGACCGCTTCCTCGTTGGCCTCGAGCTGCCCGCTGAACATCACAACCGGGATCGACCCGACACCGTGCCGTTCCTGGACGCGTCGCAACATCTCCCAGCCGTCGACCTGCGGCATCATCACGTCCAGCAGGATCAGGTCGGGGACTTCCTCCTCGAGGGCAGACAGACCGTCTTCGGCGTTCGCGGCTTCGCGGACTGCGTAACCCTCCACCTCGAGGTTGACGCGTACGACTTCACGTACCTGCGAGTTGTCGTCGACGACCAGGACGAGCGGGCCCCGCGCCGGCTTGCCCGGGCCGGAGCGGTCGAGGAAGGCCTGCAGATCGGCGCGCTTGTAGCGACGGTGTCCTCCAGGCGTGTAGAAGGCGGGCACACGGCCGAGGTCGGACCACTTCCGGATCGTGCTCTGGGCAACCCCGAGGAACTTCGCGGCCTGACCGAGCGTGAGCCAGTCGCTCTCGCCCGAAGCCTCCCGCCGTGAACGAGGATCTCGCGTCGACACCCCGCGAATCTACCCAAACGTGCGCGTTCTTGACACCTAGGGCGAGACCGTGGAAGCAGGGTTTCCAGTAGGAATGTGGAGCGTTCGCTCGACGGTGATCGTGTCGCCGGGCTTGGGGTTGTCATGCAGGGCCTGCCCCAGGGCGACGCCGATCAGAAAGACGGCGAGCACGAGAAGCGTGCGCGCGCCCCAGCGGATCAGCTCCCGGCGGCGCTGGTGACGGCGGCGCTGGTGGCGTTCGACCGGGGTCAGGGTCACGGCTTGTAGTCGACCGCGCCGCGCTGGTACAGATGAAAGGCAGCGTCCTGGACCATCGAAAGCGTGCGCGGCCAACCCGGAGTGGCTGCGTGCTCCGAGACCGCGTCGCGCGCCCACTCATCGGCGGCGTCGTACGCCGCGGCAAGCTCCTGAAGCGTGAAGGTCTGCCCGATCCGCTTGCGGAGCTCGTCGGTGATGATCTCGAGCTGGCGTTGGAGGCGGTCGCCGGCGACCGGCTCGCGGGATGCGGCTTCGAAGCGGCGGTACCCCTGCTCCCACTCATGCCGCACGACGTCGAGAACGAGCGTCACGGGCGCAGGATCGTATCGCCTACGTGCCGGAACAAAGGTCGGGCCAGGGAGGATCGAGCTCGGCCAGGATTCGTTCGCCCAGCTCGTAGCCTGGACGTGCGAGCGCAAACGCGACGTGAGCATGAAGGCACTTGAGTGTCTTCGCCTCGCGTCGGGCGCCGCCGATGCCGAGATCGAGCTCGGGTCGCAGTACGCGCTGGTCGGCGTGTCCTTGCGCGAGACTCGAGGCCAGGGCCGGATCGTCAGCGACTTGCTGCGTCCAACGTTCGACGCCGCCGGCCGCCTCGAGCCGCGAGACCGCCGCGACCAGATCCGGGCACGTCAGCCAGAAGGTGGTCGGAAACGGCTCGCCCGCGTCGTCGAAGGGCGTCTGCTCCGTCACAGCGGGATGTCCGGAGGGACAACGAACCGCGACGCGCCGGAAAGCACGCGGCGGCCGCCCTAGCTGGCGCTCGACAGTAACTCGATCTTCCTCATCTTTCGCGAGCGGAGCGATGCCCAAACCCTAGCCCGCTGAAAGCGCGTAGCACCTTCAGCGGTTATCAAGGGTATTGTGAGCTTTCTTCCAGGCCTGGATGCCCTTGACGATGAAGAGGTGTTCGCCGGGACGGATGTAGCCGAGCCGACGAGCCTCGCGCGTAAGCGAGTCCGTGGTCGCCGAAGCCTGGACGCGTTCGAGCAGCGCACGCTTCTGTGCGGCGAGCCTGGCGACCTCTGCCTTGCGATCCGAAAGTTCGTGCTGCGTTTCGAGCCAGCTTCGCAACGGGTGGTAGTACGCGTAGGCAATCAGGATCACCACTAGGACGGCGAACCAGCGCCGGGCGAGCGTGGGGAGAGGCGGACGACGGGACCGAGCCGCAGTCATGCGCCTTGCAGTTCAACGGCTGAGGTCTGACCCCTGCGGCGTCAGACCCTCGGCGTGCGACTCAGTCCGGGTCTCTGTGGGGGAACCTCCCGGTTCCCCCACACCCCCTTCCACCGGTCCGCTTCGCGGACGGGCGCTGCGCGCCGGGGTCAGACCCCTGCGGTCGAAAACCGAACTGCTGGGGTCAGACCCCCTGCCGGGGGTCAGACCCCTAGGCGACGTCGACCTTGATGACGTTCGTCGAGCCGGGGATGTTGACGGCGGTGCCTGCCGTGATGACCACGGTGTCACCCGACTCGACCACGCCGGCTTGTCTCGCCGCATCCAGCGATCGGTTCCAGAGATCCTCGACGTCCCGGCACTCCGGGATCCAGATCGGCGTCACCCCCCACTCGATCGCCATCTGGTTGACCGACCAGGTCTTGTGGGTCAGCGCGACGATCGGACGCCGCGGCCGCAAGCGCGCAACGGCCGATGCCGTTCGGCCGGTGAACGTGGGTACGAGCATGGCCGTCGCACTGAGCGCCTCGGCGAGATCGCAGGCGGCGTTCGACATGGCGTTGCCGATCGTCGGGTCCTCGGTCGCCTCCGGGATCTGATGCCGGTAACCGAGGCTCGGCTCAACCGCACGCGCGATCCGGTCCATCGTCTGCACGGCCTGCACGGGGTACTCGCCCACCGCGGTCTCGCCGGAGAGCATCACAGCAGAGGTCCCGTCCAGGATCGCATTCGCGACGTCGCTGGCCTCGGCGCGTGTCGGCTCCGGGTGATGCACCATCGACTCGAGCATCTGCGTCGCCGTGATCACCGGCTTGCCGCGCTCGAGCGCCTTGGCGATGATGCGCTTCTGGACCAGCGGCACGAGCGCCGCGCCGATCTCGACGCCGAGGTCTCCGCGCGCGACCATGACGGCGTCTGTCTCCTCGAGCACGTCGTCGAGCGCGTCAACCGCTTCCGCCTTCTCGATCTTCGCGATCACGTGGGCATTCGACCCCGCTTGCTCGATGAGCGCCTTCAGGTCGCGGACGTCGGCGGCGGAGCGCACGAAAGAGAGCGCGATGAAGTCGCACCCGAGCTGGAGCGCGAACTCGAGATCGCTCAGATCCTTGCGCGTCAACGAGGGAATCGGAATCGGGACCCCGGGAAGGTTGACGCCCTTCTGCGAGGTCACGACCCCGCCGACGACGATTCCGCAGCGCGCGCGACCCGACTCGACCTCCTCGACGCGCAGGCGGATCATGCCGTCGTCGATCAACACCTCATGCCCGGGCCGCAGCACCTCGCCGATCGCCGCCGGGGCGATCGGGAGCTCCCCGTTGCTGGCGCCGTCCCCGACGACGACGGTCACTTCTTCGCCCTGCGCGAGGTCGAGCGGCTGTGACAACCCGCCAACGCGGAATTTCGGGCCCTGCAAGTCGCCGATCAGCGCGAGCGGCCGGCCGATCTCCTCCTGCACGTCCCGGACGAGCTTCGCCCGCGCGGCGTGATCATCGTGGGTTCCGTGCGAGAGGTTGAGCCGTGCCGCGTCCATGCCAGCATCCACCAGGCGACGCACCATCTCGGGAGACGACGAGGCGGGACCGATCGTCGCGACGATCTTCGTGCGACGCGGCGAGAAAGGCGCCATGGTTGCAGGGTAGCGCCGTAGCACGTCGGCGCCTGGGGTTCTGGTATCGCGCGAACCTCGGGAAGTGGTCTGGGGAAACCGGGAGGTTTCCCCGGAGGTTCGCTACCGCTCGAATCGCGGAAACGCGGTCCACCCCGGATACACCGCCGCTTCGCCGAGCTCCTCCTCGATGCGCAGCAGCTGGTTGTACTTGGCGACGCGATCGGTGCGCGAGGGCGCGCCGGTCTTGATCTGCCCGGCCCCCGTCGCGACGGCCAGATCGGAGATGGTGGTGTCCTCCGTCTCGCCCGAGCGATGGGAGATAACGGTCGTGTAGCCGTTGGCCCGCGCGAGCTCGATCGTGTCGAGCGCCTCCGTCAGCGTCCCGATCTGGTTCACCTTGACCAGGATCGAGTTCGCCACGCCCTCGTCGATCCCACGCTGGAGCCGTACGACATTGGTGACGAAGAGGTCGTCGCCGACGAGCTGGAGCCGGTCTCCGAGCCTGGCCGTCATCGCCTTCCAGGCTCCCCACTCGTCCTCGGCCAGCCCGTCCTCGATCGACACGATCGGGTAGCGCTCGGCAAGAGACGCGTACAGGTCGACGAGCTCCCCGGCGGTCAGGACGCGCCCCTCGCGGTCGAGGTGATAGGCGCCGTCCCGGTAGAGCTCGGTGCTCGCGGGGTCGAGGGCAATGGCGATGCGATCGCGATGGCCGACCCGCTCCGCCGCCTCGAACACCGCCTCCACCGCGGATTCGCTCGACTCGAGCTCCGGCGCAAAGCCACCTTCGTCGCCGACGGCAGTTGCGAGCCCACGCTCGTGCAGCAGGTCCTTGAGGGACTGGAACGTCTCGACGCCGATGCGCAGCGCCTCGGCAAAGGAGTCCGCGCCGGCCGGCACAAGCATGAACTCCTGGAGGTCGAGCGAGTTCTGGGCGTGCGCGCCGCCGTTGATCACGTTCATCATCGGCACGGGAAGGACGTGGGCCTCCGCGCCGCCGATCCAGCGGAAGAGCGACAGCCCGGCGTCGGCGGCGGCAGCCCTCGCCGCCGCGAGCGAGACGCCCAGGATCGCGTTCGCCCCGAGGCGCGACTTGTTCTGCGTCCCGTCGAGCTCGATCAGCCCTTGATCGACAGCACGCTGATCCGTGGCGTCCAGGCCGACGACGGTCGCCGCGATCTCGGTCTCGACGTTCCGAACGGCCTGGAGCACGCTCTTGCCCAGATAGATGCGCTCGTCGCCGTCGCGCAACTCGACCGCTTCGAATCGCCCCGTCGAAGCCCCGGACGGCACCGCCGCGCGACCGAGTGCGCCGGACTCGAGCGCGACGTCGACCTCGACCGTCGGATTCCCGCGCGAGTCCAGGATTTGGCGCCCGTGCACATGGGCGATCGCGGTTCCACTCACCGGAACTCCTCCTTGGCGCGATCGAAGTAGCGGTCCTGCTCGGCCAGCTCCAGCTCGGCGAAGGACTTGCCCTCCTCGGCGGCGTAGCGCTCCGCTCGCTCGACGCGCTCGACGAACCGGCGCGACATGGCGCGAAGCGCGAGCTCGGGGTCGACGTTCAGGCGCCGCGCGACGTTGACCGCCGCGAAGAGTACGTCGCCGACTTCCTCGAACACGTGCGGGTCCGGCTCCGTCTCGGGTGCACGCTCGCCTGCCTCGGCGAGAGCCTCCCTCAGCTCGCGGAGCTCGTCGTCGAGATCCGCCAGCGCGCCGGCCGTGTCCGGATACTCGAAGTCGATCGCGGCCGCGCGCCGCTGCACCTTGCGCGCGTACAGCAGCGCGGGCAGCGACTCGGGCACGTCGTGGAAGATTCCCTCGCGGTCTTCGTCCGTGCGCTT
>JBKPEC010000223.1:0-11715 GCA_046728195.1 Actinomycetota bacterium
GACCTCGTCATCAGCGAGCACACCGTCGCACGGCACGTGCAGAACATCTTCACCAAGCTTGGCGTGACCTCTCGCACTGCGGCCGGCGCGTTCGCCTTCCAGCACGACCTCGTCTGAGCGCAGCGCATGGTCAGAAATGACCATGCAGCGCGCACGATGAAGTTGGTGGATCCGCGCGATGCGCGCCCGCTCTCTCCGCCGTACCGTCGTCGTCGAGGCATTCGACGGAAGGAGCGGTCATGGCAACCCAGGAGAAAGCTCAGAACATCAGAGCGGACGCACGCGCGAAGGTCGAGCACTTCGCCACGGTCGTCGTCGGCGGCGGACAGGCGGGGCTCTCGGTCGGCTACTACCTGAAGAAGCAAGGCCGTCCGTTCGTCATCCTGGACGCGAACGACCGGATCGGCGGTTCCTGGCGGACCCGGACCTGGAATTCCCTTCGACTTTTCACACCCGCCCGCTACGACGGGCTGCCCGGCTGGCCGTTTCCCGCGCCCGGCTGGTCGTATCCGACTGCGCGCGAGACCGCCGACTACCTCGAGGCGTACGCCGCACGGTTCGATCTGCCCGTGCGGACGGGCATGACGGTGGATCGGCTGACGAGGGAGGGGGACCGGTACTCCCTACGCTGCGGCGAGCACCGGTTCGAGGCCGACGACGTTGTGGTTGCGACGGGCTTCTACGGGAAGCCGGTGGTGCCGGCGTTCGCTGCCGAGCTGGACCCACGCATCGTGCAGATGCATTCCAGTACCTATCGCGATCCTTCCCAGTTGCAACCGGGCGGCGTGCTGCTCGTCGGCGCAGGGAACTCTGGGGCGGACATCGGCATGGAGGTCTCCCGCACACACCCGACTTGGCTTTCCGGTCCAGACAAGGGGCAGATTCCGGTTCGGATCGAGAGCCTGAAGGCGCGCTTTGCGCTGCCGCTCTTGTGGTTCCTCGCAGGGCACATCCTCACGGTGAAGACGCCGATCGGCCGCAGGGTTCGTCCTCATGTGCTCGCCGAGGGGGCGCCGCTGATCAGAGTGAAGTCGGAGGATCTCCTCGCTGCCGGCGTCGAGCGTGTACCAAGGACCGTCGCTGTACGGAATGGTCTGCCTGTGCTCGAGGACGGTCGTGTTCTCGACGTCAGGAACGTCATCTGGTGCACGGGCTTTAGGCCGGACTTCAGCTGGATCGACGTCCCGGTCTTCGGCGAGCCGAACGAGCCGCTGCACGAGCGTGGCGTCGCTTCCGAGCCGGGGCTCTACTTCCTGGGTCTCGACTTTCTCTTCTCGTTCGCCTCCGAGAACGTCGGCGGTGTGCGGAGAGACGCGCGGCACGTCGCCCGGCACATCGCGACTCGTGCGCGACGCAGCTCTACGAGGCCTCGAGTAAGTCCTTGAGATGGCCGAGGCTCGCCTCGAGCTCCCTGGTCGTCGTCCGCGAGAACACCGGCTCTGCGAGCTTGAACAGGCGGTGCGCTTCCAATTGGCCGGTCACGGTCAGCTTCGTCCCGCTGTCCTGAGGTTCCAGGAGGTAGCCGCCGCTCAGCGGAATCCCGCCGGTGACGGCCTTCAGCGACGACTTTTGCTCCGGCTCGAACTCGGTCAGTTCGAGGGTCATCGGGATCTGCACGCCGAGAAACCGCCGCACCTCCTGCACCTGCGTGCCGACCCGCCTCGGTCCTTCCGTGAGCACCTGCGACTCGACGAGCGTGGTCTGCCACATGGCGTCCTTGCTCGCGTCCTGCACAAAGTCCCAGACCTCGCTGACCGGTCGCTCGATCACGATGCTGCGCTCGATCTTGCTCATCTCCATCCTCCTTCCGGGTCGTTCCGAGGCTAGAGCCCTGCCCGCGCAGCGTCTTCGGCCGTCGTGCCGATTCGGGGTCGTCCTCCCAGCCGATTGTCGGCTCCTCCTCCTGGACGAAGCGCCTTACTTAGAGTCTCCGCTGTCGAAGCCGTCGAGGGAGGAGAGGAAGATGCTGAAGGAGTTTCGCGACTTCCTGTTGCGCGGGAACATTCTGGAGCTGGCCGTCGCGTTCGTGATGGGCCTCGCGTTCGCGGCAGTGGTCAACTCGCTCGTCAACGACCTGGTCATGCCGGTGATCGCGGCGATCATCGGAAAGCCCGACTTCAGCAACCTGACGTTCACGATCAACGACGCGGTGTTTCGCTACGGGTCGTTCATCACACACGTGATCCAGTTCGTCGCGATCGCGGCTGCGGTGTTCTTCTTCATCGTCAAGCCGGTGAACGCGCTGCTCGCCCGCTACCGCTCGCCGGCGGAGGAGGGAATGCCCGACGAGGAGCGGCGCCACCAGGAGTTGCTGGCTGCGCTGCGCGAGAGTCGTGCGTCAGCCTGAGCGGCGTCCCCAG
The DNA here is from genome assembly GCA_046728195.1 of Actinomycetota bacterium. Lineage (GTDB taxonomy): Bacteria > Actinomycetota > Thermoleophilia > Gaiellales > Gaiellaceae > 3-1-20CM-4-69-9. The sequence continues at coordinate 2,361 of JBKPEC010000223.1, forward strand.
AGCAGGCGGGCAGCGAGGAGTGTGCCGATCACCGTGATGGTGACCCTCAGAGCCTTTCTGCCGCGCAGCTTCGACTCGCCTCCCGCCCGCTGTTCCATCCGGACCGGAACCTCGTCCACCCGCAGTCCCGCGTCCCCGAGCCGCAGGAGCGCCTCGACCTCCGGTGCTTCCGTCCGGAAGGGCTCGGCGAGCAGCGGCAGCGCCTTGGCGTTGACGGCGTAGAGGCCGCTCGTCGCGTCGGCGAACGGACGCCGGAGCGCGAGTCTCATGCCCCGGCGAAGCAATGCGGTCCCAAGACGCCGAGCTGGACTCGGGACGTAGCGGTAGGGCTCATACCCCTCGCCGGAGACGAACCGCGAGCCGACCGCGACGTCACAGACGCCGGCGCGGACGAGGGCGAGCAGTCGTGCGAGCTCCGCTGCGGGATGCTGGCCGTCGGCGTCGACCCGTCCGCAGTACTCGTAGCCGTGCTCGAGCGCCCAGCGGTAGCCGGAGGCGATCCCGATCGGGAGGCCGCGGTTGGTCCCGAGCGACAGCACCTCTGCACCGTGTTGTCGCGCGGTCTCGGCCGTACCGTCGGTCGAGCCGTCGTCCACCACGAGCACGTCTGCATCCGGCAACTCTCGCTCGAGGTCCTCGAGGACGGCTGGGAGGTTCTCCTCTTCGTTCCACGCCGGGATGAAGACGACCGTGTCACTCATGTTCGGCCGCCCGTCCTTTCAGCTCATCCCGCGCCGCGCGCAGCTGGCGCCCGCGCACCGTGAGCGCGCCGAGCTCCCACATCAAGCTCGACGGCGTCGGGAGGATCCGCGGTGCGTCGAAGCTCATGTCGATCCCGTGGGTCCCGTAGAGGCGCCTGAAGAACCAGCGTGCGCGGTACAGGTGCAGAGGCGAGCAGACGACCAGCGCCTCGCCGATGTCACGGTCCAGCAACAAGGGAAGGGTCCGCACGGCGTTCTCCGCGGTCGTCGAGGCGGTCTCCTCCAGGACGATCTCGCCCTCCTGCCGACGCCAGAGCGCGCGCATCTGCTCGGCTTCCGACGCGCCGCCCGCCGGTGCCCAGCCGCTGAAGACGACCACCTCCGGCCGCCTGCGTTCGGCGATCCGCTCGGCATGGGTGACGACGCGTCTGCACACCGCGCTGATGCGGTACGTGCCGTCACGACCCTGGCGGCTGCTTCCGAGAACGATGAGTGCCCGCCTCGCCACAGGGGAAGCGTAAGCGTCGCGCGCTCGACTTCCACCGATTGCGGGCCTAGAGTCGCGCCGTGGCCGCAAGCAGCTACGGCCGCCAACGGCAGGCCGATATCTACCTCGAGGGCGTGCGGGGCCGGAAGCCGCGCGTGCCGCAGAACGCGGCCGCTCTCGAACGCGCCGCGCGCCGTTCGATGAGCAAGGAGGGCTTTGCCTATATCGCCGGCGGAGCGGGTCTCGAGACCACAATGCAGGCGAACCGCCGCGCGTTCGATCGCGTGCAGATCGTGCCGCGCATGCTGCGCGGGGCCGCGACGCGAAGGCTCGAGGTCGAGCTCTTCGGCCGGACGCTTCCCGCGCCGATCTTGATCGCGCCGGTCGGAGTCCTCGAAATGGCCCATCGCGAAGCCGATCTTGCAGTCGCGAGAGCCGCCGCAGCGGAGGGGCTGCCGATGATCTTCTCCAGCCAGGCGTCGAAGCCGCTCGAAGAGTGCTGCGCCGCGATGAGCGATGCAACTCGCTGGTTCCAGCTGTACATGAGTACGTCGGACGAGCTCGTCCGCAGTTTCGTCTCCCGCGCGGAACGCGCCGGTTGCGGCGCGATCGTCGTCACGCTGGACACGACGATGCTCGGCTGGCGTCTACGCGACCTCGATCTCGGCTATTTGCCGTTCCTTGCCGGTAGGGGCATTGCGCAGTACGTCAGCGATCCAGTGTTCCAGCGTCTCGTCGACGAGGCCGCTCCGCCGGAGCGCGGAGCCGTGACCCCCGGCGCGATCCGAGCACTCTGGCGTCTTGCCCGCCTCTATCCGGGCTCGACCTGGGCGAACCTGCGGTCGCCCCGACCTCGGCAAGCCGTCCGCACGTTTGTCGACGTGTTCGTGCGGCCGTCGCTCGAATGGGACGACCTGGAGGTTGTTCGGCACGCGACGGAGTTGCCGATCCTCTTGAAGGGGATTCTTCATGCGGACGACGCTCGGCGGGCGCTCGACTACGGCGTCGATGGGATCGTGGTCTCGAATCACGGCGGAAGACAGGTCGACGGTTCGATCGCAAGCCTCGCCGCGCTGCCCGCGATCGTCGAAGCCGTGCGCGGTCGCGTGCCGATCTTGTTCGACAGCGGAATCCGCGGCGGCGCGGACGTCTTCAAGGCCATTGCGCTTGGAGCAACCGCGGTCCTGATCGGACGGCCGTACTGCTACGGGCTCGCGATCGCCGGCGAGGCCGGGGTGCGCGAGGTGATCCAGAACCTCGTGGCCGACCTCGACCTCACCATGGGCCTGGCCGGCTGCGCCTCGCTTGCCGACATCGGCGCGGAGTCGCTCGCGCCGTTCTCGTGAGGTCATGATCCGGACGGCTTTCACCGACCTGCTCGGACTCGAACATCCCGTCGTGAGCGCTGGCATGGGCGGCGGCCACACCGGTGGCGAGCTGATCGGGCGTGTGTCGGCGGCCGGTGGGCTCGGCGTCCTCGGAGCATCGTTCGTTCCTTCGACGAGCTCCGGACCGTGGCCCAGCGTGCGCGGGAGCTCACCTCCAAGCCGATCGGGGTAAATCTGCTCCTACACGCAACCGAGGATCGCGTGGACGAGGTCTTGAGTCTTGAGCCGGCGGTCCTGTCGACCGCGTGGCCGCGAGACGACCAGGATCTCGCGTCGATCTTCGCGAGAGCGCACGAGCGCGGGGTCCGCGTCATGCACATGGTTCCGCGCGTCGACGATGCAGTGCGCGCCGCGGAGGCCGGCGCGGACGCGATCGTCGCTCAGGGGAACGAGGCCGGGGGACACATCGGCGAGATCGGGACGGTGGTGATCGTGCCTCAGGTTGTGAAGGCCGTGGCGCCGATCCCGGTCCTGGCGGCAGGTGGCTTGGTCGACGGCGCCGGGTTGGCGGCTGCGCTGATGCTGGGCGCCGATGGGATCCTGCTTGGAACGCGCTTCCTCGCCAGCGATGAAGCTCCGGTCGACTACGCATACAAGGCCGCGATCGTCGACAGTGGCGGCGACGACACGCTGGTCACGACTATCAGCGACACGCTAAGCGGTCGCGACTGGCCGGGTGCGTGGGCGCGCGTGAGGCGAACGCGTTTCATCGAGGAGTGGGTGGGCCGTGAGCCGGAGCTACGACGCCGGCGCGAGGCCGTGTGGGCGAAGCTCGAGGCGTCCGAGGGCTCCGATTCGGACTACAGGCTGATGTGGTTCGGACAGTCCGCTGGGCTCATCGATTCCGTGCTACCCGCCGAGGAGATCGTGCGACGGACGGTGGACGAGGCGGAGAGCATCTTGCGCTCGCGCGTGCCGGAGGTGCTGCTCCCGGTTGAGCGGGGCTCGAGCGCTACCTAGGCTTCACCCGTGGCGACGTGTGCGGCGTGCGGGCGAGACAATCGAGCCGGAGCGCGCTTTTGCGACTCCTGCGGAGCGCCGCTCGCAGTCGAGGAGGTCCGCGAGCTGCGCAAGGTCGTCACGATCCTCTTCTGCGACGTCACCGGCTCGACCTCGCTCGGCGAGCGTCTCGACTCGGAGTCTCTCCGCCGCGTCATGGAACGCTACTTCGCCGTGGCGCGTACCGTGCTCGAGCGTCACGGGGGCACGGTGGAGAAGTTCATCGGCGACGCGGTCATGGCGGTGTTCGGAATCCCGGTCGTGCACGAGGACGATGCGTTGCGTGCCGCACGTGCGGCCGTCGAGCTTCGCGACGAGCTAGTGGATCTGAACGAGGCGCTCGACCGGGAATTCGGCACGGAGCTGCAGGTCCGCATGGCGATCAACACCGGCGAGGTGGTGACGAACGAAGGCGGCACGCTCGCAACGGGGGACGCGGTCAACGTCGCCGCGCGGCTCGAGCAAGCTGCGCAGCCCGGCGACATCCTCATCGGCGACACGACCCGACAGCTTGCGCAGACGGCGCTCGACTTCGAATCTGTCGCTGCGGTCGACGCCAAAGGAAAGTCGGAGCCGCTCATCGCCTTTCGGTTGCTCGGAGTGCAAGCTGATGCGCCGGCGTTCGAGCGGCGCTTCGACGCACCCTTCGTCGGGCGCGAGGGCGAGCTCGAGCAGCTGAGTCAGGCCTACGGCCGTGCTGTGCGCGACCGCTCGTGCCAGCTGTTCACCGTGCTCGGTCCGGCGGGTATCGGCAAGTCGCGTGTGGTGTACGAGTTCATTGCGTCCGCACCGGACTCAATCGTCTTGCGCGGGCGCTGCCTTGCCTACGGCGACGGGATCACGTACTTCCCCCTCGTCGAGATCCTCGAGCAGATCGCCACAGACGGCGATCTCGGCCGAGTGCTCGCAGACGATCCGCACGGCCGGAAGCTGCTGAACGACGTCTCTGCGGCGATCGGTGTCGCGGATGAGGCGGTCGTCGCGCGCGAGGACACGTTTCGTGCAGGAAGGATGCTGTTCGAGCTCCTTGCTCAGAGCCGTCCGTTGATCCTCGTTCTCGACGACCTGCACTGGGCCGAGCCAACGTTCTTCGATCTCGTCGACCACATCGCCGATTGGAGCCGCGAAGCGGCCATTCTGCTGCTGTGCGTGGCGCGACCCGAGTTACTCGACGCCCGGCCGGGTTGGGGCGGCGGCAAGCTCAACGCGGCAACGATCCTTCTGGAGCCGCTCTCCGAATCCGACGCCGAGACGTTGATCGACAACTTGCTCGTCGGCCGCGATCTGTCCACTGCATTGCGTGCGCGGATCACGGCCGCGGCCGAGGGGAACCCGCTCTTCGTCGAGCAGATGCTCGCCCTCATCGCGCAGGGAGACGGCACCGGGAACGGTGACATCGCCGTCCCACCGACCATTCAGGCCCTCCTGGCGACGCGCCTCGAGCAACTTCCCTCGCCCGAACGCGTCGCGGCGGAGCGCGCGTCGGTGATCGGCAAGGAGTTCTGGCGGACGGCGCTTGCGGAGATCGGAGGCGAGACGTCGGCGCTACCGGGGCTCGTGCGCAAGGAGCTGATCCGGCCGCACCGCTCGCCCATCTTCCCGCTCGACGACGCGTACCGCTTTCGCCACCAGCTGATCCGTGACGCCGCCTATGACGGCATGCCGAAGGAGCTACGGGCGGAGCTGCACGAGCAGTTCGGGCTCTGGCTCGAGGCGCATCGCAGCGAGTACGACGAGATCGTCGGCTACCACCTGGAGCAGGCCTTCCGCTTGAAGGAGCAGCTTGGACGCGCCGACGAGGGCTTGCAGGCGCTCGCCCTCCGCGCGGGCGAACTCCTGGGACGAGCCGGCCACCGAGCCTACGAGCGCGGCGACATTCCCGCCGCGATCAACCTTCTTTCCCGCGCGACGGAGCTCCTGACGCCAGACCAGACGGTCCGTCTCGAGCGTCTCATGGAGCAGGGGAATGCCCTGCTTGACGCCGGCGAGTTCGAGCCGGCGAGGGCAGCTTTCGACGAGGTGGTCGACCAAGCTCGGACGGCGGGTGAGCTTGCGTATGAGCTGCGGGGACAGATCGCGCGGATCTACTCCGAGGCTCACACGGGCGGGAGCGCCGTGGACGGCGGACTTGGCCTCGTGCAGCGGCTGGTAGCCGAGCTCGAGGAGCTTGGAGATCCGACTGCGCTGGCCGAAGGCTGGTTCGCCGCAGCAACGTTGGAGAGTTGGCTCGGCCACTCCGAGGCGGGCGGTGCGTCGTACCGGCGCGCAGTCGAATACGCACGCCGATCGGGCAGCCGCCGGCTTGAAGCGGATGCAGCAGGCGCCGGCACTCTCCTGCAGGCGTGGGGTTGGGTCTACGCCCCCGACGGTGCGCGGGCGTGCGGCGAGTTGCTCGACAAGTACGCCGGAACATCGGTCGAACCGCCGCTCCGGATGGCGCGCGCCCTCCATCTCTCCTTCATGGGCGACGATGAGGCTGCACAGAGAGATCACGAGCGCGGCGTCGAGCTCTACACCCAGTTCGGCAACGAGCTGCTCCGAGCGGCGTCGTTCATGAGCAAGGCCAACCAGGCACTTCGAGCAGGCCGCATCGCCGATGGTGAAACGGCTGCACGCCAAGGGGTGGCAGAGCTGGAGAAGTTGGACGAGCGGGGATTTCTGTCCACGATGCTTGGGATGCTGGGCGAAGCGCTCTACCGTCAGGGGCGCTGGGACGAAGTCGAGCAGGCCGCTAGCCGCCTCGCCGAGCTCGCCTTGCCGGGAGACTTCGACGCCGCCTTCCGCTGGCGGGTCCTCCGGGCGCGCGTTCTCGCACAGCGTGGTGAGTTCGAGGGAGCCGAGCGCCTCGCGCGCGAAGCTCTGGATGTAGTCGAGACGACCGACTGGCACATGCAGCGAGGCGAGGCCGCCCTGACCCTTGGCGAGGTCATGGAGCTCGCAGGTCGCACCGATGAGGCGTGCGCCGCCTACAAACGCGCGGTTGAGTCCTTCGAGCGGAAGGGCATGGTGCCGGACGCCGAGGCAGTGGATCGCCGGTTAGAGGCTCTTGGCTGCGGCTAGGCCAAGGCGGGCGCGGGCTGCGCGGGCCCGGCGGCGGCATCGAGGAGCTGTGCGAACAGCTCCCGGTTTCCCTTGACCTTGATGCCCTTGGAGCGCCGCTCGACGAAGAGCCAGTAGAACGCCTGGACGTCCGCCTCTACGACCACGTCGGGCTGCTCCACCCGACCGTCGTGCGCCACGCCGTCGACGATCCCGGCGACCTCCCGGCCGATCCGGAACTCGAACGAGCCCGCCGGCGCGGCTGCTGCGAACGCCGTGTCGAGCGCGTCGTAGAGCCAACCGGGAGCGAAGTCGTCCTCGTCCGTCGGCGGTCCGATCGACCGGAGCCCCCAGAGCGCGAGCGCGCGCATCACCGACTTGAGCTCGAGGCCGTACGGAGTCAGCTCGTAGACCATCGAGGCAGCGGGCGGATCGAGGCGGTGTTTCGAGACGATCCCGCAGGTCTCCAGCTCCTTGAGCCGCGCGGCGAGGATGTTGGTCCCGATGCCCGGCAGGCTGCCGGCCAGGTCTGTGTAGCGCCTGGGGCCGTGCATGAGCTCCCGCACGATCAGCAGGGACCAGCGCTCGCCGACCAGCCCGAGGGCGTGAGCCACGGGGCAGTACTGGTCGTAGCGCTTGCTCATGCAGGCAGTGTAGCGCGACCCCTTGCTGTTGTGAAGTATCTACTTGCAGAAAGCAAGTAGATCCTGCTAGGCTGCAAGTCCCTCCTCGCACGAAAGGAAAGTGGACGACATGGTGGCTTCCGATCGACGCAAATGGCTGGCCCTGGCGCTCCTGAGCGTCGTCCAGTTCATGGTCGTCCTGGACATCGCAATCGTGAATGTTGCTTTGCCTTCGATTCAGGTCGACCTCGGCTTCTCCGAACAGAACCTTCAGTGGGTGATCAGTGCGTACGCGCTCACCTTCGGCGGCTTCCTGCTCCTCGGTGGACGGGCGGCGGACCTGCTGGGGCGCAGGCGCATATTCCTCGCTGGGATCGTCCTCTTCACGGTCTCCTCACTCCTTGCCGGGCTCGCCTGGTCCGAGACGTCGCTGATCTCGGCCCGTGCGCTCCAGGGTCTCGGAGCGGCTGTCATCACACCGGCGGCCCTGTCGATCCTCTCGACGACGTTCCCCGAAGGCCGCGAGCGGAATATCGCGCTCGGCGTCTGGGGGGCAGTCGGCGGTTTCGGCGCCGCCGCGGGCGTCTTGCTCGGCGGCATCCTCACCGAGGCGCTCAGCTGGTCGTGGATCTTCTTTGTCAACGTGCCGGTCGGGGTGATCGCGTTCGTGCTGGCTCCGGTGCTGCTTCAGGAGAGCCGCGACGCGCGCGTCAAGTCGTTTGACGCCCTCGGCGGGGTGCTCGTGACCGGTGGCCTCTCTGCGCTCGTGTACGCGATCACGCAGGCGGGCCAGGACGGTTGGCTGGCGGGTAAGACGGTCGGCTTCTTCGTGGGGGCGCTCGCGCTCCTCGTCGGCTTCGTCGTCTGGGAGCTGCGCCATCGCGAGCCACTGATGCGTCTCGGCATCCTCCGGACCAAGACGGTGAGCGGCGCCAATGTGGCCGGCTTCATCCTCGGCACGGCGCTGTTCTCGATGTTCCTGATGCTGACGCTCTACATGCAGCAGGTGCTCGGCTACTCGGCCCTGAAGACCGGCGTGGGCTACCTGGCCGTCGCGGGAACGGCGATCTTCACGTCGGCGATCGCCGCGCAGCTCGTGACACGCATCGGCGTGAAGCCGGTGCTGGTGATCGGGATGGCAACGCTGACGGCGGGCCTCGTGTACTTCACGCAGGTCTCGGTCGACGGCTCCTATCTGATCGATCTGCTGCCGGGCTTCCTGCTGATCGCCGTCGGCATCGGCTTCTCGTTCGTGCCGATCTCGATCGCGGCGCTCGCGGGAGTCCAGCCCCACGAGGCCGGGCTCGCCTCCGGCCTGATCAACACCTCGCAGCAGATCGGCGGGGCACTCGGGATCGCTGCGCTCTCGACGATCGCGACCTCGCGGACGGACCACGCGCTCGCGAACGGCTCGACGCACGCGGCCGCGCTCGTGCACGGTTTCCAGGGTGCGTTCTACGCAGGCGTGATCATCGCGGGACTCGGCATCGTGGCCGCACTGACGCTGATCCGCCGCGACGAGCTCGAGCAGGTGGAGCCGGCACAGCAGGTAGAGCCCGCTCTCGATCTCGCAGCGTAAGCCGAACGAACACTGGGGGAGCCGACTCGGCTCCCCCACCTCACTTCTCTTCGCGCTCGAGCTTCTCGAGCTCCAGCTCCACCATCTCGTGCCCGCGCTCGAGGAAGTCGATCATCACCTGGAGCTCCCGGTCCGTTCGCTCCTTGAGCAGCTCGACAGAGCCGTGGAACAGCGGGTCGTACAACGACGCCGCATCTTCTGCCAGCGGCGTCAGCTCGACGAGAATACGCCGCCGGTCGTCCGTGTCACGGACGCGACGGGCATAACCGGCCTTCTCGAGCCGGTCGAGGAGGGTGGTGATTGCACCGCTCGTCAGATGCATCGCCTCTGCGAGCTGACCTGCGGTCATCGAGCCCCGCTGGTTCAGGATGTCGAGGCCGCGCAGGTCTGTGCGGTTGATACCGAGGCGCTCGGCGACCTTCTCGTCGAATGCGTCGGAGATGTTCTGCGAGGCGCGAATGGCGATGCTCAGACGCTCGATCAGCTCTCGCCGGCTCGGGGTCTTCCGAGTCCTCTTGACAGACGAATCTCTCATTTGC
>JBKPEC010000224.1:0-13818 GCA_046728195.1 Actinomycetota bacterium
GTGGTGGGCAGTGGCTCGGCCGCTACGCCGAAGACCGTCAACGGCACGGTTGGCCCCGGTTTCACGATCGGGCTGACCATGAACGGCAAGAGAGTGACGAACTTGAAGGCCGGAATGCCGTACCGCTTCGTCATCAGCGACCGCGCGGACATTCACGACTTTCACCTCAGCGGACCCGGTCTGAATCGCGTTCTCACGGGCGTGGAATTCACAGGGGCGAAGAGCTTCGTGCTGAGGCTGAAGAAGGGGAGCTACCGCTTCGTGTGCGACCCGCACGCCAGTTTCATGCACGGCAGCTTCCGCGTCTCCTGAGCTGCGCTCGCAAAAGACAGGAGGGTCGCCACGGTGCGAATCGCCGTGCCGGCCTTCGAGAATCGGACGTCTGATCCCGGGCTCGAGCACGAGCCCACTACCGCAAGGAGGCAAGGACATGAGAACGCTTACGTTCGGGCGATCGTTGCTAGTCACGGCGGTCGTTGGCGCAATGTTCGCTGCATCGGCGCTCGGCGCCGGCTCTCACAGCGCACGCGTCGTGATGACGGCGAAGAACAACACACTGCACAACACGATCCTGGTCACGCGTAGCGGCAGGTCGCTCTACTCGCTCAGCGCCGAGCGGCACGGCAGATTCATCTGCACCGACTCGGGGTGCCTGTCGCTGTGGAAGCCGCTTACTGTCGCCAAAGGCACGACGCCGACCGGCGCGCGCGGCCTCTCGACCGTCAAGCGGCCGGACGGACGGATTCAGGTCGCCTACAAGGGCGGGCCGCTGTACGCCTTCGCCGGCGACCACAAGCGCGGCGACGTCAAGGGCAACGGCTTCAAGGATGTCGGCGTCTGGCGTGTCGCCGTCGTGGGGGGAGCATCGAGCCCCTCCTCCTCGCCTTCCGGCGGCACCTACCCGTACCCGTACCGCGCGTAGCGCTTCCCTCTCGACGCCTGGTGGCCGCCATTCCTTCCGCGGCCGCCGGGCGTCGAGCGGTCTTTCTCTCCGCGCTCTGCTGTTGAAGGCAAAGACAGGGGGGTCGCCACGGTGCGAATCCTGGTCCGCCGTCTCCAGCATCGCCAAGACAACGCAATTCATCGAGCCGCAGGTGGCTCACTCGAAAGGAGAAATGCACAGATGAGCAATCGCAGAGTACGTCCCGTGTGGCTGGCGACTTTGGCCGTCGCCGTGGCCGCTGCGACCGGGATCGCAGCCGAAGCGGGAAATGCCGCGCATGCCGGCACGGCGGGCAAGCCTTCCTATCCGCCCAGGGCGACCAAGTTCCAGCGTCCGAAGCTCAGGCAGGGTGTGTTGACGATCAGAGGCACCAAGGCGAGCGACAAGATCGCCCTTCGCCTGCAGGCCGGCCAGTCCGGCATTCTCCAGGTCGACGTCGGTGACGACGGCTCGCCCGACTTCAGCTTCGATCGCAGCAAGATCCAGAAGATTGCCGTCAACGCGCGGTCGGGCAACGACGCCGTGCGCATCGACGAGAGCAACGGCTCGTTCACGGACACCATCCCGACGACGATCGACGGCGGTGCCGGGAACGACACGATCGCCGGTGGTAAGGGCGTCGAGACGCTGCTCGGCGGTGACGGAAACGACTCGATCGACGGCAACGGGGGCAACGATCTGGCGGTGCTCGGTGCCGGCGATGACACGTTCATCTGGGATCCGGGCGACGGCAGCGACACCGTCGAAGGGCAGACGGGTGCCGACACGATGGTGTTCAACGGCGCCGCGGCGTCCGAGCAGGTCGACCTGTCTGCGAACGGAAGTCGCCTCAAGTTCTTCCGTAACCCAGGCAACGTGACGATGGAGACTGCCGGCGTCGAGCGCGTCGACTTCAACGCCCTCGGCGGCGCCGACTTGGTCACGGTCAACGACCTGACCGGGACCGACGTCACCAGCGTGAACGTGGATCTCGCGGGCACCCTTGGCGGTGGGGCCGGCGACGGCGCGGCCGATCATGTCGTCGTCAACGGCACCAACGGCAACGACTCAATCGACGTCAGTGGCGACACACAGGTCGTGAAGGTAAGCGGTCTTGCCGCGACAACGGAGATCCTCCATTCGGAGGGCGCGACTGACCGGCTTGATGTCAACACGCTTGCCGGGGCGGACACGGTCAGCTTCGCGGGCTTGGTGGCCGGTTCGATCCAGCACTTCGTGGACGGCGTACTCATCCCGTAGCGACACGTCATCCAACAGGACGCGGGGCCTCCATGGACGGAGGCCCCGCTTGAACCACGGAAGGGATTCTCATGAAGGGTGAACTCACACAACACAAACCGACTAGAGAACTGGCCCAGCGGCGGAGTGGGGCGGACGAGGTTCTCCTGCTCTGGCATCCCGAGAGTGATCGGGTTGAGCTTTCTGTCCGCGATCGCCTAACGGGCACGGGGTTTCGCGTCGAGGTCGCACCAGCCGATGCAATCGACGCCTTCTACCATCCGTACGCCTACACGGCCCGACGCGAAGATGGCTGAGGTCGAATGTCTTCAGGAAGCGGTCCGCAAGCTCGTCGAGGAGCGGCAGGCGTTGCACGACCGCGACGCGGGTCGCGCCGAGCTCGAATCGAACCGACTCGAGCTCGTTGGCAAGCAACGGCAACTTTCCTACGCTCTGATCGCCCGTTACAGCCGACCCGCGGAACCCAAGGCCGCCTGAGCTTGCTGGTCAAGAAGAGGCGGGCGTGAGCCCATGCCTGCGCATGACCTCGCCGAGCGCGACCACATCCGGCGGGCCGCCGGCCGCAGCGTCGAGGACGGCGGCAACCTCGCGGAAGTAGTCGGGCCCGAGAATGCCGGGGGTGACAACCGCTAGGGCCTTGGCATCTGTGGCGTACGCATTGTCGAACTGATGCACGGCACCCCGAGGAATGAAGAGGGTCTCACCGGGACCGACGTCGGTCGCGTCGCCCTCGAGCGTCCACGTCAGTACTCCCTCGAGCCCGTAGATCGTCTCGTCGTAGGCGTCGTGGCTGTGCGCGGCGGCGACTTTCGAGCCGGCAGGAACGTCGAACTCGAAGACTGCGACCGACCGTCCCGTCTCCTCACCCTCGATCAGGAAGCGGATCGCCATCTGCCCGACCTTGATCTCTTCTCTTGTGCTGGTCGTCATCGTGGATTCCTCCCACTGCGTGGATGGTAAAGTGACTTGACCTTATATGGCCGAGCGCAATCCGTCAAGTGATTTTACTAACTCCGAGGCCTTTGGGCCGCCGCTGATCGGCGCGCTCCTGCGCTCCCCCTGGGAGGCCGTGCAGGAGCACATGCTCGATCGGCTGCACGAGCACGGCTTCGACGATCTGGACGCGGCGCACCTGAACGTCTTCCAGTACCCGGGACCACAAGGTGCGAGGCCGAGCGAGCTGGCCACGCGGCTGCGAATCAGCAAACAGGCTCTGAACTACCAGCTCGGCGAGCTCGAGCGCCTGGGCTACCTCGAGCGGCGGCCCGATCCCGGCGACCTGCGCTCGAAGCGTGTCGCCCTCACGCGCCGCGGGACCGCTGCGATTCGCGTGATCCGCGAGGCAGTCGCCGAAGTCGAGGCCGACTGGTCAAAGCGCCTCGGCAGGAAAGGCTTCTCTCAACTCCGCAAGCTCCTGCTCGAGCTCAACGACCTGGCCTAGGGCGTGTCCTGGGCGAGCGCGTACATGAGGAGCAGGAACCACGCGCCGAGAGTCGCGAGCCCGACGAACATGCCGTCACGCGCAAGACGAAAGCGTCGCCGTAGGGACGAATCCGACGACGACGATCGCAACGGTCGCGGCCAGGCTCACGACGACGATGTCGGCCGAGGTGTCGGAACTGATTGCGCCTGCCTCAGAGAGGGCCACGGCGGCGACGCCGGCGAGACCGACGCCGATCGCGACTACCAGCACGATCCGCCCCATGGCCTAGCCGGAGCGCGAAGCGCGGCCCGCAAGCGCGGCGGCGGCTGCGATCGCCAACCCGATCGCGGGCGCCTTGAAGCGTTTCGAAAACGCGCCGATGCGCACCGCCACGCGCGTACGCGCTAGCTGCTCGTGCTCCAGGCAGCGAGCGCCCATCGTGAGTGTGCTGCAGCCGGGCTCCTGGCATTCGTGGACGAGCGGCATGGGACGCGCAGCCTACGCGCCCGCCCGGACAAGAGCAATGTCGGCGGCTTGGTTCGGACAGAAGCTCTAACGAAAGGAAGCATGGGCCGCCGTGACGCGCCGGCGCGTGTTCATTTCCGTCAGAGGTTCTAAGCCGAGTGGTAGCTAATCAGGGCGCGGCCGAGTTCAGACTGCCGCCGGACGAGCTGGATGCGATTTCTTTCGAGGGATTCTCGGTCCGCGCCCGTTGTTCGGAGTTCCTGCCGTTCCCGCACCAACTCGCCGATCCGGTCTCTCAAGCGATCGACATCGGACTGGGGATGGACGGCGGTCATCTGCAGAGGATGCGCCTCTCACCCTGTTCATCGCATGTGGAAAGCGCGAGGAAATCGCCGGACGATGCGGACGAATTTCCCACGGCGCCCGTGTGGAAGACCCGTGGCCTGTGGAAAGTCCGTCAGTACCAGATCGCCACCGAAGAGCCGGACACGACCTCCGGCGGGTCGGGCAGCGAGCGTGCGTTCCCGGCAGCGATTCGCTGTGCGGACCAGGCTGCGGCGGCGGCGTCGAGAACGTCATCGAGCGGCGCCGAAGCCGACTTCTCCAGGTTGTCGAGCTCGATCCCGTGTTGACGCAGCAGAGCGGTACGTTCCAATGCTCCGCCCGCCGTTTTCTTGCGATGTCGTAGTTGCAGTCCGCCGTTCATCGCGCGAAAGGACACCTCAGGATGAACTTCGTACAGACGGGAATCGCTGCGCGCGAGCTCGGTGACGTGCAGGATCCGCGGCCCGAGAGCGTGCGCCTGCGCCGAGACGCCGAGACCCGGCCCGAAGGGGCGCTCGAGCAGCTCCCGCGGCGGCGTGGGGAAGACGGTGCTGGCGGCTCCGGTGAGGAAGGCGCGTGCAGCCGCGTCGGCCCGGCGCGGGCCGTAGCCGATCGGCACGTCGATTCCGAGCACCGCCACGTCGGCGAGCTCGCCGAAGTCCGTCTCGACCGGACGACAAAGGAAATCTCCCGCAAAGCGGCCCGCATCGAGCACGATCGCGACCCAACCGCCCCTCGTCCCGTCGATCCCGGCCACGCGCACCTCTGGAGGCTATGAGCGATCCGGCACAAGGCGGCCGTTCGGCTTGCGTAGCCCGCACGCAATAGCCACACTTTTGCTGCACGTACGTTCGGGTTGGGGGGACTGGTGGAGATCGGAAAGCCAGAGCGCACCTACACCGTTGAACCGGTGGAGGATCCCGTACCGCGCGAGCGCCCCACCGAGCCTGCGGAGCCCGACCGGCGTTCGCCGACGAAGGAGCCGAGCGAGCCCGAGAAGGTGCCTGCACCCTGACTGCGGCACCCGATTACATCGAGCCGACCATCGGCTGGCGAACCTGGCTCGTGGTTCCCGAGGGCGAGGCCTTCCGCCTTCGCAGCGTCGTCTACGACACGCTTTGGCCGGCGCGAAACGAGCTCGTCGCGCGCTGTCTTCGCCGTGCCGTGTCGCTTCCATGGCGCAGGCGCTCCGAGCACGCGCCGCCCGCTCACAACTGTGCCTGCGGCATCTACGCCGCCCGGGATCCGCAGGAGGCTGCCTCATACCTCGATGGACGCAGCTGGGCGGACGGGCTGAGCGTGCACCGCGTCATCGGCACCGTCTCGCTCTGGGGGCGCGTAACCGAGTGCACGCGCGGCTGGCGTGGCGCCGTCGCCTACCCGAAGAAGATCTACATCCCGCCGACGCGCGCGCCGTTCTGGCTCAAGGCGGAGGGGGTCGATCGGGTCGCGCTCGACCTCACAGACTACGACGTGCCGGTCGAGCTGCTCGATGCGGACTGCACGCGTCCCGAAGAGCTCGTCGCTGCGCTCGGCGCCAAAGCTGCCGCGGAGTGAATCTCAGCGCCAGCGTCCCATGAGCCGGCCGTCTGCCTCGGTGACTTCCGTCCCGAACGCCGCGCAGGCCTTCGTCAGTCGCCGTTTGATCCAGGCTGCGTCATGGTCCGTCGCGAGGCGCGTCTGCGCAAAGTCGAGCTTCAGCGGGACGGCTTCGAAGCGGTCGCTCTCGAGGTCGAGGAGGTAGAGCAACCCTAGGTCGTTCCGTCGCTTGCGATCGACGGCGTAGTCGTCGAGGAAGTCACCGAGGTCGTACAGCACGCGTGGCGCGATGCCGTGGAAGACGTGTGCCGAATGGCCCGCGACCAGGGTCGCGCCGGCCCTCACCAACGCGTCTGCAGCATCTCGGATGTACGGAAGCGGCTCGGTCGTCATGTTCGGACCCCAGTGCGGGCTGACCAGAACCACGTCGGCCTGCGGGAACGTCGTCAACCACTCCGGCAGCCGATCGCGCAGGTCTGCGTAGGCGATGCCGGGTCGATCGCTGGTCGCCGCGTACTCGCGAGGATGGTCGGCGAAGGCGACGACCGCCAAACTGTCGAGCACCACCGGCGTCCGCGCCAGCCCGAGGTCCGTGCCTGCGCCGACGACTCGGATCCCGGCGGCGTCGAGGTGCGCGAGTGTGTCGAGGAACGCATCGGGCCCGAAATCCAGCACGTGGTTGTTCGCGAGCGTGACGCAGTCAACGCCGAGCCGGGCCAGCGTCTCTGCCGCCCACGGGGGCGCGCGGAAGTGGAAGACGCGGCCGGGCACCGGCTCGCCGCGGGCGGAGACGCAGCATTCGAGGTTGAGCACGAACAGATCCGCGTCCTCGATGACCTCGACCAGCTCCGGCGCAAAGAGCACGTGGTTCGGGTCCTGCATGAGCCGGTGGCCGACCGCGCGCCCCAGCATCGTGTCGCCTGCGAGCGCGAGCTTCACGGACCGAAGCCGTGTTCGCCGACGAGCCGGACGAAGTGCGCCAGGGTGACGCGGCGTCTCCGCGCAAGGTTGCCGGCGCGTCTTTCGAACAGGACGACCTCCTCCGCTCCACCCAGTCCGATCGGCTGGACGAGCCGGCCACCTTCAGCGAGCTGTTCGGCGAGCGGTGCAGGGACCTGCGGAAAGGCGGCGGCGACGAGGATGCCGTCGTAGGGCGCGTGCTCGGGGAGCCCCGCGCTGCCGTCGCCGACGACCACGGTCGCGTTGTCGACGCCCTGGCGCTCGAGGTGCGTGCGCGCGACGCGCGCGATGTCGTCCCAGCGCTCGATGCTCCAGACTTCGCCCACAAGTCGCGCGAGGAGGGCCGTCTGCCAGCCGAAGCCGGTGCCGATCTCGAGCACCCGGTCGGACGGCGACAGCTCGAGCGCCGCGACCATCTGGGCGACGAGCGACGGTTGCGTCGTCACCTGGCCGTGGGGGATCGGCAGCGGCCGGTCGTGGTAGGCATACTCCGCGAGCTCGGGCGGGATGAACTCCGCCCGCGGCGCCGCTGCGATCGCCTCGAGCAGGCGCTCGTCCTCGACGCCTGAGGCGCGCGCGGCGCTGACGAGATCGGCAGGACTTCCGGGTTGCGCCGACGTCGTCATGGCGGCGGGGCGATCCTACTCCTCGTGCGCGCGTGGCCGACGACCGCGGACGAGCTGATCCGGGAGCAGGTGCAGCTGGCGGGTGAGACGCCGCCGCTCTTCGTGGCGAGCGGCGACATCCAGATCGCCGGCTGCTTCGTCTGCTTCGCGCACGGGAAGACTGGTCCAGGTGAGGCGGGCGATCCCGGCTGGGCCGGCGCCGCTGTTGTGCATGACTCGTCGGCCGTCGTCACGGGCAAGGCCGGCGCGCCGTACGAGCCGGGCCTGCTCGCGCTTCGCGAGGGCGTGCTGCTCGAAGTGGCGGTGCGCGACCTTGCGAAACGGCCGGATCTCCTCCTCGTGAACGCAACCGGCCGCGACCATCCCCGGCGCGCCGGGCTGGCGCTTCACCTCGGTGCAGTGCTCGACCTGCCGACGATCGGAATCACGCATCGCCTGCTGCTTGCCGAGGGCGAGTGGCCGGCCGACGAGGAAGGAGCGACGAGTCCGTTCCACGTCGCGGGCGAGCGCGCGGGCTACTGGCTGCGAACGTGTCGCGGCACCCGTCCGCTCGCGGTGCACGCCGCCTGGCGAACCGATGCCGAGACTGCGGTCGACGTCGTGCGCGGAATCCCAGGAACGAGGGGGACACCAGAGCCCCTGCGCGAGGCAAGGCGCCTGGCCCGAACCGCGCGGGCGCGCGCCGGGCTGTAGAGTCGGGGCGGAGGGGGTGGTGGAGTGAAAGCGCATGCGGGAGATCGAATCGTGATCGAGTCGGAGCGTGTCACGCAGCCGCCGCGGAAGGGTGTCGTCGAGGAGGTCATCGCCGAGGACCCGCCGCGCCTGCGCGTCCGCTGGGACGACGGCCACACGACCGTCGTCTCACTGGAGGCCGGAGCCGCAAGCATCGAGGTGACGACGAAGACGAACTGATCCGGATTTGGCTACGGGGCGGCCCTCGGGGCGGTCGTCCCCGTGGCCTGCGGTGCATAAGCTTCTCCCGTGCCCTGTTGCTGCAATTCGCGTGGCTGTGACAAGTTCTTCACGCCGCGCCTGGCGCGGCGCACAGCTCGGCGCTACCGGAAGAAAGGGCTCGACGCGACTGCGCGCCGGATGGTCGAGTTCCTCGAGTCGCGCGGGATCGAGGGCGCGAGCGTGCTCGAGATCGGCGGCGGCGTCGGAGACATTCAGATCGAGCTCCTGAAGGCAGGCGCCGCGCGCGCCGTCAACCTGGAGCTCTCGCCGGCGTACGACGAGCAGGCGGAGCGCCTGTTGCACGAGGCCGCGTTCGAGGGCCGCGTCGAGCGGCGACTGCATGACATCGCCGTCGATCCGGAGGGCGTTGACTCGGCAGACATCGTTCTCCTGCATCGAGTCGTCTGCTGCTATCCGGATTACGAGCGACTGTTAGGCGCCGCCGCGCAGCGTGCACGGCGCTTCCTCGTCTTCAGCTATCCGCCGCGGAACGTCCTGTCGCGGCTGATCGTCAGCGCCGAGAACTTCGTCTTCAGGCTGCTTCGCAAGGAGTATCGAAGCTTCGCGCATCCTCCTGCCGCGATGCTCGGTGTGCTCGCGGAGCGAGGACTTCGCCCGACGTTCGCTCACCACACGCTCGTGTGGCAGGTCGCTGGGCTCGAGCGCTAACACGCTTTGTGAGTGGCCCCTCGCCGTAGCTTGTAACCACCGTGGCAAAGGGGATAGGCTCAAGCCCTCCTGCCACGGGGAGAGGAGGGAAGATGAGACGCTTTGCGGTGGCGCTCGCGTTCCTGCTCGCCGTTGCTGCAGTCACTGCCGGCAGCGCCGGTTCGCAAACATCGAAGTCGGCGTTCGAGGTGTTCGTCGAGCCGACCGTTACTGCGGCTGCCAACGGCTTGACCTTGGAAAGCGAGCTCGAGGGCTCGTTCAACGTTGCGGACAAGTCGGCGAACGGGAGCGGCTCGTTCGCGCTGATGGCGGGCACGACGGTGCTGGACAGCGGGACATTCACGCTGACCCGGCTGGTCGCGTTCCAGTTCTACGGTTGCGGCGAGGTGACGACGCCGGACGGCCGCATCGAACTTCCGCCGAACTTCTGCGGCGGTCGCGTGATTTTCGCCGTTCACGCCACGTCCTCGACGACCGGCGAACAGGGCGACGGGCTCTACGAGGTCAACTGCCAGATCCACGACCCGGGCGGCCAGGCGCCGCCGGGGACGAGCGAGGGCGTCAAAGTCAACGCCCGCGGGATCAACTTCAACAAGCACGTCACCGGGGACAATCTGTTCGTGATGGCGCCGTAGCGCCACCCACAAGCAGGTAGGCCCCGCTTACCGCCCGAGGTGGCAGCTTGCCACCTCGGGCACCACACACTCAGCCAGCCGCCCAAACGCAGGCTCCGACCGCTTGCTTGTCGCCGCTGTCGAAACTATTCTTTAGCCATGCCTAAATCACGCGTGACGCGGCGGCAGCTGCTGGTCGCGGCGGCGCCGGCCGTCGCGGCGGTACCGCTGGCGAAGCTGGCGCTGGGGGAGGCAAGCGCGGCAAATCCCGAGCACCCCATGCACGGTGGGATGGCGATGGGCGCAATGGGCCATGCGGCCATGATCGGGAGCGAGGTTCCTGCCCCGGGAGGGCCGGACGATCTCACTCACCTGCTTCATCCGCCCAGGCCCTTGGCACACAAGCCGGGCCGCGTACGCGAATACACGCTCGTGGCCGAAGACCGTCAGCTGGAGGTCGCGAAGGGCGTGTTCTTCTCCGCCTGGACGTACAACGGCACCAGCCCAGGACCCGTGATCAGGGCAACCGAGGGCGACCTGCTGCGCGTCACCTTCGCGAATGCAGGATCGCACCCGCACACCATTCACTTCCACGGCATCCATCCGGCGAACATGGACGGCGTCTTCGAGATCGTCGGGCCGGGCGCCGCCTACACGTATGAGTTCCAAGCGCGCCCCTACGGAATGCAGCTTTATCACTGCCATTCGACGCCGCTCAAGAAGCACATCGCGAAGGGCCTCTACGGCGCGTTCATCATCGACCCCCCGACGCCGCGTAAGCCGGCGCAGGAGCTGGTGATGGTGCTGAACGGCTTCGACACCGACGGCGACGGCGAGAACAACTTCTACGGTGTCAACGGGCCCGCCTTCTACTACGCGAAGTACCCGATCCGCGTCCAGCGCTCGCAGACCGTTCGGATCTACATCGCGAATCTGACCGAGTTCGACCCGATCAACTCGTTTCACCTGCACGGTGACTTCTTCCGCTACTACCCGACGGGCTCGGGCGACCACTTCGAATACACGGACACGGTCATGCTCTGCCAGGGGCAACGGGGGATCATCGAGATCGACTTCGCCAACACGGGTCGATTCATGTTCCATGCCCACCAGTCGGAGTTCACGGAGCTCGGCTGGATGGGCTTCTTCGACGTGATCGACTAATGGCGTCGACCTCGACCACGGCCGACTCGCGTGTTCCCGGTCCTTGGCGGCTCTGGGCGCTCCTGCCCTTACTTCTCCTCGTCGGCGTCGTCGCGCTCTTCGCGACGAGCGGCACCTCGTTGCTCGACCTGGTCGGGCGTGCGCCCCCTTCCACCGATGAGTTCAATGTCCGCCGCGTCGAGTTCAAGCCGGGCGAGATCAGAATCCGGGTGACGAACCCTCAGCGGCCGAAGCTCACGATCGCGAGCGTCACCGTCGACGACGCCATTGTCCCCTTCCGGCTCGACGGGCCGGCCACGCTCGGCCGGCTACGCTCGAGCACGATCATCGTCCCCTTCCACTGGGTGGAGGGCGACCCCTACGCGGTTGGCGTAACGAGCTCGAGCGGGATCCAGACGACATTCGACGTCCCGGCGGCGGTCGAGACGCGCGGCGCAAGCCCGCGCGGGTTCCTCGGCTACGCGATCATCGGCCTTCTGGTGGGCGTCGTGCCGGTGGCCCTCGGGCTCGGCTGGCTCCCGTCGCTCCGCCGCGCCGATGCCCGTTGGGTCGCCGCCTTCATGGCGCTGACGGCCGGCCTGCTCACCTTCCTGGCCCTCGACGCATTCGCGGAGGCCCTCGATCTCCAGGCGCAGCTCCCGAACGGATTCCAGGGGACCGGCCTGATCCTGCTCGGCGTCGCGGCGAGCTACCTCGGCCTGACTTTCATTGCCCAACGCTTTTCGAGCAGAAGTCGGTCCGAGCGGAGCGCACCGCTCGAGGGGGTGGCTCTGGCCACGCTCGTCGCGATCGGGATCGGTCTTCACAACCTCGGCGAAGGCCTCGCCATCGGCTCGTCGGTCGCGCTCGGCGAGCTCGCACTCGGAACCTTTCTGATCGTCGGGTTCATGGTGCACAACGTCACGGAAGGACTCGGCATCGCCGCGCCGATCGCGGGCGGAGCGCAGGTGAGTCGTTCCCGACTCGCAGTGCTTGCGCTCGTCGCCGGCGGGCCGGCGATCGTCGGCGGGTGGGTCGGCGGCTTCCTCACCAGCGATCTCTTGGGCGTCCTCTTTTTCGCGCTCGCCGTTGGTGCAGCGCTTCAGGTTGTCGTCGAGGTCGGCCGTTACGTCGCGCGACGCGTCCCCGGCGGTCTCCGCTCGGGGTATGTCATCGCGGGCTATCTCGCAGGGATCGTCGTCATGTATGTCACCGGACTCCTGGTCGCGTGAGCATCACCGCAAAACCGAACATCGCGGATCTGAGCGATGCCGTCCAGGACTACCTACGCGAGATCTACAAGCTGCAGCTGGAGCATGGGCAGGTAAAGACCTCGACGCTCGCGATGCGTATGGGCGTCACACCCCCGTCGGCTACGGCCATGATGAAGAAGCTCGCTTCCCGCGGGCTCGTCGAGCACCAGCCCTATCACGGCGTGCGGCTGACCCGGAGCGGTGAGCGGATCGCGCTGGAGCTGCTCCGCCACCATCGTTTGCTCGAGCTCTACCTGGCGCGAACGCTCGACCTCGGGATCGACGCAGTCCACGCCGAAGCCGACCGCCTCGAGCACGCTCTCTCCGAGGCACTCGAAGACCACATCGACAAGGCGCTCGGATCCCCGACCCAAGACCCACACGGCGATCCAATACCGGACCCGAAACTCAGGATCCTCCGCTCGAAGTCGAAGCCGCTCACCGAACTACGGTCCGGCGAGGAAGCAACGGTGGAGCGGATCCCTGACGGCGACGAGGAGTTGCTTCGTTACCTCGTGATGCTTGCGCTCGTGCCCGGGGCGCGCGTCCAACTCATTCGCGCAGAGCCTCTCGGCGGACCGCTCATTCTCCGCGCGAACGGGCGCGAGACAGCGATCTCACGCCAGCTCGGCGACCAGATCCGCGTCGCGATCTAAGCCGGGCCTACGCAGCCGCGAACCCGTGTTCTGACGCATGAGGTTAGAGAGTCGCTGTTCCGGGGAGGCTTCGAGTGAGGCCCAACCTACTGCGGAAGGAGTGAGGCCAGATGCGACGTTTGCTTCTCTGTATTGCTGCCGCCTGCGCGGTCGCTTTGCCGACGGCCGGCGTAACCCAAGCGAAAGGCGGCAACGGCGTGATGTGCGTGCTGCACTCGAGGCTATCCGCCGGGAACGAGACCACCGGCTCGACCTCGATCGCCAAGGGCCATACGCTGATCAAGGTCCGCAACGACGGCACGATCGAGTTCAAGACCCAAATTCTCAACAAAAACCATGAAACGTTCGTCGCCGGCCACATCCACCAAGCCCCCGTTGGGGTCGCCGGCCCGATTGTCGTCCCGCTGTTCGTGGCACCTGCTCCGCCGACCAGCGCGCGACACATCAAGCAGAGCGGCGTGGCAACCCCGAACGCCGGCACCACGGGCGCGAACCTCTGCCAGAACCCAAGCGCCTATTACGTCAACTACCACACGACCGCGTTCACGGGCGGCGCGATCCGCGGCCAACTCCGGTAACGACCCGAGCCGGGCGGAGCCGCTCCCGCCTTGCGCGGGAGCGGCTCCGTCGCCAGTGCTCTATTTCGTGATCTTGTCGAAGTAGACGTTCGCGTCTCGCGAGCGTGCGTTGATCAGTGACGGCGGATTGGTGGTCGGATCGGCGTCCTCGGCCGCGTTTGCCGTCGGGTTCTCGTCGCGGTTGTCCGTCCAGACCGCGTAGGCGGTGGTGGCGTCCGCCGCGAGACCGACGTAGTCGCCGATGAAGGGTGTGATCGCCTTGATCGAGCCCCACAGGTTTGGGTTGAACGACTGGTCGGTGACCCGGAGCTCGGATCCGAACGTCAACGGGCCTGCTGCTGCGGTGTCCGCCTGGTTGTAGAACACGTCCATGCCGGTGCATCCCGCGCCGGTTGTCGCGCCCGCCGGGCACTGACCGGTGACCGGCCCGCT
>JBKPEC010000225.1:0-10795 GCA_046728195.1 Actinomycetota bacterium
GCCGCCACCTTCTTTTCGATGTGCGCCTGCTCGAGGGCGAAGTACGCCTGGTAGGCGAAGTCGAAGTTGTTCCACGGGATCTCGTAGCCCAGGATCGTCGTTCGCTTGAACGCGCGCAACCCTTCCGCCGCGATCACCTGATGATCCTGGTGGATGTCATGCAAGCTCGGCTGGAAGACAGCGTCCGGACGCCAGTCCTCCCAGAGCGCGACCAGCAGCTCGAGGATGGTCTGACGGTGCTCCGGGAACGTCCGAACGTCGAAGTCGTGCACAGTGAGGTTCTCCGGCTTGATCCCGAGCTCGGCCGTCGCCTCCTTTACCTCGCGCGCGAGGGTGTCCGGCCGGAAGCCCTCCGGGAGCGAGCGGGTTGCGATGGAGAAGGCCACGTAGCGCACTTCCGCGCCCTCCTCGACCAAACGCGCCATCGTGCCGCCCGCCCCAAACTCGCCGTCGTCGGTGTGAGGCGCGAGGACGAGCACGCGTTTCCCGGCTCCCATCACGCGGCGTTTCCTATCACGACACCCGTACTGGCTGGCGCCGTAGTCTTGCGGGTTCCATGCCCCATGGAGACCTGGCTCAGGTGTTTGCGGTTCTCGGCGGGCTCGGAGCAGCGGCAATGCTTCTCTCGAGGTCGCGCGTCCAGCTGCTCGTCGGGCTCGGGCTCACAACCCTTGCCGAGGCCGGGCTCGCGGTCGCCCTGATCCCGGGACACGACCTCAAGCTCTTCGTCAGCCCGCCGCTCCACCTTGCCGCCCTGGTCTTCGCGCTGCTGGTCGTGAGCGCCGGCGCCGTCGCTTTCGTCCGCTATCCGGCCGCCGTGCCGATCGCCCTCCTCGCGGCCGCGCCGTTTCGGATCTCCGTCTCGATCGGCTCGCAGAAGGCCTACCTGCTGGTCCCGCTCTACGCCGTGCTCGCCGCGGCGATGCTGGCGCTCGTCTTCAGAGCCGTGCGAATGCGCGCAGCCCCGCACCTCCCAACGCTCCTCGCGGTGCCGGCAGCCGCCTTCGTCCTGTTCGCGGGCATCTCGCTCACGTGGACGAGAGACCTCCGACAGGGGACGATCGAGCTGCTCTTCTTCCTGTTCCCGTTCTCTGCGCTCGTGATGGCGGTGGTGTGGACGCCGTTTCGCAGCTGGCATCCTCGAGCCCTCGCGGTGACCCTCGTCGCGCTCGCCGGGCTTTTCTCGGCAGTCGCGCTCTTCCAGCGGGTGACGCACGGCCACCTCCTCGCCGGCGACGTGGAGCGCGCCAATGCATACACGACGTATTTCCGCGTCACGTCGCTCTTCAAGGATCCGAGCATCTTCGGACGGCACGTGGTCATCGCCATCGCCGTGCTGCTCGTCGCCGTCTGGCTCGGCCGGATCGGCTTCTGGTCGGGCGCGGCGCTGATCGCGTTTCTCTGGGCGGGCCTCTTCTTCTCGTACTCTCAATCGAGCTTCGTCGCTCTGTTCGCGGTCGGCGTCGCGATCTCGTACGCCCTGGGAGGCCGTGCTCTGAAGCAGGTGCTTCTGGTCGGCGCTGCCGTTTGCGTCCTTGCCGGCGCGGTGTTCGTCGCAGCCACGGCCGTGAACGACTCGGCCCGCCAGGCCACGAGCGGGCGCACCCGCCTCGCACGCGTGACCTGGGTGGTCTTCACCAACCATCCCCTCGTCGGCGTGGGGATCGGGGGACAGCCGCAGGCCAGCCGGGAAGAGGCGAAGACCCAGCTCTCGGCCAAGCGCGACCGTTCGCACACGACACCGCTCACGGTCGCAGCCGAGCTGGGCCTGCTCGGCTTCGTCATCTACGTCGCGCTGCTCGCCGGCGCCACTCGCCTGCTGGTTCTGCTCACGCGCGTGAATCGACCTCTCGGTCTCGGCGCCGCAGCGGTCTTCCTGACCCTGCTCGTCCACTCGTTGTTCTACGCGGGCTTCTTCGAAGACCCGATCGTCTGGGGCGTGATCGCCGTCGCCGCGTGGGCGCTCCTCGCCCCGCCGCGGCGGAGTCCGACCCGCCCGAGCCCGCAGCTCGTAGAGCAGCCGACCCGGGACGGAAAGCCGGGTCGGACACCTGCCGAGCTGCAGCATCAAGCGCCGCTGGCAGACTAGTCGCGCCGGGTGCGCCGTCGGATTCTCCTCATCGTCGCTGTTGTCGTGCTGCTCGTCCTGGGCGCGGCCGTCGCTGTGTTCGTCAAGTCGCGGGAGCGTCCGGCGGGAAAGCTCGACACCGAGCTGAAGGGAGTCTCCGCGTCGGTGGCGACGAACGCCACGGCGCCGATCACGCAACCGAAGAAAAAGAAGGGCCGCTACCACCTCGTCGACGACAAGGTGTGCTGGAACAGCTTCGGCTCAAATCCGCAGCGGACGCTGGCGCGGCCGAACATCAACATCGGACTGCCGCTGCGCCACTTCTGGGTGACGGGCCTCCGCAGCTACATCGAGTACCCGCCGAGCTACTGCAGTGGGATCCTTTACGTGAACACGTTCGGTGGCCGGACGGTCGCGCTCGACTCGCACAACGGCCACATCATCTGGCAGAGGTTCGGCGCGCGGAAACCGTCGACGCCGGCGATTGCCGGACCGCGGCTGCTCGTCAGCTCGCATGACGGACGCGTCACGGCGTACAACCGCTTCAACGGCCGCTTCCTGTGGACCCTCAAGGTCGCAGGCAAGGTCGAGTCCTCGCCGGTGGCGATCGGCCGCGTCGCTTACTTCGGCGCCACCGACGGCCGGCTGTTCGCCGTGTACGTCAGAACGGGTCGCATCAAGTGGGCCTACGACACGGGCGGCCGGATCAACTCCAGCCCATCGATCTACCGGAATCACATCTTCATCACGACGTACGCAGGCTCGATCTTCTGCCTGCGGGTGAACGACGGGCACAAGGTCTGGAGCACGTATCTCCGCCGAAATGTCCTGCAATACGAGAGTTTCTACGCGAGCCCGTCCACGGACGGCCATCGCATCTTCACCATCTCGCGGTCGGGAGACATCTTCGCGTTGTCCGCGCAGACGGGGCACGTCATCTGGCGAGCGCACGTCGGTGGCTACGGCTACTCGACGCCGGCGATCGCCGACGGACGCGTTTTCATCGGAGGCTTCGACGGCGGCCTGCGTGCGTTCCGCGCGAGCGACGGCAAGGTGCTGTGGAACCGTTACCTGGGGGGACGGATCCTCGGAGGGTCGTTCGTCGCGGGCAATCTGGTCTTCACGGCCACGTTGGAGGCGAAGACGTTCGCCATGCGCGTCACCGACGGCAAGATCCTCTGGCACCTGAACATCGGGAAGTACTCACCCGGGATCGTGACCGAGCGGCACTACTTCTTCACGCTCAACGGAATCGTGATGGCGTGGCATGCGCGCCGCAGCCCGCAGATTCTTGCGCTGCGAAGGGCCAAGCGCCTCCACGCCGCGCAGAAGTCAGCGAAGCGGAGGGTGACGACGGCGCCAAAGGGGTGAGCGCCGAAGCCCGAAGCTCGCAGCCCGCCAGGCACCCGCGCGGGCGCCGTACGACACGAGCCGTAGCCGCCCGAGGGCATCCGGTGCCTCGTGGGTCTCGTAGCCAAGCTCTCCGAGCAGATCCCCTGCGACCCGGTCGAAAGCTCCGACGTCATCGGGCGACATCTGCGTGTGCCAATCGCGCAGGCCTGGAGTCGGAGGACGGGTGAGGCTCGTCTGATGCGGCTTGGCGGAGACATCGACCTTACCGGCGTAATCGGCCATGCCCGGCTCGTACGCAAGGCGGACGAACTCGCAGATCCTCTGCAGGACGCCTTCGACGTCTTTGACGAGCTCCTCGTAGCGCACCTCGAGATAGCGGTCGCGGCCGACCCGGCGACCGAGCCGGCGCGCGGCCTTCACCTCGGTCCGCCACTGGCAGGCGAAGCCCGCCGGGTCGCGCGGATGCATCCAGTTTTCCGTGACGATTCCCGGCGGCATGGCCAGAAATGAGGTGGCGGCGTCGCGGCCGTCACGGATCAGATGGACATAGAGCGCATCCGGAAAGAGGCGCTCCAGAAGATGCAAGTTCTGCATGTACATCGGCGTCTTGTCACCCCAGCGGCGCTTGCCCTGCTCCTCGGCGTAGACGGCGTAGACGGTTCCGAGGGCGGCGCCGACCGGCATACCGTCGTGCAGGCGCGCCTCGACCTTGTCGAGCGGCACGTCCCACTCGACGAGCGTGTCGATCCGGCGCAGGTCGTCGACGAACGGCTCGACCTCGACGCGGCGCAGGTGCCGGTCGGCGATCTGCGGGACGAAATACGACTCGTCGGGGACGGCGAGCTCCGAGTGACGGTCGAGCATGACGCGCAGCAGCGTCGTTCCGGACCGCCGGACGCCGAGAATCAACAGCGGCGGACCGCCGGGTGTCACCGTCAAGAGCCGTGGATCGCCAGCGGAGCAGAGCGGTTGCCCGCGAGATCCTGAGCCTCGACGGTGACCTTCGAGGCGCGCGAGATGTTGCCGTAGTAGGGCAGTCGCCCTCGCCTGCGGGTCGAGTATGTGAACACGCGGCGGCGGCCGTTCGCGAAGAGGAGTGCGTGTGCAGGCTCCGACGCGCGGTAGACGAAGATCGTCTTGTTCCCACGTTTCCGCACCCCGACGATCGCAATCGTGGGCTTGACGGTGTCGACGCGGATCGGATTCGGCAGGTCGATCATGCGCTGCGCGCGGCGCAGGTGGACGACCGGGTAATAGATGCCGTCGGGAACGATCGCGCCGTTGCGGTCGCGGCCGTCCCACTGCACGTGCACCGAGCCTTTGGGGAAATCACGGTTCGCGATCGTCATCTCGCCACCGTCGATGCGGATCGCGACGCGCAGGTGGTCGGCGCGGCGCAGTGAGAAGTCGATGTACGCCACGCGCGATGCGCAGCGACACACCGGCGAGAAGGTCTTAGCGATGTGCGTCTGCGAGATCGGGCTCGGCTCGAGCTTCAGCTGCTGCGTCACCGCGAACGCCGTAGCGGTCGCTACGAGCAAGACGAGAGCGAGAATCGTCGGCGCGTTCCGAGGCACTGCGCCGCGATTGTAGGAGGAGCCAAACGGCGAACGCCGTGAGACCGAGCGCCAGGCCGACGGCGATCACGTAGCTCGACTGTGGCACGTTGAGCAGCTTGATGCCGCTCAGGGCCAGGACTCCGGCCAGACCCAGGCGGAGGGCATCCTGCGGCATGCGCAACGTAAACCGGCTCGAGATCCAGATTCCCGGAACCGAGCCGAGCAGCAGCCAGGCCATCGCATGGAGGTCGACGTTGCCCTGAACGAGATGACCGACCCCGGCGACCCAGAGCAGCGCGGCGGCATGGAAGATGTCCGTGCCGACGATCTTCGCGATGGTCAGCGGGTAGACCATGACCATCACCAGCCCGAAGAACGTCCCGCTCCCAACCGAGGTCAGGCCGACGATGAAGCCGAAGACGGCGCCGATCAGAATGGCGAGGAGCTTGTCTCTGCGCTGCAGGATGAACGGCGCGTCGTCGGGCTGGACACCGCGCTTCACGAACGTCTTCGCGACAAGGCCCGCGGCGCCGAGCAGGAGCGCGGCTCCGATCGCGTAGCCCTCGGCCGACTGCACGCCGTCGCCGTAGTGGCGTGCGAGCCAACTCGCAAGGGCGACGCCGAGAAGCGACATCGGCCCGGAACCGAGGAACATCCACAAGGTCAGCCGGGCGTGCACGGTCCCGAGACGTCTATGGCGCACCGCGCCGAACGTCTTGAAGATCGCGCCGTGCAGGATGTCCGTCCCAACGGCATACGTCGGCTTGAATCCGAAGACAATGACGAGGATCGGCGTCATCAGGCTGCCGCCTCCCATCCCGGTCATGCCGACGAGAACGCCGATCAGCAGACCCGTGAGCGTGAACTGCCAGGTCATGGCACTACTGCCGGTACGCCCGGATCAGGACCTCGGCGACCTCCGGCCGTGAGAACTCCTCCGGCGGCAGCTCGCCGGCGGAGAGCATCTCCCTGACCTTGGTGCCGGAGAGAAAGACGTGCTGGTCCGCTCCATGCGGGCACGTCTTGGCCGACGCCATGGATCCGCAGCGCCGGCACCAGAACGAGTGCTCGAAGAACATCGGCTCGATGTCGAGCTCATGCGGCTCGAACTCGTCGAAGATCAGCTGCGCATCGTAGGTCCCGTAGTAGTCGCCGACGCCGGCGTGGTCGCGGCCGACGATGAAGTGCGAGCAGCCGTAGTTCTTGCGGCAGATCGCGTGCCAGATCGCCTCGCGGGGCCCCGCGTAGCGCATCGCGGCCGGAAACGCGCTCAGGACGACGCGGTCGTCGGGGTAGTACCCGTCGAGCAGGACCCGGTAGCACTCGACGCGCGTGGCACTCGGAACGTCGTCCGACTTCGTGTCGCCGACAAGCGGATGGACCAGCAACCCGTCGACCGTCTCGAGGGCGACCTTCGTCAGGTACTCGTGCGCCCGGTGGATGGGGTTGCGGGTCTGAAAGCCGACGACGCGCTTCCAGCCTCGCTCGACGAAGGCAGCGCGCGTCTCGGCCGGGTCCAGGGCGAGCTCGGGAAAAGGCGGCATGACACGCTCGAACACCGTCACATGCCCCGCGACGTAGAGGTCCGGCTGGTCGTACATGCTCCCGACGCCCGGATGTGCGACGTCATTCGTGCGAAACGACTGCTGGGCCTCGCGCTCCTTGTCGTACTCGTAGACCTCCTCGACGTCGAGGACGCCGTAGGTCCGGCCGTTCTCGTCGGCAAGCGCGACGCGGTCGCCTGTCGGGGCGAGGACTGCGGCGAGGCAGACCGGCAATGTCCAGGGCAGCCCCGAAGCAAGCCGCATCGACTCGAGCACCGACTCGTAGTCCTCCCGCCCCATGAAGCCCTGTAGCGGCGATAGCGCGCCCGAGGCCAGCATGTCGAGGTCCGAAAGCTCCCGTGAGGAGAGCGTGAGCGTCTCGAGGGAGTCGAGATCGTCGGGCCGCTCGCCCGTTCGGTCGACCAGCGTGCCGCCGTGCGGCGAGATCAACCTCGCTTCGGTTGCGACGCTCATGCGGTCACCGCCGCCGGGATGAGCCCGCGCTCCTCGAGTAGGGCAAGGATCCGCTGCGCGCTCTCCGAGGGCTCCTCATGCTCGGACTCGATCCGGATCTCGGGCCGCTCGGGCTCCTCGTAGGGATCTGAGACACCCGTGAACTCTTTGATCTCGCCCCGGAAGGCTTTCTCGTACAGCCCCTTGACGTCGCGTCGCGCACACTCGTCAACCGAAGCGTCGTCGAAGACCTCGATGAAATGGCCGTGCTGGTCAACCATCTCCCGCGCCTTCGACCGTGCCTCGCGATACGGCGAGATGGCCGAGACGATGACGGCCGCGCCGTGGCGCGTCAGGCGCGACGCAACCCAGCCGATGCGGTCGATGTTCGTGTCACGGTCTTCCTTCGAGAAGCCGAGGCCCTTTGAGAGGTGTTCGCGCACGTCGTCACCGTCCAGCCACTCGACGAGGCGACCGCGCCGTTCCAGCTCGGGACGCACGAGCTCGGCGATGGTCGTTTTGCCGGCGCCGCTCAGACCGGTGAACCACAGCGTGAAACCAAACTGCTGGGGTCTGACCCCAAAGGGGTCAGACCCCTGCCTTTCCTCAGTCATTGCTCTCCTTGATCAGCGGTGCGTTGATGTGGATGCCGCACTCGAGCTTGCTCGAGCCGGCCCAGCGTCCTGCGCGCTCGTCCTCGCTCACGTCGACCGCGCGCGTGCACGGGATGCAGCCGATCGACGGGTAGCCCTCGTCGTGCAGTGGGTTGTAGGGGATCTCGTTGACATGGATGTATGCCTGGACGCGCTTGGTGTCCCAGTCGACGATTGGCTGCACCTTCCAGACGCCGTAGCGCTCCGACCATTCGATCTTCTGCGCGCTCGCGCGGGTCGGCGCCTGCTCGCGGCGAATGCCCGTGATCCACGCGTCGTAGGGAGCCAGCGCGCGCTCGAGCGGCTCGACCTTGCGAATGTGGCAGCAGCGGTCCGGCTCCGTCTCCCAGAGCCGATCCGGCGGGTCGATCGGCCGGAAGGACTGCAGCTTGAGGTCGTAGCGCTCGACGAGCCGATCACGCGTCTCGTACGTCTCGGGGAAGAGGACGAGCGTGTCGAGCTCGACGATCGGGACGTCGAGCCCGAGCTCGCTGATCATGTGGATCAGCACCGACGACTGACGCTGCCAGGAGCAGGTCAGGCACATGCGGTCCCC
Organism: Actinomycetota bacterium; assembly: GCA_046728195.1. Classification (GTDB taxonomy): domain Bacteria; phylum Actinomycetota; class Thermoleophilia; order Gaiellales; family Gaiellaceae; genus 3-1-20CM-4-69-9. Next base: position 8,187 of record JBKPEC010000225.1, read on the forward strand.
GAACTTCTCGCGCGCCCAGCGCAGCACGTCCTCGGCGCTCATCGACTTGACGTCAGGAAGCCGAAGTGCCGGCGCGGTCGCCAAGCAGGACCTCCTTCAGCGTGTCGCCGCGCAGGCCGAGCCGCAACGTCGCAAGCGGAATGACTTCGTCGGGCGGGATGTTCCCGAGGTTCACGGACGGCCCGAACTGCTTGATGAACCAGGCCTGCGCGGCCTTCGTCGGCGCTTCGAAGACGACGTTGGCCGGCCCGACCGCCATCGCGATTTCGCCGATCAGCTCGGTGCGCATGCCGCCGGACGAGTCGAAGATTCCGGCGGTGCCGCTCTCGCGCGCCTCTGTGATCACCTTCCAGGCGCCCGCGTCCAACTCCTCCCGAAGCCATTGCACCCACTGCTCGGCCGTGTACTCGACAGACGAGTCCTTCGACCCCACCTCCGAGAGAACCGTGAAGTCACGCGCAAAGTCGGCGATGAGCTCGAGCTTCCGCTCACGCGGGATCTCGACCGTGCCGTCCGAGATCTCGACGTGCTGCAGTCCGAGCCCTTGGAGCCAGGACTTGTAGTCGTCGAGCTTGTCCTTCGCGTAGACGACTTCGAAGTACGTCCCCCCGATCACGACGGGCTTCTCACGGAGCACCTCGAGCTTCCGCTCCAGGTTTCCGGTCACCGCGGCGGTACCCCAGCCGAGCTTGATGATCGAGATGTGATCGCGCGCGACGTCGAGGACGTCCTCCCACGCGCGCGGGCCGAGGCCCTTGTCGATCACGTGCGTGAGGCCGTGGTGTTGGTCAAAGACGAGCATAGAGCTCCTCCAGCTTCTTCTTCGCGCGCTCCTGGACGTCGTGGAAGAGGGAGTTGCCGTGTGCGTCGATTCCGACGGTGAGCGGCCCGAAGTCCCTCACGCGGAACTTCCAGAGGCACTCCGGCATGAGCTCCTCCCAGTAGACCTCTTCGATCTCCTCGATCTGCGTCGTCTCGAGCGCCGCTGCGCCGCCGACGATCGCGAAGTAGACCATCCCGAACTTCCGCATCGGCTCGATCGCCTCGTCCGGCAGCCCGCCTTTCCCGCAGATCGCACGCACGCCGTGATCGCGGCCGAGCGGCTCGGTGAAGCGCACCATGCGCGCGGAGGTTGTCGTGCCGATGCAGACCTTCTCGTACTTGCCGGGTCCTAGCTTCCGGACGCCTGGCGCGGTGTGCAGCAGAAAGCCGCCGTTCAGGTCGAGCGGCGGCTCGATGCCCTGGTCGAAGATGCGGATCTGGGTGCGGTCGCGGATGCCGATGATGTGACCGTCGACGAGCACCTCGTCGCCGGCGCGCAGCTCACGAATCGCGTCCTCTGTCGTCGGGAAGGTCAAGTGTTTAGTACTCACGGTCATACTCGATCTCCCCGCTCGCGCTCACGTGGGCGGTCGCGCGCCGCGCCGCCCAGCACTGGTAGTTGACAGCGACCGGGTTCAGCGTCATGTGCGTATCCGCGTGCTCGATATGGCACTGCAGCACCGTCACATCGCCCCCCAATCCCATCGGACCGATTCCTGTCTCGTTCAAGAGCTCGAAGAGCTCCTGCTCGAGCTGCGCGACGTGCGGATCCGGGTTGCGCGTGCCGACCGGACGTGCAATGGCCTCCTTGGCGAGATACATCGCGTAGTCGGCGGAGCCGCCGATCCCGACCCCGACGATCCCGGGTGGACAGGGCTTCCCGCCGGCACCGACGATCGACTCGAGCACGAACTGCTTGATCCCCTTCACCCCGTCCGCGGGGACGCACATCTTCAGGAAGCTCATGTTCTCGCTGCCGCTTCCCTTCGGTACGCATTTGACGTCGAGGCCGTCCCAGTCTGGGATGAAGTCCCAGTGGACGATCGGTAGCCGGTAGCCGGTGTTCGGGCCGGTGTTCTCGCGCGTGATCGTGTGGACCGCATTCGAGCGCAGCGGATGCTCGACGGTCGCGCGTTCGGTCCCGGACTTCAGCGCGGCGTAAATTCGGGCCGGATGCAGGGGAAAATGCTCGCCCACGCGACACGTGTACACCGCGATTCCTGTGTCCTGGCAGACGAGGTTCTTGTCCGAGTCGGCGATCTCGACGTTCTTCAGGATCGTCTGCAACACACGCTGCCCGGGAACGGACGTCTCCTTCCTGGCAGCGTCCGCGAGTGCGTCGCGCAGGTCCTGCGGGATGTCCTTCAGCGCCCAGACGTAGAGATACGCCGCCGCGTCTTCGAGTGCCGCTTCGAGATCGGTAGTCGTGACGGTACTCATGCCCTTGCCGCCGCGTTGCCTGCGCGCCGCCCGAAGACGCAGCACTCTAGGAGGGAATTCCCCATCATCCGGTTGCGCCCGTGCGTACCGCCGGCGATCTCGCCGCACGCATAGAGACCTTCGAGTGTCGTCTTTCCGTCGGTGTCGATCACGAGGCCGCCGTTCTGATAGTGGAGCACCGGATACGTGAGGATTCGCTCCGCGAGCGGATCGATCCCGCCGGCACGGTACCGGCGCAGCATGTACGGCAGCGAGACGTCCGCGTCGTGTTCAGGTATCCGAGTGGTGTCGAGGTACACGGCAGGACGCCCGTCAGGCGTTTCCACGCCTTTGCCGTTCTCAACTTC
>JBKPEC010000226.1:0-14218 GCA_046728195.1 Actinomycetota bacterium
GATGCGGTTGATGTCCTCCTGGATCATCGGTCCCGCCGGGCAACCCATCGACGTCAGGCTGTGAGTCACCTTCACTCGCGGTCCCTGCACTTCGACGTCATAGAGGAGGCCCAGCTCGACGATGTCCATCCCGAGCTCGGGATCCTCCACCTGGCGCAGCGCCTCGAGAACCTCTTCCTTGCTTGGCATTCTCGGTCCGAGTCTAGCGACGTCGTACCTAGTACCCGAGCAGACGCACTTCCTCGCGCCGCTCGCGGGCGAAGAAGTGGATCCCGTCGATGAACCGCACCCAGTTGCAGCGCGTGCACATCACGAGCGAATGGGTCCGCGCGGAATCGGCGAGAAAGCGCACGCCCCGCAGGAGGTCGCCGTTCGAGACGCCGGTCGCCGCCACGATCACCTCGCCGGGCGCCAGCTCCTCCGTCGTGAACACGCGCGTCTCATCCTGGATTCCGGCCTCGTGCGCCTGCTCTATCTCCTGCCGTGACGTCGGCCAGAGCTGAGCCTGGAGCTCGCCGCCGAGGCAGCGCAGTGCCGCGGCGGACATGACCGCCTGCCGCGTCCCGCCGATACCGATCGCGAGGTGATCGTTCGTCCCGCGGATTGCGGCGGAGATGGACGCGGTCACGGTTCCGTCCTGGATCAGCTTGATGCGCGCGCCCGCCGCGCGGATCTCCTCGATCAGGTCGTGGTGCCGCGGACGGTCGAGGACGATCGTGGTGATGTCGTTTGGCCTCCGGCCGAACGACTCGGCGATCGCCTGTATGTTCTCGCCCACCGGCTTGAGCAGGTCGATCGAGCCGCGCGCGCGTGGACCGACGGCCATCTTGCGGACGTACATGTCCGGGAGGTTGAGGAGCGAGCCGGGCTCACCGACGGCGATCATCGCCATTGCTCCGTTGCCGCCTCGCGCCACGACTCCTCGTCCCTCGAGCGGATCGAGCGCCAGGTCGACTTCTTCGCCGCCCGCGCCCACGGTCTCGCCGGTCCGTAACGGCGAGCCCTCGTCCGCGGGGCCGACGACGATGCGGCCGCGAATCGAAAAGTCGTCGAGGACCGCACGCATCGCCTCCGCTGCGTCACGTTCCGCGGCCTCCTGGTCCGCGCGCCCGAGCCAGCGCGCGGCGGTCAACGCAGCGCCCTCGGTTACACGAACGTACTGCTCGCAGGAGCAGAGCGTCGGTCGCACGGGTTGCGCCGATGCGGCCGCGGTCTCCTCGATGGTTTCGGCCATCAGACTCGTTGTACCTGCTCGGAGCTCGCCAAGACGAGTTCGAGCACTGCGTCGATGGAAGAGCGTAGGTCGGGGTTCGAGATCACCGGAACGTGATGACGCTTCGCACGCCGGACGATGTGGTCCTGGATACGCCGGATGTCGTCGAGGCGATCGAGGTACTTCGTGTGGGGACGCAGACCGTCCAGTCCCGCCTCTCGCACCATGAAGTGCGTGCTGTGCTCTTCCTCGTCGTCGATCGCGAGCACGCACTGGACGACGAGCGCGCCGTCGATCCTCGGAAGCATCCCCGGCACGAGATGCACTCCCTCGAGCACCATCGACCAGCCTTCCTCCAGTGCGCGCTCGATCGACGCCCTCACCCCGACTAGGACGTTGCGCGTCTGCTCGAGGAACCCGGCGATGACCGGGTCCTCCGCCTGCTCCGGCTCGCGCAACCCGGCCGCCGCCTCGAAGCTCGAGTAGTGGATCGAGGGCATGAACTCTTGGGAGAAGAACGCGCGCATCGTCTGCCGGACGAAGTCGGTGGATGTGACCCTGGTGATACCGAGCCGATACGCCGCCTCGGTCGCCACAGTCGACTTACCGGTTCCGGTGGCGCCGCCGACAAGCACGATCACCGGCAGGTCGAGCTCCTGGAGCTCACGCAGCCGACGCAGGCGCCGTACCGATTCCGACCCCTCCGCCTCGCCGAGCACCTCGACGGCGAGCTCGCCGACCCGTTCAAGCTCCACGCTGTGCTCGTCACGCTCGGCGAGGTCCTGCTCGATGCGCTTCGCCAGCTCGTAGGCGCGGCCCAGGGGAACGCCGACCGCCACAAGGGCGCGCGCCATCAGTCCCTTTGAGTACGGCTGATCCGCCGTCCCCAGCGGCAGCGGTTCGGAGTGGCGTGGATGACTCACGGGCAGCTCCGCTGCACGGGAGCAGGGGAAGAAAGGCGAGCGACGCTCATACTCTTGCGCCCTTCCGTACCAGCCGATGGACCAGGTCGTCGAGTTCCGGCGAGACGACTTCGTTCTCGGCGAAGACGACTTCTGCTCCGCGCGTGAGCGCCGCCTCGGCGACCAGGTCGATCGCGGCGGCCTTGATCTCGACGAGATAGACATCCGCGTCCACGTGGAGCAGATCCTCGCTCAGCGCAGCCCGGTTGGCGAGGTTGCGCGAGACGCTGACGACGTCGGCATCGAGCCCTTCGGTCGCGGCCGGGCCGGTCGTGAAGACGGCGACTCGCCTTCCGCGCAGCGGTGAGACCGGACGGAGGCGGAGCTCCGCGCTCGCAACCGGCACCTTCTTGAGCTCGCGGACGGCTCCGGCGTCTCTCGAACCGACCAGCACGACGGCATCGGAGATGAGCACACGGTACGGATTGAGATAGGCGAGCGGATCGTGTCCCCGGCCGACGACGAGTATGCGAGCGTCGACCTCCACAGGCGGCACCGCCGCACCGCTACCGTCGAAGACCACCACGTCAGGGTCGCGCTCGGCCGCCAGCGCCGCGCCCTCGAGCACGTTCGAGGTCGCGACGGCACCGGCGAGGCCCCCGCCGGCTCGGCGACACCCGATGGTGACGAGGCCGGTGAGCGCGGCGATCTCCAGGTAATCCGACGCCGCGTGCTCTCCGGCACGCGAGAGATCGAGCAGGGACTCGAGTGTCGGGCGCACGAGGGCGACCTGTGGCTCGGCCGGTCCCCCCCGCCCCATCGCGACCACGACCACTTCACGGTCACGACTGAGCAGCCGGGCGACGTGTCCGGTCACGGCTGTCTTCCCGATCCGCTTCCCCGTTCCGATCACCGCCACTGAAGGCACCGGGAACGGCGCGTACTGCGGCGCGTCGAAGCGGAAGTCGGCGCCCTCGTAGCGCAGTCCTGCCGCCAGCACGCGGCTCGCCAGCAACATGCGCTCTCGCGGGCCGAGCACCGGCTCGTCCGACAGGTCGACCACGACATCCGCGTCCGCGAAGCCGTCTTCGAGCTCGGACACCAGTGGCACCCCGTAGTCGGCGTCTCCGCGCAGCTTCTCGCTGCCGCCTGCGAGCCAGGCGCCGATCACGTCGTACGGAAGGCCCGCAATCGCATCCCGCACGACGGGGGGATAGTGCTCGCCGTCGATCGCTACGATCGCGCGCGTCATCGCCGAGTCGTCACCTCCCCTTCGATGCGAGCCGTGTATTTCTCGAACTCGAGCGTGTCGGTCGCGAACTGGATGATCTTCTCCTGTCCGTGGAACGGGTACTTGCGCCACACGTCGACGTGCGTTCCGGAGAACTCGATCACGTTGTAACAGGGTCGGGTATTGCCCCGGAGGCGCAGGGACGACACGGTGCCGGCGTTGACGATGAAGAGATCCTCGAGCCGCCAGGCGTAGGGCACGTGCTTGTGGCCGGAGAGGACGAGGTTGACTCCTGAGCGCTGCAGGCACTCGATCGCGTCGCCGGCGTCGTAGATGATGTTGCGCTCGCGGCCGGTGCCCGGCACCGGGAGCAGGTGATGGTGGCAGACGAAGACGCGCAGGTCGGCCGGCGGCGCGAAGCTCTCCTCGATCCAGCCGTAGCGCCCGCGGCCGATCTGGCCGTGATCGAGATCCGGCTCGGTCGAGTCCACGGCCACGACGGTCACGCCGTCTACGCGCATGACGGAGTTCCGGTCGCCGAACAGCTCCTCGAAGTGGACGTACCCGACATTGCGCGAGTCGTGGTTACCGGGGATGACGACGACGGCCTCGCAGTCGATCTGGTCGACGTAGCCCTTGGCGAGGGCGTACTCCTCCTTGAAGCCGAACGTCGTCAGGTCGCCGGAGATGACGACGATGTCCGGCTCCACGTCGTTGACCTCCGTGATCGCCCGTTCGAGGAGGGCCGGCAGGAAGAACTGCGTGCCGCAGTGCAGATCGGAGATCTGGACGATCGTGAACGTGCCGTTACGGGTCGCCATGCGCGAAGTCTAGGGCCATCCGGACCGCTTGCTACCCTGAGTCAAGGTGACACTGGAAACGCCTGATTTCCAGGCATATCGGGGCCAGGAACCTCCGCGCTTCGCGAACAAGGCGGAGCTGGAATGCGCCAAGATCCTGGATTACCACGGTGTGCCGTGGGAGTACGAGCCGACGACCTTCGTCCTCGAGGAGGACGAGGATGGACGTGTCGTCGAGGCGTTCAAGCCGGACTTCTACCTCCCGGAGCAGGACCTCTACGTCGAGGTGACGGTGATGAAGCAGTCTCTCGTCACCAGAAAGAACCGGAAACTGCGGAAGCTGCGAGAGCGCTACCCGGAGGTCCGCGTCAAGCTGTTCTACAAGCGCGACATCGAGCGCCTGGCGGAGCGATACCAGCTCGAGCTCGCGTCCTAGCACCCGAGCCTCGTCTCGGGGAGGTCTACCTCTCGCGCGAGGAGCTGCAGACGCGCGTCTCCGAGCTCGGCCGGGAGATCACACGGGACTACGAGCAGCGGGAGCCGCTGCTGGTGGCGCCGCTCAAGGCCAGCCTGGTCTTCCTGGCGGACCTCTCCCGTGCCTTGCCGATCCCGCACGCCCTCGACTTCATCGAGCTCGCCAGCTACGCGGCGGGCGCCGACACCGGCGGCCATTCCCGCATCCGGCTCCTCAAGGACCTCGACTCCGAGATCGCCGGCCGGGACGTCCTGATCGTCGAGGACGTGATCGACACCGGCCTGACGCTCAACTATCTCGTCAAGACGCTCGCCCTCCGCTCGCCGGCTTCACTCGCCGCCGCGACCCTGCTCGATCGCCCCTACCGCCGCCTGGTCGAGGACCTCCCCGTCCGCTACGTCGGCTTCACCGTCCCCGACGAGCTCTTCGTCGGATACGGCTTCGATCTCCAGGAGCGCTATCGGAATCTTCCAGACCTCCATGTTTTGGAGCGCTCGGAGGCTTCAACCTAGACGGTCGCGCCGGCAAAGCCGGCACGACCTCTCTGGTCGGCATCGCAAGCGATGCCTCTCCGGCTTCGATCTCCAGGAGCGCTATCGGAATCTCCCGGATCTCCACGTTTTGCAGCACTAGCTGGCCACGCCGGGTTTGCTTCGAGCCCGCACGTCGACCACCTCGATCGAGGGCCGGAGCTAAGGGCAGGCGCAGCCGCCCTTAGTGGAGGCCGACCTCACACGTGCGGGGACGCCTCGGGCGCCGCCGCACGTGGACCACTACAAAGGCTGAGCGGCAAACCCACAAGAGTGCGCAGGCTTTGCCTGCGCACGTTCAGCGCGACAAGCGCCGTGCCTAAAGCCCGCCGTGAGAGCGCAGCTTTCACGGCGGGGAAGTGCACAGAAAGTTAGACAAGGCTAAACTTCTAGGCGGGATGATGGCGACCCGCCTAGAGGAAGCACCTCGCCTGCCCGGCGCCGGCGAGCTCGTCCTGCGCGGCGACACGCGCCGGCGGTGGCGGCTGCTTCCGTTCCTCGGCCCCGCGTTCATCGCCTGCGTCGCGTACATGGACCCGGGCAACTTCGCGACGAACATCGCCGGCGGCTCGAAGTTCGGCTTCACGCTCGTCTGGGTGATCGTCGCCTCCAACCTGATGGCGATGCTGATCCAGACCCTGTCGGCGAAGCTGGGCATCGCGACCGGCCGCAACCTGCCCGAGGTCTGCCGCGAGCGCTTCTCCCGCCGTACCTCGATCGGGCTCTGGATCCAGGCCGAGATCATCGCGATGGCGACGGATCTCGCGGAGTTCCTCGGCGCAGCCCTCGGCATCAAGCTCCTGCTCGGCATCGGGCTCTTCCCCGCGGCCGTGATCACGGGCGTGATCACCTTCCTCATCCTCGGCCTGCAGCGCTACGGGTTCCGGCCGCTCGAGGCGGTCATCACGGCCTTCGTGGCGGTGATCGGGATCTGCTACCTCGCCGAGCTGTGGTTCGCCCATCCCCCGCTCGGCACCGTCGCGAAGCACGCGGTTGTCCCTGAGTTCGCCGGCAACGAATCGGTGCTCCTCGCCGTCGGCATCCTCGGAGCAACCGTGATGCCCCACGTCATCTACCTGCACTCCGCCCTGACGCAGAACCGGATCGTTCCGCGGAACGACGACGAGGCGAGGACGCTCTACAAGTACACGCGCATCGACGTGCTGATTGCGATGGCGATCGCCGGGCTGATCAACATGTCAATGTTGGTGGTCGCCGCCACGGTCTTCTTCGGCAGCGGCCTCACGAACGTCGAATCGCTCGAGGGCGCGCACCGCACGCTCGAGCCGATCCTCGGCGGGGCATCCAGCGTGCTCTTTGCGCTGGCGCTGACGGCGTCCGGCCTGTCGAGCTCGACCGTGGGCACGATGTCCGGGCAGGTCGTGATGCAGGGGTTCATCCGCCGCCGCATTCCCTTGTTCGTGCGCCGGATCGTCACGATGATCCCGGCGTTCGTGGCCATCGGAATAGGGCTCGACCCGTCCCGAACCCTCGTGATCAGCCAGGTCGTGCTGTCCTTCGGGATCCCGTTTGCGCTGATCCCGTTGGTGATGTTCACGAGCCGTCGCGACGTTATGGGCGCCCTGGTCAACCGGAGAGCCACGATCGCCGCGGCGGCGGTGGTCGCGGCGCTCATTTCCGGGCTGAACGTCTTCCTGCTCGCTCAGACCTTCCATCTGACCGGGTGAGCGCGGGGGAAATCGAACGGTTCCCCCGCCGTTCACCACCTGTACCAGCGGGCTCCTTCCGCTCCCCGCACGAAGAAGCCGATCAGCCACAGGACGAACATGATCAGCGCGATCCAGAACAGCAGCTTCAGCACTGCGAGCCCGACGCCGCCGAGGATCAGGATCAGCAGCAGGACGATCAACAGAAGTGCCACAGCTCGCTCCTTTGCTCGGAGACAGAGACGTCCCGGATTCCCGGCGGTCGCCCCCGAAACCACCGGCCGCCCCGGGGAGGCGGCCGGCGTCGTCGGGAGACGACCCTCCGCACGCGGCCCGACCCCCATCCCCGACTCACGCCTTGTACGAATTACAACGATGAAACGTCCGCGGTCGGAATTCGGTTACGGGGCTACAGATAACCGAGGGGGTCCACCGGGTTTCCGTTGATCCGTACTTCGAAGTGCAGGTGAGCTCCGAAGCTGTGGCCCGTGCTGCCGACGTAGCCGATCACCTGTCCCTGCGAGACGTGGGCGCCGGCCGACACCGCGTAGGAGGACTGGTGGGCGTAGCACGTCGCGAGACCACCGCCGTGGTCGATGCACGTGTAGTTCCCGTAGCCGCCCGTCCAGGCGGCAAGGACGACCGTTCCGGCCGCAGCCGCGTGGATGGGCGTGCCGTAGGGAACGCCGATGTCGATGCCGGCGTGCAGCCGTCCCCAGCGGTAGCCAAAGGGACTCGTGACCGGTCCGTTGACCGGCCAGATCAGACCGCTCGCCGAGGGCGTCGAGTCGGTCGCGCCTTGCGCCGCAGCCAGCTGGCTGCGGATGCGTGCATCCTCCGCCGCCAGTGCATCGGCCTCGGCGACCAGCACCCTCTCCTGCTCGCGGGTCGAGGCGAGCTGACTTTTCTGCCGGCCGCGCTTGCCGGCGAGAGAGCTTCGATTCGCCAGCAGCTCGTTCTTGACCGCGCGCTGCTGCTGCGTCCGCACTGCGATCACCTGCGTCTCGGAATGCACTCGGGAGCGGACCGTCTTCGTCTGCTCACGCGCCACGTGCACCTGGTCGCGCGTCGACGCGACGAGCGAGGCAATGCGTTTGTCCTGTCGCGCGATCGCGTCGAGATAGTGCAGCTGGTCGAGCGCATCCTGAAACGAGCTCGACTCGAGAATCACGTCGACGAGCGTCGGATCGCGCGCCTCGTAGATGTCGATCATGCGCAGGTTCAGCTGCCGTACCACTCTGGCGTATTGCCTGCGCAGGAACGTCAGTCGCTCGGACTGGAAGTCGAAGAGCGCGTTGAGGCGCTCGAGGCGGCGCTGGTGCAGGGCGAGATCCTGCTCGAGAAGGGACAGCTTCTGCGAGACGTCACCGACCCGGTGTTCAAGCGACCGGATCTGCACGGTGACATCGGAGATCTGAGCAGTGAGACGAGCTTCCTTCGCCCGTGCGGCGGAGAGTCGTGCCCGAACGTCCTGCAGCTTGCCGCTGTTGTCTCCCGATGCCGGAGCGGCGAGCACCAGCCCGGCGATGACGACAACGGCCAGTCTGCGGGCCATGGCGGAAGGTTCGGCGAAGCCTCGGACGTCCCTGCCGCGAAGCGGCTTAGGAGGCTTCCCGGGTGTCTTCTTCGGGCCCCAGCGGCCCCGGCTCGGGGAGCACGGCGGGGCTCGGCTCGGGGATGACTGCCGGCTCAGGTGGATTGCCCTCGTCGGGCGGGGGATACTGCTCCGGAATCACCACGGGGCCGCCCGGGTCACCCTCGCCGGGCTGCTCCGGCACCTCCACCATCTCCGTCGGCTGCACCTCCAGCCGCCGTTGCTGAAGCCGTTCCTGCGCCTTCGCTACGACTTCTCGCATCTCGCTCTCTCTCCGGGCGACCAGCGCGTCCAGCTCCTCGAGCTCTGCGCGCGCTGTTTCCGTCGCTTGCTCGTCACCACGGTACACCGCGTCTCCGAGTTCGAACAGGAGTTTCGTGCGTGCATCCGCCATTCGTTGCAGCTCGTGACGAATCGCAAGCACCTGTCGGGAAGCACGGTTGCGTGTCGCCAACGACTCCGCCGCAATTCCTGCGCGCGAGCGAACCGTGTCGATCGCTCCCGCCGTGGTGCGCACGACCGCGTCGGGTCTGCGCCGCGCCGCCTCGATGAAGACGACGACCAGGAGCGTGCTGACGCCCAGCGCGATCAGCCCGAACGGCCAGTGGCCGCTCACGAACAGGACGATCGCGATGCCGAGCACAACTGCCGCGAGCACGAACACCAGCGTCGTCGGGGCAATCCCGTAGTACCGCGGCTCGGCCTGGGTGTAGTGCACGGGCACGCGGCCGGTCTCCTCGGGCGGGACCTCCATCACCCTCGTCTCGCCGGCGGAGGCAGGCTCCCCGCATTCCGGGCAGTAGCGACTCGTCTTGGGAAGCCGGGCGCCGCAGTTCGTGCAGCTAGCCATGAGGCGCCACCGGACCGCCGGAGCGCACGGGCGGCTGTGCCGCCGCCCGCAGATCGAGCGCGCGCAGCGCTTCGGCAGCACGACGTCGAAGCGGACCGACGAGACGACGGTAGTCGTCATCCGAGACCTTGCCGGTCCGGTGGTCGAACTCGAGCTCCTTCAGCGCAGCGAGCGCGCGGTCTCGCTCCTCGGCCAGAGCGAGCCTGCGTTGTTCGAGCTCGTCCGGCTGCAGGAGACGGTCGTCCCCCGCCCGCGGCTCGCGCAGGAACGGCAGTGCGACCAGCATCACACACCCAACCGCGAGCGCCGCACCGATGATGAGTGCGACCGTCATATGCGCACCGCCGCGTCGGCATAGCGCTCGGCTAGCCGCCGCTCCTCTCGGGCGTCCGGCCACAGGGCGATCAGAGATCCGCCGAGGAAGACGAGGCCCGCCAGCCAGATCAGGTTCACGAGCGGTTTCTGCAGGGCCTTGAGGTCGATGCTCCCGTTGCTGTTCACCTGATCGGCGATCAGGAAGAGATCGCCGCCGGTGAGGAGATCGTGACGGATCGACACCTCGTTCGAGACCTGGTCCTCGGCGAAGTACTGGTTCTTTCCCGGCCGGTAGCGGCCGAGGTACTCGCCGCCGCGATAGACGTCGACGTTCGCGCGGATTTCCCGATGGTTTCCGGTGGTGCGCTCCTGGAAGCCGCGGAACACGAGGCGGTTTCCGGCGACCGTCATCGAGTCGCCGGGCTTGAGCCGCGCCTCGCGCACCGTCTGGTAGGCGCTCGAGCCCGCCACCCCGATCGCGAGAAGCACGACGGCCGCATGGACGATGTAGCCGCCGTAGCGGCGACGGTTGCGCGAGACGAGCGACGAGAACGCCGCCGGCCACCCCACGCCGCCGAGCGCCTTGCGCGCCGCGGTGCCGCGGACGAACTCCAGCACGATCGATGCGAGGACGAAGGCCGAGAACGTGTACGCGATCACACCGATCCTCGACGAGCCGGCACCCGCAGCAAGCAGGCCGAGGCCGGTCGCCACGGCGACGCCGAGCGGCCAGAGAAACGTTCGCCCGAGCGCGCGCAGAGATGCGCGCCGCCAGGCGACGAGGGGTCCGATTCCCATCAGCAGCAGCAACGGCAGTCCGAACGTGTGCAGGAAGAAGTTGTAGTAGGGCTTGCTCACGGTCGCTGCCTCCCCCGTCACGGCTTCCGAGAGGATCGGGTAGATCACACCCCAGAGGATCGTCAGCGCCAGCGCGACGAGCAGGAGGTTGTTGTAGAGGAACGTCGCCTCCCGCGACACGAGGGACTCGAGCCGCGTCTTCGAGCGGAGCAACGGCAGTCGCGAGAACACGAGGGCGAGAGACGCAGCGGTGATCAGGCAGATGAAGCCGAGAAACCACGGACCGATCGAGCTCTGCGTGAAGGAGTGGATCGACTGGATGATCCCGCTGCGTGTGAGGAACGTCCCGAAGATCGACAGACAGAAGGCGAGCACCACGAGCTGCACATTCCAGACCTTCAGCATCCCGCGCTTCTCCTGGATCATCACCGAGTGCAGGAACGCCGTCGCCGCCAGCCACGGCATCAGCGCGGCGTTCTCGACCGGATCCCAGGCGTAGTAGCCGCCCCAGCCGATCTCGACGTAGGCCCAGTGGGCGCCGAGCAGTTGACCGAGGCCCAGGAACGCCCAGGCGGCAAGCGTCCAGCGACGGGTCGCGACGATCCAGCGTTCGTCAGTCCGGCGCGCGAGCAGTGCGCCCATCGCAAACGCGAACGGGACGGTGAGCCCGACGTAGCCCAGATAGAGCATCGGTGGATGAATCGCCATGTACGGGTTCTGGAGGCTCGGATTCAGCCCTGCGCCGTCCGCGACCGCCGCCTGCGTGGCGAAGGGGCTCGCGACGAAGACGAGCAGGAAGGCGAAGAACGTGCCGACGAGCCCGAGCGTCGGTACGACCCACGCGAGCACCTCCCGCCCCGCGCGCCGTGCAGTCAGCACTGCCGCGACCGAGTAGCCTGTCAGCACCAGGAGCCACAGCAGAAGCGAGCCTTCCTGTCCGCCCCAGAACGCGGTGAGCGTGTAGCCGAGCGGCAGCTCGCGGCTCGTGTGGTCGGCGACGTACTGGAACGAGAAGTCGTGTCGTGCGAGCGCCGCGAGCAGGACCGCGGACGCGACGGCGCTCGCGCCGAAGGATCCGATCAGTGCGTTCTGCGCGGACTCGGCGAGGCGTCGCCGTCCCTTCCAGGCGGCCAGCGACCCCGCGACGAGCGCGTATGCGAGCAGCAGGAACGACGTGACGAGCGCCGCACGCCCGAGGTCAGCCACAGTGCCCCTGCCGGTGATGCTGCCGAGTCTCTGGGTCGCGAGCACCAAGCCAGAGGCCGCACTCGCTCGCAACCAAGGCTGGCAGCCTTGGTAAGAGCGAGGGTGGAGTCTGGCGCCGCGTGATCGCGGGCCAGAGGCCGGCTAGTGTCGCCGGTAGGGGCACAGTTACGTCCGCTTCGGCGAGTACTTCGACGGACACTTCGTGACGAGCGTATTCGGGACGGCGACGAAGACGCCGTTCCGCAAACGGCCGTCGACGACGACGTCACGGCCCGTGCGGAAGAGATCGGGCACCGAGCCCTTGTACACGACCGGAACGAACGCCGCTCCCTTCACATCGCGCAACCGGAACCGGAGGCCGTCCGCGTGGGCGTCGCCGGCCGGCTTGCCGACCACCTGGCCCATCAACGAGACGCGGCCCTTGTGGCCCTCGAGTTGGCTGGGCCTGATCGTCGGCGTGCCACCGCCCGCGATCGACGTGTACAGCAGGAAGACCGCTAGAGCGGCCGCGACCGAGAGCGCGATGACGAGCCGGGCCGGGCTCCCTCTACGAGACACGCTGAGATTCTAGTCGGCAACCCATAAAGCGGTCCGCGGTTGCCACGTGCGCTCAGCGTCGTAGATGGAGGCGAGCGCCTGAGCCAGCAACGGCTCCTTGGACGCTTCTTCGAGCAGCGCGTCAACCACTGCGGCCGTGACCCTCGAGCTCGCGTCCTCGACGGACCGCCGGCCCTCTTCCGGCAGCACTGCGAGCCGTCCTCGCGCCCGACGAAGCTCGTGGTCGAGCACGCTCTGGGCGTGTCGCTGCAGCGCGCTGCGCCTCATTGCGCAGCCACCGCAGGTTGCGGCGCCGGCTCGGTCTCGCGTGAGCGCCGAGGGGCCGGACTCGAGAGGGTGAAGCCGCAGAACATCAAGGCAATCCCGATCAGCTCGCCGACGTAGACGAGCGACGTGTTCCCGGTTCGTGAGAGGCCCGTGGCCGCCGCGACGGTGATTGCACCGCACGCAATCCAGATGTTCGAGCGAACGCGTTGGCGTCTGACGATCGAAAGCAGTGAGCCTCCGACCAGGAAGATGGTCCCGATGCTGTTCAGTGCCACGGCCCAGAGGAACGCGTGTCCTCCAAGCGCATGATTCGACGGCGGCCCGCCGGCCGGCGCCGCGGCCAACAAGCCGCTCTGCACGGGCGCGAGGAGAACGGCCGTGATCGCCGCGGCCGTGGCGGCGAGCAGAGCTCCCAGCATCACGTCGCGCGCCCGCCGGGGGAGCAGCAGCCACGCGGATCCCGACCCGAGGTATGCGACCGTCAGCACGGCTCCGGCCAGGTAGTAGAGGCGGAACAGCCCGACCGTCCAGCCGTGACGGAACGCGACCGCTTCGCTCGCGGCCGCGACCGCGAACAAGGCGAACCCAACGCCCCAGAACAGCTTCTGCGCCGCACGGCGGCGGAACCAAGAGGAAGCAAGGCGCCCCGCGAACAGCAGCGCCAGGAGAGCCGCCGCCAGCGGAAGCAAGCCGCGCGCGACCTGGGGCGCGCTCCCGTGCGAGTTCGAGCTGATGGCAGTCACGGGTTCTCCGAGACGTACGACGGTCAGGTAGTCGAAGTCGCGGCCGCCGAACATCCCTTCGTGCGTGGCGACGAAGGAGTAGCGGCCGGGGCGAAGGGGACGTGGCGGTGTGAGGGTCAGGGTCGTTGCCGTCCGGTGCGTCACCGCGAGCGGAACGGAGCCGCCCCGATCGAGGTCGTACAGCGCGTAGGCCTTCGATGCGTCCACGGCCGCAGCGCGAACGAGTAGCGACCGAACGTCTGCGGGATGCAGACGGAGCGCGTCGCTCGGATAGGAGGTCTGCGGATCGCCCCAGGAGAAGAGCTTGACTGGGCCACGGGCCGTCTGAAGGAACTGGCCCGTGACGTCACGTGGCAGCGAGGTCTGGTAGGCGTAGCGAACGCCGCTCGTCCCGATTCCCTCTACTGCAGGCAGAAACGGCAGCGAGACGAGGACGAGCGCGATGATTCCGACGGCGACGCCCACTCGCGTCCGGTACGACGTCGCGCGCCGCGTTCGCCCAGGCGGCGGTCGACCGTCCAGCAATGCACGCCGTCGCGCGTGGGCGCGGTACAGCGCCGCGGCGGAGAGGAGCGCGCTTGCCGGTAGATAGACGAGCTCCACCTTCCAGCCGATCTCCCGCAAGGGACCGCCGTACGGCGAGAACGAGATCGGCACAACCGCCCAGGCGGCTGCTGGGCCGACGAGTAGGAGAACGGATGCGGTGAACGGGAAGCCCGCAAAGAGCCAGCCGACCCCGGGGAAGCCCATGACCGCGAGCGGCAACTCGTAGCCGGCGAGCGCCGCCGGGCTCCGTCGCCGCACGCGTCGCGGAATCGTGCCGGCGAACCTTGCAGGTGCAGTTCGCATTGCTTCGCGGCCGGCGGCTCGCTGCGCGGCGGTCATCTTCCACGCTGCGCGCGCGAATGCAGAGAAGCCGATGAGGAGGACGAGTGCAGCAGGAACGAGCACGAGGGACTGCCAGGGCTCGAGCGCGGCGACTGCTTCCGCAAACGTACGCCCGTGCGCGACTCGGTGCGCCTCGACAGCGGAGAGTGCGACGCCTCCTGCGTAGTACACGGCAACACCC
>JBKPEC010000227.1:0-15203 GCA_046728195.1 Actinomycetota bacterium
CTCGCACGATCGCCGCGCGTACGTTCGCCGACCCCCGCGGCGGCTTCGGGCTCCAACGTCTCCGCTTCGGCCTTCGACGTCACGATCTCGGATCTCCATTCGGGGCGGGCGGAAGGCACCTGATCACGTCGACCGAGCCGGTCAGCTCACCCGGGCCTGCCGCATACGGGACCAGGAACGACTCGCCGCCCGAGAGCCTCACCGTGCCTCCCTCAGTGTCGAGCCTGCCGTCACCGTCGACGACCACGAGGATAGAGAACGCCGGCTCGAGGGACGCCACCGGCGCAGGGCGGAGGCGCTCCGCCCTGAAGAAAGAGCTCGCAGTAGAGGGCAGGAGCGTACGCGCACCCGGGCGTGATTCAGGAGCGGTCGCCATCCGTCGCATCAGCTGTGCGAGCTCATCGGCTCCCAGGGCCGCACGCCGCGCGCTCTCGAGCGCGACGTCGAAGCCGAGCCCGAGGTGGCCGTCGCGTCTGCCGTCGATGTCGAAGCCCGTCCATTCGAGCAGCACCGTGAGGTCGGACGGCTCCTGCAGCTCGAGGAGGAAGACTCCCTCGCTGATTGCGTGCGGGAAGCCGGCCGGAACGAAGAAGCAGTCGCCGGAAGCGACGGTCAGCTCATTGAGCGAGTCGAGCAGAGCCGCGGAGTCCTCGCGATCGACCCAGCGCGCGAGCTCGTCGACACCGACGTCCTTGCTGAAGCCCAGCCAGACCGTGGGCCGCTCGCCGTGGGTCTCGAGGATCACCCACGCCTCCGTCTTGCCGTGAGCGAGGCCGAGGTGATGTCGCGCGAATGCTCCGTCCGGATGGAAGTGCACAGGCAGCCGCTCGCCGGGATCGAGCAGCTTCACCAGCAGCGCGGGATCGGTGCCGTACCGCGCGGTATGCGAGGGGCCCAGGTATGCGACCGGATCGGCCGCAATCGCATCGCGTAGCAGGCGCCCGTCTGGAAGGGAGCTCAGACCGGCGCCATCCGCTCCGAACATTGTGGCGGTCGAGCCGACCCAGTCTTCCGGAGCGTGATCGTCAGTTGCAGGGATGCCGCGGAACCTCGCGATGCTTTCTCCGCCGCGGTAGAAGTGGTGGAGCTGGTTCGGAGCGAGCTCGATCGGGGTCACGGCCTCAGCTCACCGGATCCACGAACGATGAGCGCCGTCGGGAGGACCACGCGCTGCGGCGGGCTGTCGTCGCCGGCGAGGCGCCCGGAAACCAGCTCCGCTGCCCTTCGGCCGAGATCAGCTGCGTCGTACGCGACGACAGTCACCGGCATCGCCAGCATCTCACCGAGCTCGAGATCGTCGAAGCCGACGAGCGCGAGGCGAGAGCCGCTCCGGCGGAGGAAGCGAAGCACACCGACGGTGATGCGGTTGTTGCCGGCGAAAAGAGCAGTCGGCGGCTCGAACAGGGACAGGAGCTCGGAGACTGCCCTTTCGGCGGCGGCTGCGTCGTGGGCGCCGAGTCGAATCAGCGCTGGGTCACTCGGAAGACCGGCTCGTGCAAGTGCCTGTCTGTAACCGCGAAGGCGCTCGGCAGTGGTGAAGATGCCGGCCGTATCGCCGAGAAACCCGAGTCGCCGGTGCCCGTGTTCGAGCAGGTGCTCGACCGCCAGTTGCGCTCCGCCCCTGTTGTCGAGCAAGACGACGTCCGCGTCAATCTTTCCGGGAGGCCGGTCGATGAACACGGCTCGTGTCCCTGAGCGAAGCTCGGGCAACATGTACCTGTGATCGTCACCGGCGGGGACTATCAGCAGGCCGTCGACTTGCCGCTCGCAAAACAGGCGGACGAGGTCGCGCTCGCGCTCGCCGTCTTCGTCTGAGCTGGCGGCGATCGCGAGCATCCCGCGCCTCCGCGCGACCTCTTCGACGCCGCGCGCGATCGCCGAGTAGAACGGGTTCGAGACGTCTTCGATCACGAGGCCGAACAGACCCGAGCGTCGCCCGTGACGTAGGGCTCGCGCCAGATCGTTGCGGCGGAAACCGAGCTGCGCGATCGTCCGCCGGACGATCTCGGCGGTTTCGCGACGGACACCCGGCTCCTCGTTCACCACTCGTGAGACCGTCTTGAGGCTCACTCCAGCGGCTGCGGCGACGTCACTCATCGTGGGACGCGGCTTGGCGCCGTTCTTGCGCACAGCCGTGTACTTCACAATCGCCTAGGCGGCGACCACCGCGCCGGTCATCATCCCGACGATGTCTTCGAGGCTGGTCTCACTCGTTGCGAGGCTCACGATCGTCTTGCCGTTGCGCAGCACCGTGATCCGATCGGCCACCGCGAAGACCTCGGGGAGGTTGTGGCTGACCATGATTACGGCGATCCCCTGGCTCCGAACTTCCTTGATCAGCTCGAGCACCATCGACGACTCGCGCACGCCGAGCGCAGCGGTCGGCTCGTCCATGATCACGATGCGCGTGCCCCACGCGATCGCCCGCGCGACCGCGACCGCCTGTCGCTGACCACCGGAGAGGCTCAGGACCTTCTGGTCGACTGACTTGATGCCGATCTTGAGCCGCCGCATCTCTTCCTGGGCGCGGCGACGCATCGCCTTCTTGTCCAGGAATCCGAACCAGGATAGAGGCGGGTGAAGCAGGAGCTCGCGGCCCAGGAACAAGTTCGAAGAAGCATCGAGTTGGTCGGCGAGCGCGAGATCCTGGTAGACGGTCTCGATGCCGAGCTCGCGCGCCTCGCGTGGGTTCGCGATGGTGACCGGTCGGCCGTCGATCGCGACCTCGCCGCCGTCGGCCTGGTAGACGCCCGAGATGATCTTGATCAGCGTCGACTTGCCGGCGCCGTTGTCGCCGACGAGTGCGTGCACCTCGTTCGGCCGCAGCGAAAAGTCAACGTCGCGCAGTGCGACGACACGGCCGAAGTGCTTCTGGACGTTCTGCGCCTCGAGCAGGGTTGGGGGCGGGGATGATGCCATCACGAAAATGACAGCGTTGTCATCGGACCGAGACTATCTCGGACGGCCGTACGCGCGTCAAGGTCGCAGGTCGGCTTCGGCTTCGGCCCGTTGGGCCTCATGACCCGTTGTGGGAGGGACGACGGGGACCACCGCACGCTCCGCGTGCGAGCGGAGCGCGGCGGTGAACAGCCGATGCGTCCAGGCAACCTCCTCAGGCGTTGCGCAGTGGAACGGCTGCCGCATCCCCTCGCGTCCGTGCGCGAGCTCGTCCAGGAACGCCGCCCACATCTGAAGGATCCCGTCGGGGAACCCGAATTCGAAGATCGCGCCGGTGATGGTCGGATACGCGGATTGCGAGCCCAGGTCGAGGGTCTGCCAGGCCTGCTTCCCGCCGGGCCGGTACTCCATGAATCGAAGCGTCTTCGGCAGCTTGGTCGAAAACGCGATCGAGCCCTCGGTCCCGTCGATCTCGACCACCCACGTGTTCGTCTCACCGGGCGCGATCCGCTTCGTTTCGATCCGCAACGGAAAGGCCGCGTCGTCCGCTCGCGCCTCGCAGAGAAGGACGGCGTTGTCCCAGGTGTCGCAGGCGGCCCAGCCTCCAGCGTCGTCGCGCCGCTCCGTGAAGACGTTGGAGAGGATCGCGCGAACGTTCTCGGGCAGCCAGCCGGCGCGCAAAGGAAGGTGGAGCGCGTGTACGCCGAGATCCCCCATGCACCCGTACTCGCCGTTGAGCTCCGCGCGGCGCTTCCAGTTGATCGGCTTCTCAGGGTCGAGGTCGCTCGAATGCAGAAATTGCGAGCGCACCTCGAGCACACGCCCAGAGCGCCGTTCGCGAATGAAGCGGAAGACCTCCTGCCCGCCGGGATAGAAGGGGAACTCGGACGAGCAACGCACAAGCAGCTCGGGATGCGCCGCGACCTCGGCCATGATCGCTTCGTTCGCGGGGAGGTCGATGCCGAACGGCTTCTCGCCGAGCAAGTGCTTTCCGGCCTGGAGGACCGCGATGTAGAGCTCCTCGTGCAGGTGGTGCGGCACCGCGCAGTACACGGCTTCCACCGATTCGTCCGCAAGCAGTGTGGCGTAGTCGCTGACGAGGCGTGGTCGCGGTTCGAGGCGCTCGTACCAGGCGAGCACCTCCGGGTTCACGTCGCAGACAACCGTGATCTCAGGTCGCACGCCGATGTCTGCGAGATGGACCCAGCGTGCCGCGGCGCTCGCGAACTCACGGCCCATCAGTCCGCCCCCGACAACTCCGAAGCGGACGATCCGGTCAGCCATCTAGCATCGCGAGCGCTTCCGCAGCCGAGATACCGTCGTGGACCACCGCCATCAGCGCGCGGGTCATGGCCGCCGGATGCTCGTGCTGGATGACGTTCCGCCCGTAGACGATGCCGGCTGCGCCCAGCCG
Source organism: Actinomycetota bacterium (assembly GCA_046728195.1). GTDB lineage: Bacteria > Actinomycetota > Thermoleophilia > Gaiellales > Gaiellaceae > 3-1-20CM-4-69-9. The sequence goes on from JBKPEC010000227.1 coordinate 4,313, forward strand.
GATCACCAACTCGGTCCTGCGCAGGATCTCCTCGTCGGGTGCGCGCCCGCCCCCGCGGACGAGCACCGGCACGTCGCCGGCCGCCTCGAGTACTCGCGGGTACTCATCGAGGTCGTCGGTCGGGTCGGCCTTGATCACGTGGGCGCCGAGCTCGACGGCCTGTCGGACGAGCGTGACAATCGTGTCCGCGTCGCCGTCGACCCCATAACCCGACTCGCCGGGCTTCATCGCCAACGGCTCCACCATCAGAGGCATGCCGACGGGGTCACACGCAGCCCGCAGAGTCGAGACGTTACGGATGCAGGCGCGGTGGAGCTCGGGTTGCGCGGGCAGAAGGAGGACGTTGACAACGACGCACGCCGCGTCCAGTGCGAGCGCCCTTTCGACCGCGTTCTCGATGAGCTCGCTGAACAGGTACTCGCGACCGATCCCCTCACGGCCGTACACGTTCGCGACGTCGGTGCGCAGGACGAGCGCGGGCTTCGGGCCGCGTCTCCGCTGGAGAAGCCGGGCCTGCCCAGGCGAGAGTTGAATTGCGTCAGGTCCCGCCTCAACGAGGGTCGCGACTGCGCGCTCCATGTCCTCGATCCCGGTGAGGAAGGAGGCCTCGCCGAACAAGCCGTGGTCGACCGCCACGTCGAAGCAGCGGCCGTCCTCGGCAAAAAGCCGGTTGAGCCGAGGATTCATGCAATCCCCGCGAGCGCGAGCGTCTCCTCGAGGCCGCGCACGCCTTCCGAGGCTCCGACGGCTGTCGTCGCAAGAGCGCCGACCGCGTTCGCGAGCTGGACCCGTCGCTCGAAGGGCCAGCCTGCGAGCTTGCCGTAGATCAACCCAGCCGCGAACGCGTCGCCCGCACCGGTCCCGTCGACGACGTCGACCTGGAGCGGGGCGACCGTCCCTTCGAAGTCGGCACCCGAGGCGTAGCAACCTGCCGGCCCCAGTGTCACGATCACCTCGCCGACGCCTCGGTTGCGAAGCCACGACGCGGCCTTCGCGGGGTCGTCCTCACCGGTGATCGCCTGCGCTTCGCGGAGGCCGGGTGTGAATAGATCCGTGTACGGGAGCGAGGGCAGAACTCGTTCCCACCGTCCGCTCGCGAAGATGGTGTCCAGGCTCGTTTGGAGGCCCCGGCGCTTCGCCTCCGCAAGGATCTCCGCGGCGGGTTCGCCATCGAGGTGATCGAGCACCAGCGCGCCCGCCAGGTGCAGAGCTCGCCCCGAGAACAGGAGCTCGCGATCGAGCTCCTCTGCTCGTAGATGACCGTTGGCGCCGGGCAGGTGCAGAAACGTCCGCTCCCCCTCGGAGTCGAGGACGACGATGCTCGCCGAAGTCGGAACGGTCCGATCCACGAGCACGGACCGTCCGTCGATTCCGCGCTCGTTTACCAGGTCGAGCAGAAACTTGCCGAAGATGTCGTCTCCGACTTTGCCCGCCGCGCCCGCTCGCAGCCCGAGCCGGACCAAAGCAGTTGCCGTATTGAGCGCAGAGCCGCCGCCTCGCATGCCAATTTCGTCGACGAGCTCGAGGGTTCCCTTCGCCGGAAGGCGCTCGACCGGCCGTGCGAAGAGATCGACGACGAGAATCCCCAGGCAGACAACGTCGAGCGGCTTGCTTGGCATGGCCTACATCCTTATCGACGGCAGCTCGAACCACCCAACTACTGGGGTCTGACCCCAGAGGGGTCAGACCCCGGCCTTTTGAAAGCGTCGACGACAGGGTTCCCCGTCTAGCGGCGGGGGTGGGATTTGAACCCACGGCGCCCCGCGAAGGACGCAGCGGTTTTCAAGACCGCCCCGTTCGACCGCTCCGGCACCCCGCCGTGCGGGACAGGGTAACTCAGGCCTGCGCGACCACCTGGCGGGTCACCCAGCTGCGGTTCTTCACGGTGAAGAGCGCCCAGACATTGAGCCAGTAGAGGCAGGCCTCGTAGAAGAGCATGTAGAGAAAGAGCCCGAGCACCTTGTCGCGGGCCCGCAGCGGAACGAACACGTAGCGCACCAGCATCAAGACGATCCAGCTCGGAAGAATCACAGTCAGCAGTAGACCGGGCGCCTGCCACGCGGTCACGACGAGACCGATCCGCAACCCGAAGGACAGGAAGGGCGCAGTCAGGTCCCAGAACAGGATCTGCAGAAACAAGAGCCGCTTGTTCCGCCACGCGTACGAGAGCGTGTAGATCGACTCGCGGATGTAGCCGCGCTTCCAGCGGCGCTGCTGGCGCAGGAACCCTCGCACGGTCGCAGGCGTCTCCGTCCAGCTGACCGCATCCTCGACGTAGACCACGTCGTAGTTCCGTCGCAGCACGAGGTTCGTCAGATGACGATCCTCCGAATGCGTGCATTCCTCGCCGAGGAAGCGTTGTTCCGCGAACTCCACAATCACCTCTCGCAACAAGTCGGCGCGGTAGGCGGCGAGACAGCCGCTGCAGCACACGACGCTGCGGATGACCGACTGGGCCTGTTTGTAGATGTTCAGGCCGATCCAGTAGTACGTCCCGATCATGCGCGTCAGCAGGTTCTGACGCTCGTTGAGCAGCAGAACGTTGCCGGTCGACGCGCCGACGTTTTCGAGCTTGAGCGGCTCGACGACCCGCACGAGGGCATCGGGTTCGAGCAGCGTGTCGCTGTCGATCGTGACCACGAACTGGACGTCGTCGTCGAGCAGGCGCAACACCGCCAGATAGAGAGCTTCCCGCTTGCCGCGGTTCTGTCCGAAGAACATCACCGTGATCCCGGTCTCGTCCGCGAGGCGGACGAGATGAGGCGGTACGCCGTTGGTCGAGCCGTCGTCGACGACGATCACCTGCTTCTCGCCCTCGGCCGCAAGGACGGTGCGGATCGACTCCTCGATTAGCTCCGGCGATTCGTTGAAGCAGGGGATGATCACCGCGATCTTCTCACCGTCGTACTGCGGATACCTCCGCGGCCTCAGGTCGTGCGCGAGCAGCAGTGCGAAGAGCCACCACGTGTAGACGACCAGGAGGAGCAGGTAGCCGAAGGTGAAGCTCTCCCAGAAGCGCACGTCCGCGCCGTACTGCGAGAGGAAGAGGATCCCCGAGCCCGCGAGGACGACGAACAGTGCGCCGTAAATCGCGGCCTGCGCGCGTTCACGGCCGGCCAAGTCAGCTCAGGTTGGCGTTGAACGGTAGGTAGAAGATGCTCTTCTCGCGGACGAGCCTGCAGTTCGCCGCCGAACCGCCGAGGAAATCACGCAGCTGACGGTCGTTTGGCCCGTCCACCCAGAGCGTGCGCCAGTCTCGGCTGTCGTAGGTCATCGTCGTCCAGCCCGTGCGCCAGCGTGCGGCCAATCCGTTCGCCTGGCTCTGCGTGATCGAGCACGCCAACTGCCCACCGTTTGCGCCCTTGACGATCGCAACGGGCTTGTCGCTCGGCAGCTGCTTGAGCGTCGAACCGTAGTCTGGCTTCCCGACCGTCATCGCGCCGGCTACGACGCTGAACGAGAAGAACGAAAGCATCGGCACGATGAAGAACCACGATGCGATCCTGATCCAGCGTCGGCGACCTTTCGGCCCACCTCGCCTATGTGCCGCAGTCCGTTGCGCCGCCGCAAGGCGCGGGCTTTCAACGGACATGTCATCCCCTGTGTCGAAGTTGTCTGACGCTCGTCGGCGTCACGCCGACACCGCACGACCCTAGGACGAGGGAACTCCTAGCGCTGGACCTTCGCGGGCGCGCCATAACGCTGCAGCGCGTCCGGCACCTCACCCTGGAAGTTCTCCAGGATCGCCAGCACCCAGCGGTCGGTCGCCGCGGTGCCGTTGAGGGTGTGCGGCGTTTCGAGCCCGCCGCCTGCGGTGCGATAGCGGATCCCGCTACGCCGAGCCTGGTAGTCCGTCGTGTTCGAGCACGACGTGATCTCGCGGTAACGGTTCTGCGATGGGAACCAGGCCTCGATGTCGTACCGTTTCGCCGCGGCGCTCGAAAGATCGCCCGCCGCCGTGTTCACGACGCGATACGGCAGCTCCACGCTCTGCACCAGCGACTCCTCCAGCGCCAGCATCTGCTCGTGTACGGCCCACGACTCGTCGGGGTACGTGTACACCACCATCTCCACCTTCTGGAACTGGTGCACGCGGAACATCCCGCGGGTGTCGCGCCCCGCGGCGCCCGACTCGCGACGAAAGCAGGACGAGAAGGCGCAGTAGTACAACGGCAGCTCCTCCAGGATCTCGCCCATGTGCATCCCGATCAGCGGGACCTCCGAGGTGCCGACCAGATAGAGCCCGTCCTCGGGGATGGCGTAGTAGTCGCTCTTGTCCGACGGGAAGAAGCCGGTTCCGTACATCGCCTCCTCGCGGACGAGCACCGGCGGGATCATCGGCGTGAATCCCTCTTGGACGAGCCGGTCGAGCGCGAGCCGATAGAGCGCGAGAGCGACGAGCGCGGTGTCGCCGGCGATGAAGCCGAAGCGCGAGCCTGAGACTTTGGCGGCCCGCTCGAGCTCGAAGCGCCCGATCTCGGTGTGCTCGCGCGGATGCTCGAGCTGCGGCGGCTCGCCCCAGCGCCTGATCTCGACGGCTTCGTCTTCGGTCAAGCCGTCCGCGGCCGACTCGTGTGGCGGGTTCGGGACCTGCGCCAGCGCCGCCTCGCGCTCGGCCTCGGCCGCGGCCAGCTCTTCCTCGAGAACGCGCAGCCGCTCCTTCACCTGTTTCAGTTCCTCGATCTGCTCGGGCGTGGGCTTGCCGTCGATCTTCTGTCGCGCCCGCAGCTCGTCGACCTGCGGGACGAGCTCGCGCCAGCGCTCGTCCGCAGCCAGGAGCTCGTCGAAAGCCTCCGCGGCGCCCCGGCGGCGCAGTGCGACCCGGAATGAGTCGGGATCGTGACGGGCCGCACGCAGGTCGATCATGTGCTGGAGTCTAGGTAGGCCTCCAGGACCTGGGCGACGCCCTCGTCGGTGACCGACGGGCACACAAAGTCGGCACGCTCCTTGACGAGCTCGTCGGCATTGTCGACCGCCACTCCGAAGCCGGCCCAGTCGACGAGCTCGATGTCGTTCTCGCCGTCGCCGAAGGCAACCGTTCGCTCGCGCGAGAAGCCGAGGCGCTTCGCGACGAACTGAAGCCCGGCCGCCTTGGTGACGTCCGGCGAAGCGAACTCGAGGAAGTAGGGAAGGGATGTCGAGATGTAGAGCCGCCCGTCGAAGCGCGCCACCATCCGTTCCTTCAAGCCCTCCAGAACGCGCGGATCGCCGATCACGACCAGCTTCGTCGGCGGCTCTTGCAGCCAGGCGAGTAGGTCGCCCACGGGATGCACCACGAGGTCCTGGAAGCCGGCGTACTGCTCGGCCTGGGGCGTGATCTCGGCGACGTAGAGCTCATCGTTGACGTAGCAGTTGAGCCCGAAGCCCTCGTCGTTCACCGCGGAGATCGTCTCGCGCGCGAGCTCGAGTGGGATCGGTTCGTGTCGCAGCCACCGTCCCGACACCGGCTCAGCCACGACGGCGCCCTGGTAGCAGACGACCGGGTCGTCGATTCCCGCCTCGCGTGCATAACGACGCACTGACTGGAACATCCGGCCGGTGACGAGGATCACGTGGATCCCTGCGGCCAGCGTCGCCGCGATCGCTTCGCGCGTGCGCGGGTGCAGCGTCACGTCCTCGCCGATCAGCGTGCGGTCGAGGTCGCACGCGATCGCCTTGACCCGGCGAGGGAAGTTGGACGGGAGCTTCAGCCCTGCGGCTTCGTCAGGAAGTCGACGAGCGCTTTCAGGTCGTTCGCCGGCAAGGACTTGTACGACTGCGGCATGACGTTCTTCGGGCACTGCGTCGTGCCTGAGGGCGGACACTGCTTGCCGACGTACTTGTTCGGGTCGACGATCGACTCGAGCACGAACGCATTCAGCGGCTGCTTCGCCTGCTTGGCGTAGGCGGAGAGCTTGTCGAGGTCCGGCCCGATCTTCCCGTTCGCCGCGGGCCCGGCCGGTGTATAGGTGTGACATGCGCCGCAGCCCTGGTTGATGAACACGGACTTTCCGGGCGCCTCCTGTTGGATCGTCCCAACGACGGTCTGCGCGACCGGTTCGGTGACGCCCTGGCTGCCGCAGCCCGCGAGCGCAAGCACGGCGGCCATGACGGAGACGGCGGTCAGGGCTCCGCGGCGCATCGCGCGCGAGTTTACTGCCTCCCAGCGGACGAGAGCTGAGCATCCGATTGCCCCGAGCAGGATGATGTCGACGGGCGTGTCGTTCACGAGGAGCGAGACCGCGACCGCGAGAAGCATCGCGTCGACACTCGGATAGCGAGGCCTCCTCGCGGCGATATACACGAGGACCGCCAGGCAGCCGAGAAAGAGCAGTCCCGCCTCCCAGTTGCGCGTTGCGGACGCCCACGAGAGGTGAAGCCGCTGTCCGAAGTCGCCGAAGAGGGAACCGCTGCCGACCGAATGGGTGACGTGGCTCGAGCCGCCGAGGGCTGCGTCGATGCCGATCAGGCCGAAGACGAGCGCGATTGCGCCCACGCCGACGAGTGCCAGGCGCCGCCACGAGAACGGGCCGGGCCTCAGGCGCGCGAGCAGGACGGCGAACGCTGTCGCGAACACGACGAGCCCTCCGCCGTCAGCGCCCGCCTTGCTCCAGCCGACGGTCACGAGTGCGAGCACGCCGATTGGAACGAACCAGCTCAGGCCGCCGACGGCGATCGCGGCAATTACGGGAACCAGCAGGAGCGTCTCGAGCTGGTTGCCGATGCCGTAGAAGCGACCGCCGCCGTCGGGGCGCGCGCCGAGCACGGCGAGCGCGTTGGTCTCCGGAGACGCTGCGAGGGTTACGAGGTACGCCGCGAGGAAGATCGCGACGGCGACCGGGATCCGGCTGCGCCGCGCCGTGCCTGCAAATGCGAATGCGGCGGTGAGCGCGACGCTCGCCGCAATCACCAGCCAGAGCCGCGTCGCTCCGAGCGCCGACAGGATAAGTGAAGCGCCGATGGCCCCGGCGGGGGCGAGGACCGACGCCCTCGGCGCGAGCGCCACCAACGCGATGTACGTGACGACGAGCGCAAACATCGTCCAGCCGCGGTCCCTATGTATACGCGTGAGGCGCGTATCCAGCTCCTGCAGATCTCCGGCGGCGTCGCGGTCGGGCTCCGAGCGGATCGTCGGCGTCTCACCTTTCCGCAGATCGACAAGCGACGGTGCGATGTCCGCGACGCTGACGAGGCCGCGAATCCGGGTCGACTGCGAGGTGAGGATGCCGCGGTAGCCGCCGCCCACGAAGACCACGCGGTAGCGCTTGGTGTTGTGGTGCTCGCCCGGTGGCGGCAGCTGCACGTACACCACCGGCGGCCGCGCCGATAGGGGTGCCGGGCCGAAGTGGAGCTCGGCGATCCTTTTCCCCCCCGGCTTGCCGCCGAGGAGCGAGTCCTCGACCTTCCCTCGAATGAGCGAGGCGATCGTGGAGGCTCGGCTGACCCGCCCACCGGCGCCAGGGACGTACAGTCCGACGGCGAAGGGTTGCTGGATGAGGGAACGAGGGATCGATCCGGGCGGAAGGACGTAGATGACCGGCGCCGCGCGAGCGTTGGAAACGGCACAAAGGAGCGCCGACACCGCGACCCCCACGGCTACCATTCTTCGTACAACCCTCGGCTCCAAGGAGAGCGATTCTCGATGAAACGTAGGTCTTACGGGCGCGACAGAGGTCTGTCGCTGCGCATGCTGCTCACGGGCACCCTGCTCGGGCTGCTGTATGTCGTCTTTGCGGTCGTGCTCTTCCAGGTTCTCAACGTCGGCCTCGTCCCGATGCTCGTGATCGTGATCGGGATCGCCTTCTTCCAGTACTTCACCTCCGACAAACTTGCCCTCGCCGCCTCCGGTGCGAAGATCGTCGAGCGCGACGAGGCGCCGCAGCTGCACGACATGATCGAGCGGCTGTGCGCGATGGCCGATCTGCCGAAGCCTCGCGTCGCGGTCATCGACAGCCAGGTGCCGAACGCTTTCGCGACCGGGCGCAGCCCGAAACACGCGGCCGTCGCGGTCACCCGCGGGCTCTGGGAGCGGCTCGAGCCGCAGGAGATCGAGGGCGTCCTCGCGCATGAGCTCTCGCACGTTGCGAACCGCGACGTGCTGATCATGACCGTGGCGAGCTTCTTCGCCATGCTCGCCGGCCTCCTGACCCGCTTCGGGATCTACGGCGGGATGTTCGGCGGGGGCCGTCGCGACAACAACTCGGTTCCCATCTGGCTCATCGTCCTGGCCGTGTCGGTAGTGACCTACTTCCTCAGCCAGATCCTGATCCTGGCCATTTCGCGCTATCGCGAGTACGCGGCCGACCGGGGCTCGGCGCTTATCACCGGGGCGCCGGAGCATCTGATGAGCGCGCTGCAGAAGATCGCGAACGAGATGTTCCGGATTCCTCAGCAGGACCTGCGCGAGGTCGAGGGCATGAACGCGTTCTTCATCATCCCCGCGAGCGTCAAAGGGTCGATGAGCCAGCTGTTCATGACGCACCCACCGCTCGAGAAGCGCCTGGCCGCGCTGTCGGAGATCGCCCGCGAGATGGGAAGGCCTGTCGGCGTCTAACGAGCGCGGCGGCCGCGCACGCGGAACTGACTAGCCTTGCCTAGATGGGACTCCGCGACGTCCTCTTCGGCAAGAAGTCGCTTGCCGGCCCGGCCCGCGAGCGGTTGTTCGCACTGACCACCGCCGCCGTCACTTTGGACACGGAGCTCGGGCTGAAGACGGCCGGAGTGGGAGGGATCGTCTTCAAGCCGCTCTCGGCGGGCGAGTTCGTGCGGGCCGAGAACGACCTGCAGCAGGTGCTGGACGGCGTGGCGGGGGAGTCGGGCTCGAAGCTCGAGCGCCGCGAGGACTCCTTCGGGTACACCTGGATCATCGTCCGCGACGCCGACCTGGAGGATCAGGTCACCACGGTGCACGCGGTCGCGCAGGGGCTCGAGGAGCAGGGCTTCGGTCCCCAGCTCCTCGCCGCCGTGTTCAAGTTCGACGGCGGCAAGCATCCCGTGTACTGGATCTATGGCTACAAGCGCGGCGCGTTCTGGCCGTTCGTGCCAACAGGTGAGGACCAGAAGCGAGACAACGCCGAGGAGCTCGAGCTCAAGGCCAAGCTGGAGAAAGAGCTCCCGATCGAGCCCGACCTGACCCGCTGGTTCGGCGTCTTCGACGCCCCGCTCTAAAGACCGAACTGCCGGGGTCAGACCCCAAGGGGTCTGACCCCGAAGGGGTCTGACCCCAGCCTTTCGACCCCGTTTCCGACGCCCCGCTCTAAAGACCGAACTGCCGGGGTCAGACCCCAGGGAGTCTGACCCCGAAGGGGTCTGACCCCAGCCTTTCGACCCCGTTTCGTCCGCAAATTGCGGCCTTTGCATCACGGTGACACTTGGATGACACCATCAATGCCTTGACTTGACATCATCATGATGTCACGATGCTGCCCATGAACGTGGCGGCCTATGTCGAGGCACTCCAGCAGGATCTGGCCAACGTCGCCGGGGTCGGCGACGAGGCGGTTGCCGAGGCCGCCCGCCGGATTGCCGCAGCCCTCGAGTCATCCCTCCGACTCCGGCTGATGGATGCCATCGGCGAGGCCGCCGCGGAGCTCACGAACCAGTTGCCAGACGGCCACGTCGAGGTACGCGTCACCGCGGGGGAGCCGGAGCTCGTCTACGTGCCCGACCCGGGCGCGCCGACGCCCGCGAGCCTCGAAGATCTGACGGCGCGCATCACCCTGCGACTCCCCGAGACGCTCAAGGCCATCGTCGACTCGGCGGCCCAGGAGGCCGGCGTCTCTGCGAACACCTGGCTGCTGCAACAGATCACACGCAGCGCTGACCCCAAGCGACGCCACCACACGGGCGGGCGCCGCATGACCGGCTACGGCCAAGGCTGAAAGGAGCAGACCATGCACGTCCTTCCACTTCCGTTCGGACTCGCGCTGGCACTGATCCCGCGCCGCGAGGCCCAGCAGCTTCGCCCCAGGAAACCCGTGCAGCACGTTTCGCTCGAGAAGACCAGGGACTGCCGCAATCAGATCCTCGGCGCCCACTACTTCATCGCGGGGCGGTGGCCCTTCTGATGCGCAGCGAGACGTTCTCCACCCCCGGCCCTGTCCGCCTGAACCTCGAGATCCCGAGTGGAGAGATCGAGCTCGAGACGGCGCAGACGGACGAAACCCGTGTCGAGCTCGAGGCCATCTCCAACGACGACGCCGTGCGCGACCTCGTCGACAACGCCCGCATCGAGCTGATCCGCCGCGGCGAGGGCCACGAAGTCGTCGTCGAGACGAAGAGCAAGCGCGGCCTCTCGATCTCCATCGCCGGCGCCGATATCCGCTTCGGCGGCGCGCAGCTTCGCCTCCGCATCACCTGCCCGCCCGGTGCGGCACTCGACGTCCGCACGAAGTCCGCCGACCTGAGGGCGCGCGGTGACTACGGCGCGGTCGAGGTCAGGACCGCGTCGGGCGACGTCCAGGTTGAGCAGGCGCAAGAGACGCACATGAAGTCGGCCAGTGGCGACATCCGCCTTGATCACGTCCGGGCGGACCTCGACGTCCAGACCGCCTCCGGCGATGTGGAGGCCCGCGTCGTCGACGGCGACCTGCACGCGCAACTCGTCTCCGGGGATCTCGGCGTCGGCGAGGCGCACGCGTCGGTCATCGCCAACACGGTGTCGGGCGACCAGCGCATCGAGGCGGTGCAGCAGGGACGCGTCGACGTCAAGGCGATCTCGGGCGACGTCAGCGTCGGCATCCGCAGCGGCTCGCGCTTCTACGTCGACGCCAACACGGTCAGCGGCGACACGAGCTCAGAGTTCGAACTGGGCGACGCGCCGGCGCAGGAGAACGATCCCGATGCGCCGCTCGTCGAAGTCTTCGCCAAGACGGTCTCGGGCGACGTGCGCATCCAGCGCGCCCCGGCCGCT
>JBKPEC010000228.1:0-7402 GCA_046728195.1 Actinomycetota bacterium
CGGCCGGACTTGAAGAAGTACGCCTCGGCCTCGTCCGGGTTGGAGAAGCCGTACTTGTACTCCTCGCGGATCTGCTTGACGGTCTCGGTCTCGGTCGTCATCAGGTAGGCACTCCGTAGCGTTCGTAGCCTTCGGCCTCGAGCTTGTGCGCCAGCTCGGGACCTCCTTCTTCCACGATACGCCCGTCGATGAACACGTGCACGAAATCGGGGGTGATGTAATCGAGGATCCGCTGGTAGTGCGTGATCACGAGCGCGCCCATCTCGGGGCCGACAAGCTCCTTCACGCCGGAGGCGACGACCTTGAGCGCGTCGATGTCGAGCCCCGAGTCGGTCTCGTCGAGAACCGCGATCCGCGGCTTCAGCATCGCCATCTGCAGGATCTCGACCCGTTTCTTCTCCCCGCCGGAAAAGCCGTCGTTGAGATAGCGCGACGCGAGCTCGCGGGAGACCTTCAGGCTGTCCATCTGCTCGAGGAGCTCCTTGCGGAACTTCGGAATCGCCACCGGATCGTCCGCACCACCGTTCTTTGCCTTTCGGATGGCGTTGATCGCGCTCCTCAGGAAGCTCGTGACGGTGACGCCCGGCACCGCATGCGGGTACTGGAAAGCGAGGAAGAGCCCGCGCTGCGCGCGCTCGTCGGCGCCGAGCTCGACGATGTTCTCTCCGTCGAAGAGGATCTCCCCCTCGGTGATTTCGTAGGCCGGATGGCCCATGAGCGCATAGGCGAGCGTGGACTTGCCCGAGCCGTTCGGGCCCATCACCGCGTGCACCTCGTTCGGGCTCACGGCGAGGTCGACACCCTTCACGATCTCGGTGCCGTCCTCCAGGGCGACATGCAAATTTTTCAGCTCGAGAAGCGCCATTTCCCCCTTCTCCCGTGCCAGCGCTTCAGCCTGGCTCGGGCGTACTTTGTTACATCCAGTCGCTCGATGGAAAGCGGCCTGAGCGGCCAGCTAGTAGCCCGCCCATGGTACCCAATGCCAGTCAGGCCTCGATCAGGCCTCGATGAAGCCGGAGCCACGTCCACGCGGTCGAATTCCGCGACTGCCGGTCGAAGCGGCCGCGTGCTCCCGGGTCGTCCGGCAGCGACATAGGTGTCGATGCGCCCGAAGCGGTCGACCGCGGCGCCGGCGATGACGATCACCTGCTCAGAAACGGGCTTCTTGCGGGCCATCCCGCGGACCGTCTTTCCCCCACCCGCCTCTCCAAACCCGCTACCCTGACGGCATGCCGAACATCGGCACAGGCGAGATCCTCCTGCTGCTGTTGCTGGCGCTGCTGCTCTTCGGGGCAAAGCGCCTTCCGGAGATCGGCCGCTCGCTCGGTCGCGGTATGCGCGAGTTCAAGGACTCCGTCACCGGGAAGGACGACGACGAGCGCGCCGAGCTGCCGGTCGGTACGCAGGACACAGCGGCACCCGCACCTCCGCGCGAGCGCGACACCGTTCCGTAGACCATGACCGGACGGCTGCCGCGGCGACTGCGCCGCGCTGAGGCGACGCCTGCGGCGCCGATCCTCTGGGCGCGCAACCGATGATGCGTCTGCCGAAACCCTTGAAGCACGCTGAGGCGGCGCTTGCGGCGCCGACCATCAGGACGCGCGAGTTTCTCGCGCGTCCGTCTTCGCTCAACCGCCGAGACACGGCTCTACGCTCCCCCACCATTCACGGATGAAGGGCCTACCGAAACAGTTGAGGCACGGCGAGGAGGCCACGCTAGTCGAGCATCTCGATGAGCTGAGGACGCGAATCTTCGTCTGTCTCGGCGCGCTCGTGATCGGGCTCGTGGTCGGCTTCCTCATTCACGACCATCTCATCCACTGGCTCAACCGCCCGCTTCCGGAGGACCGTGTCGGCCGTCCGATCACCTTCGGCGTGGCCGAGCCGTTCCTGACTTCGTTCAAGATCAGCCTGTACGCCGGCTTCCTGCTGGCGCTGCCCATCATCCTCTGGCAGGTCTGGGCGTTTTTCGCGCCGGCGGTCGAGGAGCAAAGCCAGCGTCGAGTCCTCATCTTCGTCTTCGCGGCGACGGGCCTCCTCGTCGCGGGGATCGTCTTCGGCTATTTCGTCGCACTGCCTGCCGCAGTTCACTACCTGACGAACTTCGACAAGTCTCTATATGACATCAGGATCCGGGCGAGGGACTACTACTCGTTCGCCACGATGGTGATGCTGTCTATGGCGGTGGTCTTCGAGCTGCCGATCTTCGTGCTTGCGCTCGTGCGGCTCGGCATCCTGAGCTCGCGACGGCTCCGCAAGGAACGCCGGCTCGGCTACTTCATCGTCGCGGTGATCGCCGTCGCGCTGCCGGGCGTCGATCCGTTTACCACGATCATCGAGGCCATTCCGCTCCTCATCCTCTTCGAGGCGTCGATCTGGTTGTCGGTGCTCATGGAGCGCCGGGTCCCGAGCGGGGAACCGGCTAGCCTTACCGATCCGTGAACGGGGTGCTCTCCGCCGATTGGGTCCTCCCGGTCGAGGGCCCGCCGATCGAGGCGGGAGCGGTGGCGATCGAGGGCGATCGCATCGTCGCGGTCGGAACGAGTGCCGAGCTCGGGTCGGGGACCAGATTCGACGAGGCGGTGATCTTCCCCGGCTTCGTCAACGCCCACTCGCACCTCGAGTACGCCGTGTACGCCGGCTTTGGCGATTCAGTCGCCGACTTTGCCGAGTGGATCCGGCTGCACACTGAGCGGAAGCGGCGGATCGGGTGGGACGAGTACGTCGCGATCGCGATGCTCGGAGCGGCGAAGTGTCTCCGTTCCGGCATCACCACGGTCGGGGACTGCAGCTTCAGCGGCGCCGCGGCCGTTGCGATCGACGCGCTCGGCTTGGCCGGGATCGTGTACCTGGAGGTCTTTGGCGCCGATCCCGACGACGCCCTGGAGCAATTCGACGAGCTTCGCTCTCGCGCGGCAGGGCATTTCAACGATCGGGTGCTGCTCGGAGTCTCGCCGCATGCGCCTTACAGCGTCACGCCCGCGGTCTATCGGGCGTGCACGGATCTCGGCCTACCCGTAGCGACGCATATTTCCGAGAGCGAGTCCGAGGTCCGTTACCTGCTCGATGGCGGCGGAGCGTGGGAGGGGATCTCCTGGCTCGTTGATCCGCCGGGCACGACCGGCACGCGGCTGCTGGCGGTCGAAGGTCTGCTGGGATCGCGAATGCTGGCAGCTCATTGCGTCGTGGTCGAGCCCGATGAGATCGACTTGCTGGCCGAGCATGACGTTGCGGTTGCGCATTGTCCTCGATCGAACGCCTACGTCGGCTGCGGGATCGCCCCGCTGCGCGAGCTCTCCGGTGCGGGGATCCGCCTGGGCATCGGGACGGACGGCGTCTCGTCGACGCCGTCTCAGGACTTCTTCGACGAGTTGCGGGCAGCGGTGATGATGGCGCGCGGACGCGAACGACGTCCCGACGCGCTGACCGCGGCGCAGGCACTCGAGCTCGGGACGATCGGCGGGGCGGGTGCGCTCGGCCTCGACGCGGAGGTCGGCTCCCTCGTTCCGGGGAAGCGGGCAGATGTCGCTGTTGTTTCCCTTGCCGGCTCGGCGTATCTACCCTGGGAGGACCCGGCCGCGGCCGTGGTGTTGGGCGGGTCGCCCGAGCGCGTGGTAGCGACCTACGTTGGCGGGGAACGGCGTTACGAGAGAGGAGGAATGGATTGGCACGAGCTGACCGTCGCCGCGCACAGCGCGAGGCGCGCCATGCTCGCCCTGCCGGCCGCAAGGCCGGTGGCGGCTCCGCACGCGTAGCCGACAACACGATGTTCTTTCCTCGCCTGCGCAGCCAGGCGAAGTGGGCGTTCGTGTTGCTGATCGTCGTGTTCGCGGGCGGCTTCGTTTTCCTCGGCGTGGGCTCGGGCGGCCTCGACCTCGGCTCGCTGATTCGAGACGCGTTCGGACGGGGCGGAAGCTCGACGCCGTCCGTCTCGAAGGCCGAGGCGGAGGTGCGCCAGCATCCCCTTGACCCCGCCGCTCGCAAGGACCTCGCCACCTCGTTGGAGCAGAAGGGACGAGTCGACGAGGCGATTTTGGCCTGGACGCAGTACACGAAGCTGCGGCCGAAGGACGTGGCCGCCCTCCGGCGGCTGGCCCAGCTCCAGCTCGGACAGGCAGACACCTA
Source organism: Actinomycetota bacterium (assembly GCA_046728195.1). Lineage (GTDB taxonomy): Bacteria > Actinomycetota > Thermoleophilia > Gaiellales > Gaiellaceae > 3-1-20CM-4-69-9. The sequence continues at coordinate 4,126 of JBKPEC010000228.1, forward strand.
CCTCCAGCAGGCGCAGCAGGCCTCGCTCGCGCAACAGGAGGCGGGCATCGGCTCGCCGTTCACGCCCAACGGCGGCAAGTTCGGGCAGGCGCTCGGACAGAATCCGATCTCCTCGGCGGTGTCGACGAAGGCGAGCGCCGAGTTGCAGCAGGCGTCGAGCAAGTATCAGACCGCCTCAACCGGGGCGATCGCGACGTACAAGAAGATCGTCGAGCTGACGCCGACCGATCAGCAGGCCGTATTCGCTCTCGCCCAGGCGGCCGACAGCCTGCGGCAGACGACCGTCGCGATCAGCGCCTACAGGCGCCTTCTGAAGTTCAACCTCGACCCCACCACCAAGGCTCAGATCAGGGCAAGGATCAAGACCTTGCAGGGATCCGGCGGCGGTTAGACTCCCCCCGCGAGCGGGAAGACGCCCTGGAACGACGACCCGGGGGGACGAGTGAACTTCGACATCAAGACCGAGCAGTTGGGAGACGACGCCTACGTGATCGCGCTCGCGGGCGAGGTCGATCTCTACACCGCGCCCGAGTTCAAGCAGCAACTCCTCGAGGTGATCGGGCAGGGCGGCAAGCAGGTGATCGTCGACTTCAGCGACACGACGTTCATCGACTCGACCACCCTCGGCGTGCTCGTCGGCGGCGTCAAGCGATTGCGCACCAACGAAGGCCAGCTGTCGCTCGTCTGCAGCGACCGGAACATCACGAAGATCTTCGAGATAACCGGACTCGACCGCGTGTTCACCATCTACCCCACGCGTGGAGCGGCCGTCGCCAACGTGAAGTCGCCCGACCAGCCGCCCGCGTAATCTTGTTGCGGAAGCTCTCAGTCGCCGCCGGGGGGGTGGCTGCCGTGCTGATGCTGGCCGCGTGCGGGACCGGGGGGCCGGTCAGTGCCGCGTCTGCTGACCAAGAGCGCGGGCGTCAGCTCTTCTCCGGAGCAGGGGGGTGTGCGGGCTGCCACACCCTGGCCGCAGCGGGATCGACTGCGACGATTGGCCCGAATCTGGACGCCGCCTTTGCACAGGCCCGCGCCGAGGGCTTCAAGGAGTCGGCGATCCTGGACATCGTCCACGACCAGATCAAGTTCCCGGGCCAATATCCGGTGAAGCAGGGCGATCCCAGCTTCCTCTCCGCCAACATGCCCGCGAACCTTGTCAAGGGTCAGGATGCGATCGACGTGGCCGCATTTGTCGCTGCGAACGCCGGCAAGCAGGGGTTCGTCCAACCTCAGGCTGTGACGGGAACGAACGGAAAGCAGATCTTCATCGTGAAGTGCGGCGGCTGCCACACGCTCAAGGACGCGGGCACGACCGGTACGACCGGTCCTAATCTGGATGCGCTCAAGCCTGCCCTCCCGGTGGTGAAGAACCAGGTCATCCACGGCGGCGCGGTCATGCCGGCGTTCAAGGGCGTGCTCACCGATGCTCAGATCGACGCGGTGGCGAAATACGTCGCCAGCCACGCCGGCAAGTAGTGGCGGCGGACATCGAGGCCTTCAAGGAGCTCGGTCGCAACCGGCTCCCGGGACTCCTCGGCATCCAGGTCGAGGAGGTCGAAAGAGGCCACGTCCGCATGCGGCTTCCGTTGCGCGACGAGCTGCTCGCACCCAACGGCTACCTCCACGCTGCGACGGTGGTCGGCTTGGCGGACTCGGCCTGCGGCTACGGCTGCATCGCCTCGTTGCCCGAAGGCGCCTACGGGTTCACGACGATCGAGCTGAAGACGAACTTCCTGGGCACGGCGCTTGAGGGAACCCTGTTCTGCACATCGGAGCTCGTGCACGGCGGACGGACGACGCAGGTCTGGGACGCCACGGTCACGAACGAGGAGGGCAAGAAGCTGGCCCTCTTTCGCTGCACGCAGCTTCTGCTCTATCGCTGAAAGCTAGAGGCTGGGGTCTGACCCCTTGGGGTCAGACCCCAGCAGTTCGGTCTTCTCGCGTTCCAGGTCGACGACCACGTGCGTGATGCGGACCGGAAAGCGCTCGCGCGCCTTGTCGACGACGCCGCGCTCGAGCCAGTTGGAACGACCCGGGGGATGGGTCGAGATGATGATCTCGTCCGCGCCGAACGTTCGGAGCGCGTCCTCGATTGCCTGGACCGGATCCCCGTCGCCAACCTCTCCTCGGGCCTCCACGCCTGCTTCGGCAAGGCGGGCCAGGCTCTCGTCGAGCCGCTCCTGCGCCGCGGCGCGGGCATCGTCCTCATCTGAGACCCAGTGCCTCAGCGGTGAGTTGAGCGCCGGCGTCACGACGAGGACCTCCTCGCGGACGTCGAGGCTTCGTTCCAGGATCAGCGAGCGCAGCGTGTGCCCGCCGACGGTTTCATTCGCCACGACGAGGATCCGCCGCTCGCCCTCGGCGTGCGGTCGCGGGGCCGTCCGCTCCGGCCGCTCAACGCGCCTGGCGCGCGCCCACCAGGCCACAACGACCGCGCTCAGGAAGAGGAAGACGCCGAGGCCGGCCCACTTCCCGCCGGCGACCGAGGCGATCACGATCGCTCCGAAGTAGCCGATCGACGCGATCAGGAACCTGAACGCCTCGGCTTCGCTCCGGAGTGGATTGATCATGACGTCAGATCAGATAGACGGTGGAGTAGACGACAATCCACATTACGTCCACGAAGTGCCAGTAGATCCCTCCGATCTCGACACCGTGGTGGTGCTCCGGGGAGAAATGGCCCCTGAAGGCGCGGATCGTCATGAACAGGAGGATCGAGAGGCCGACGAAGACGTGCGCCCCGTGTAGCCCGGTCAGGCAGAAGAAGATCGTCCCGAACGCCCCGTTGTGCGGCGCGAAGCCAACGCGTGAGTACTCCCGCGCCTGGGTGAGGAGGAAGACGAGGCCCATCAGGAAGGTCAGGAGCAGTCCGGCCTGCAGCCCAGCGCGATGTCCCCGCTTGATCGACTGCAACGCCCAATGCATGGTGAAGCTGGAGGTCACGAGGATCGCGGTGTTCACGCCCGCGACGAAGACCGGCAACTCGAACGGGGGCGTCGGCCACGGGATGCCGTTCACCACGCGAACGAAGAAATACGCAGTGAAGAACGAGCCGAACAGCATCACCTCGGAAGCGATGAAAAGAAGCATCCCGAGCACCGACGCGCTGACGCGCGAGCTCTGATGCGCGACCGGCGGCCCGTGATGCGCTTCGGCGTGCGCGGCCATCAGGCTTCGACCTCCTCAGGCTGGAAAACGACGTGCTCGACCGGAAGCTTCGTCTCGTCGTGCAACCGCTGGACGAGGTTCTTCCTCAGCCACGGCGACCGCGACGGCG
>JBKPEC010000229.1:0-9590 GCA_046728195.1 Actinomycetota bacterium
GAAGTGGGTAAAGCCAACAAGTGGTGGGACTGCGGTCTGGTCTCACTCAGGGGGTATCTGCACAGGTGAGGTGTACAAGGACAAGGTCAAACTCACCTTCTTCAAGGGCGCATCCTTGAAGGACCCTTCCGGCCTTTTCAACTCCAGCCTTGGAGGCAACACCCGACGCGCCATCGATTTCCACGAGGGTGACGAGATCGATGAGAAGGCGTTGAAGGCGCTCATTCGCGCCGCCGTGGCACTGAACACGTCTCCGTGAACGAGAAAACGCTCGTAAACGGACGCTTTCACTCTTCTAGCTGCAATCCGACTCGCGGAGAACAACGGTGGTACTGTCGGCTTGACCGGACGCCAGGCGTCCGCTCGTTGGGGTCCGGGTCCCGTTGGTAGTACCGCCGAATGGGCGACCTTCCTCGGCCGCCGCCCCTACCGCGACGTTTGCCCTTAGGAGGGGCGGTTGAGGAGCGTCTGGCGATGCCTCGGGTCGACTGGTGCGTAAAGACCGTAGGCTGAGCCGAGCGAAAGGTGCCTGCGCTCTATCTTCTCCGGCACGCCAAGTCCAGCTGGGCCGATCCAACGCTGGCGGACCACGAGCGGCCGCTCGCTCCGAGGGGCCGCCGCGACGCGAAGCGGATCGCGAAACATCTTCGTCGTCTCGGCTACGAGCCCGAGCTCATACTTTGCTCCTCTGCCGTGCGCACACGCGAAACGCTCGAGTTGTTGCGTTCTGCAGTCCCGGCGTCCGCGGTCAACATCGAGGAAGACCTGTATGCGGCATCCCGCGAGGAACTGTTTGCTCGACTTCGCCTGGTGCCTGACGCCGTCGTGTCGGTGATGCTGATCGGACACAACCCGGGTCTCCAGCAGCTTGCCCTCGAACTAGCCTCTGCCGGCGATGAGCTGGAGCGGCTTGCCGCGAGGTTTCCAACGGCGGCGCTTGCAACGTTCGTTTTGGCGAAGAGCTGGAGTCGACTGGCGCCGGCGGGCGCAACGCTCGAGGCCTACGTCGTTCCAAAGCAGCTTCGCTGAGATCCGCAGCCGCGACCGGTGGGATCCCGCGAAGCGGCATGCCCCGCGGGACCCCAACGCCGCGCCTACCCGTTGTCGTCGTTGGCGGCTGCCGTCGCCGCGGCCTCCTCGGGACTGAGCCGGATTATCTGCTCGCAGCCGTGCAACCGGACGGGGTCGTGCACGACCACGTACGCGACGTCATAGCCCGGCCCACAGTCAATGATGTCGGGCTGGTTGTCGTTGGCCAGCGCGTGGAGGATGTCGTTCCCCTTGCCGCCGTACTGGACGTCGGCTCCGGCCCCGACCCACAACACGTCGTTGCCCGCCCCGCCATAGATGACGTCGTTCCCCGGACCGCCTCGCGCGACGTCGTTGCCTCGACCTGCGTAGACGACGTCGTTGCCATCATGCGCCCGGATGATGTCGTTGCCTCCCCTGGCGTAGATGATGTCGGGGCCGGACGTTCCATTGAGATTGTCGGGACCGTCCGTGCCGCGGATCAGGTCGAGGCTGGTCGCCGACGCCGCGGCGGCGAGCACGAGCGCTGCCCCGGCGGCCGGAAGGATGAACTTGGCCTTCACAGTGAACCTCCCGTCTCTGAGGTCGCTTGACCCGCTCGTTATTTCAGTCGCGTATGGGGATCCCGTGAACCCTGCGTAAACGCGCGTCAGACGTCGGTCAAGCCGTGTAAAACGTCGCGCCCATCAGGGCGCTGCGGAAGAGGGAGGCGGATGGTGAACTCAGTTCCGCTCGAGGAGCTTCCCACCGCGACGTCACCGCCCATTGCACGCGTAAGCTCGCGGACGATCGCGAGCCCGAGCCCCGTGCCGACTGGACGGTGGCCGTTGTAACGGCGGTAGAGGAAGAAACGGTCGAATGCGCGTGGCACTTCCTCGCGTGCGATGCCCGGGCCAGTGTCCTTTACGGCGAGCTCACCTGCCGCGGCGGCGAGCGTGACGATGCCACCGGGCGGAGTGCAGCGCAAGGCGTTCTCGACGAGGTTCGACACCGCTTGCAACAGGCGGTCGCGATCGCCCATTGCGGGCGCGGGCTGGTGCCGTTGGACTTGTAACCGCACGTCCAGCTCGCGGGCCCGTGGGGCATGACGCGTCGCACTCTCGCAAACGATTTCTCCAAGATCCACCGGCTCGGCGTGGATGTCGAAGCGTCGCTGGTCCAGGCGGGCCAGGTTGATGAGATCCGTGATCAGACGTTCGAGTCGTGTCGCCTCGGTGCGGATCACCTTCACCGCGCGCCCGGGCGTCAAGACACCTTCGTCGAGCGCTTCCGAGTAGCCACGGATCGCCGTCAAGGGTGTTTTCAGCTCGTGACTAACCGACAACAGGAACGAGCGCTCGGCGCTCCGAGCACGCGCCAGTTGCGTCGCCATCGTATTGAACGATTCTGCAAGGTCGCGAAGCTCGCGCGAACCGCCGAGAGGAAGTTGCTCCGGCTCCTCGCCGTGCGCCAGTCGACTGCTCGCGCGCGCTACGCGTAAAACCGGGCGCGCAATGCTGCGCGCCAGGATTGCCGCGAGAGCCGCGGCGAAGATGCAGCCGAGGGCGCCGGCAGCTGCAAGCGCGATCCAGAAGGGCTTGCTCTCGGCCCGCACCGAGCTTGCCGTGCGCAGGAGCACCACGACATCGCTTCCGCTGGGCTTCGTCGCGTAGAGATAGTCGCGTCCGTTGATCGTGATTCGACCCGTCGGACGGGCCGGGACGAGGAGCCGCGCCTGTTTCCTCGGGAGGACCGAGAGGCGCTCGTCTTGAGTGGCCAGGAACCGCCCGAAGGACCCGGCCGGCGGATGCACCTGCTCGTCTGCGAGGAGCGCTACCTGACGGCGGAGACCGTCGTATGCACTGTGCTCGAGCGACCGGCGAACGAGGTATGCGCCGACGAGGAGCGAGAGCGAGACTGCGCCGAGAACGGCGCTGCCGATCGCGAGTCGCAGCCGTGCCTGGAGTGAGGTCACGTGCTTCCGTCCAGCAGGCGGTAACCCACGCCGCGGACGGTGTGGATCACGTCCGGACGTCCGAGTTTCTTGCGCAGCTGCGCAACGTGGACGTCCACCGTGCGCGTCCCACCGGCGAACGACAGACCCCACACGCGGTCGAGGAGCTCATCACGCCTCACGACGCGGCCGGCGTTGCGGGCGAGCTCTGCGAGCAGGTCGAACTCGAGCGTTCGGAGCGCGAGCTGCGATCCTGCAAATGTCGCGCCACGCGTACGAAGGTCAATTAGAAGCTCCCCGACCTCGATGATCCGCGATTCCGGCGGCGCAGGCTCGGCCCGTCGGAGGACAGCGCGGACTCGCGCGACGAGCTCGCGTGGGGAGAAGGGCTTAGTCAGATAGTCGTCGGCGCCAAGTTCGAGGCCGATGACACGATCCGCTTCCTCGTCGCGGGCGGTCAAGATGAGAATCGGGACATCACAGCCGCCGCGGAGCTGCCGGCAAAGTTCGAAGCCGTCGACGTCGGGAAGCCCAAGGTCGAGCACCACGAAGCGCGGCCGCCGGCGATCCACCGCCTCGAGGCCGCCCTCACCTGTGCATTCACTGACGACCTCGAAGCCGGCTTGCTCCAGGTACGTGCCAACGAGCGCGCTGATCGCTTCGTCGTCTTCGATCACGACGGCGATTCCGCTCACGGCCGGGTCGCCTGGATTACCGTCGCGAGCCTCCCGACGTGGTCGACGTTCACGACGTCACCGAGCCGGAGACGTCGGAGTCGCACGCGGCGTCCGTTCAGAGTGACGACAGTCGCCCGGTTGATCCTGAATCTCACGCGGCTCCCGTCTAGCTCGCGGATCGCGAAGCGCGGCGGCTGGACGAGTACGACGATGCCGCGGTCCTCGGTCGCGGCGGCAGCCGGAGCGAGGCGCGCAGGAACGAAGGCGGCGCAGAGGAGCACCAGCCAGAGCCATCGCATGAGCAGGATCCTCGTCGACCGCCGTCAGCGCCGGGTGTGGTCTGTGTAAAGCGAACGTAAAGTGGGCCCGCGCGCGCCGGCGCTCGTACGATGTAAGCGTTGGAGCAGCAGATTCGGTTTTGTGCCGCACACGACGGAGTGCGCCTCGCCTATGCCTCGCACGGGAGGGGCCCGCCGATCGTCAAGGCGCCGAACTGGCTCACGCACCTCGAGTTCGACTGGAAGAGCCCGCTGTGGCGGCCGTGGCTGGAGGCGCTCGGCGAGACCAATCAGGTCATCCGCTACGACGAACGCGGGGCGGGACTCTCTGACTGGGAGGTCGACGATTTCTCGCTCGACGCCTGGGTGGCAGACCTCGAGGCGGTGGTCGACGCTGCCCGCGTCGAGCGGTACACGCTGCTCGGCCTCTCGCAAGGCGCACAGATCGCCATTGCCTACGCCGTTCGGCACCCGGAGCGAGTCAGCCACCTCGTTTTGTGCGGCGGGTACCTGGGCGGGGACGAGCTCACGGCGACAGAGCGCGAGCGGAGCGAGGCGCTCGAGTCGCTGATCAGGATCGGCTGGGGCCAGGCGAATCCCGTCTTTCGCCACGTGTTCACGACGCTGCTCGTACCGGGCGCGACGCCCGAGATCATGGACTGGGTCGACGAGCTCCAGCGGGTCTCGACGTCGCCCGACAACGCACTCCGCTTCAGCAGGGCCTTCCGCAGAATCGACGTCACCGAGCTCGCCCCGCACCTGCAGGCACCGACGATCGTCTTCCATGCACGCGATGACCAAATGATTCCGTTCGCAGAGGGCAGACGTCTTGCCACGGTCGTGCCGAACGCCCGCTTCGTCCCGCTCGACGGCGGTAACCACGTCTTCCTCACCGAAGAGCCCGCTTGGCAGATGTTCCTCGTCGAGCTTCGCGGCTTTCTCGGGATCCCCACATGGCGATCGGGAAGCGAGCTCGGTGGGCTAACCGGGCGAGAGCTTCAGGTTCTCGAGCTCGTGGCGGATGGATTGAGCAACGAGGAGATCGCGACCCGCCTCTACCTCAGCACTCGTACGGTCGAGCGGCACCTGTCCAACGTGTACAGGAAGCTGGGCCTGGCCGGGAAGGCCGCGAGGGCGGCGGTCGCCGCTCGGGTGAGCCAGCTCTCCGGACCGGCGTAGCGCCTTTTCGGGCGTACTGCGTGCTGCCCGACACGGCTACGCTCAACTGACCGCGAGATTGGGTGGTGTCGCCGAAGTTGCGCCGACGCCGGAGTCCTAGCTTTCGGAGAGACATCTCCGAAAGGATCGACATGAAGCTCCTCGCAGCCACGTCGTTTGCCCTCTTCGCAATCGTCGCCGCCACTACGGCCTTTGGAGCGGGGCAACCGCCGGTCAAGGCGACGCCGGTCGCGCTCGCGACCCTGCATCAGTCGTACGCGATCTCCGTCGACAAGCCCGCCAACCTGATGGTGGTCAAGGTGAAGGTTCCACCCGGCGGCAGCTTCGGCTGGCACTCGCATCCGTCGGCCGTCGCCGTCGCGATCACGTCGGGCACCCTCACGCTCTACGACAGCGGTGAGCCGAGCTGCACGGCGAAGCGGTTCTCACGCGGTCAAGGCTTCGTCGAGAACGCCAACCACGTTCACCTCGCCCGCAACGAGGGGACGAAACCGGTAAGGCTCTACGCCACCTACCTCGGTGTTCCGCCTGGAGCGAAGCCGAACGTGCCGGCATCAGCACCTGCCAACTGTCCGGCGTGACCGTCGCCGGGTACCGCACTTCTCCGGCCGGGTGACAATGAGAGTTGATGAGGGGAGGATCGAGGGGGTGGACGTCAGCGGGCTCGGCGTCGCCCTCTTGGTCTCCACCATTGTCGACGAGACGAAGTGGCGGGCCGTGATTCACATCGACGAGCGCGCAACGCCGCTTCAGCACGATGCGCTCCTCAAGCTCGTAACGGGACAGCTCGGAGGCGCGTTTGCCGAACTGGGGACGCTCATCGGGGAGGTCAGCGCCATCGAGCGGTCGCCGATTCGGATCGAGCTCGATGGTCACAATGGCGTTGTATCTTCCCGTCGTGGCTCGGGGGGACACGGACACTGAGCGCGCCGCGATCGAGCGAACCGTCCTCGACTACTTCGAGGGGTGGTTCGGCGGCGATCCCGTCCGCATGGAACGTGCGTTGCATCCCGAGCTCGTCAAACGCTCTCTCGAAAGAGACTGTTCCGCCAGAGAGACGCTTCGGACGATCTCAGCCGAGTCGATGATCGAGGCCACTGCGCGCGGCGAGGGGAAGAGCGAGAGCCCAGCGGACCTCCGCATCGAGATCGAGGTTGAGGACGTCCTTGGTGACCTCGCCAACGTCACGGTCCGTTCGGTCGTATACACCGAGTACCTCCACCTCGCGCGGACCTCCGACGGGTGGAAGATCGTCAACGACGTGTGGCAACCCACTCCAGGCTCGGCGCGGTGAACGAGACATCGACCGGGTTACCCCCCGCTGCGAACCGACGGAAGCCGCCGCAGGGCCGGTTGGCCGCCTCAGTTTGCGACGACGTGGGCTCGCTGTTTTCGTCTACAAAGATGAGCAGAGGCGAAGCGCCCAACCTGCACGCTTTCCGTAGCCGATCCGGGCCGACGCGGATGCGCAGCTGGGGTTTTCGCGCGATCATCTTCGGATGATGAAGCGCCTCGTCGAGCCGAGTATGAGGGGCCGGGAGGCACCGATGGTGATCACTCCGTGGCGGTCGCGCGCTTGATCGAGCAAACCGTCACCGTCTTTCCGTGGCAGTCTTACAGGGGAAGACATGAGTGAGACCAGGCGAACGACGACCGCGGAGGCCCGGCGTGTTGGTGACGCAATCGGCGTCGACTGGAGCCGTTTCGACCTCGAACAGTTCCGGGCCGGCATGGACGTCGAGTTCGAGCACGGCGCCCACGACCCACAAACGGACGTGACCGGCGACGACCCGATCATCACCGGCAAGATCGCGCTCGCGCACATGAAGGAGTTCCCCGACTACTACGAACGTCTGGGGCGCATGGAACGGGAAGCGGAGCGTGATTGGGCTGTAAAGCAACCGGCCTTGACGACCGACCTCGGCAGCAAGCACCGCGACACGCTCGAGAAGATTCTCGGCCATCCCTCGAGTGGCAACATCGAGTGGCGTCAGGTGAGGGCGCTGCTCGAGTCGGTCGGGGCTGTGACCGAAGAGCCCAACGGAAAGCTCAAGGTCACCCTCGGCGACGAGACCGAGGTGTTGCAGCCGCCGCATGGGAAGGACATCGACCAGCAGATGATCGTCGACCTGCGCCGGATGCTGAGGCGTGCAGGCCTCGCGCCCGCTGGTTGAACGCGACCGACATCAACCGCTCGAAGGGGCCTTCAGGAACAAGGGGCCTTCACGAACCTTTCATCTGAGCTGGAGGCGCTACTGCACGGAGGCGGCGCAGGCGAGTGCTCCCTACGCAGAGGGGGCTCGCGTTTCGGTGGCATTCCCTCGTTCTCCGCTGCTTCTTCGGAAAACGAATCGCCCGCGGCGTCGGCTCTGCCAACCGAGCCGCCCAGGCGTCGAGGTGCGATCGGGGTCCTCGGCCACTTCGACCATGCCGGAGGGTTAGGTCGGAAGCTCGTAGCACGCCAGTGGCCGCACTCCAGGCAGATCGTGGTGCCACTCGCCGGTTCGGCGGCCGGCCAACGGATCGAAGGAATGCTCCCGCGCCCGTCACGTCCGCTCAGGACGTGCTCTGTCTCTCCTGCGCAACCCGAGCAATAACGGTGCAGTCCGCTCTTGTGTCGCTTGGTCGGTGTGGCTCGCCCCCATCCGGGCCGCGCCCGGTGCTCCACCCTCATCTTGTCGGCAGGGATGGCCCGCGGCCGGTCGAGCGGAACAATGAACAGGCCGGTATGGTCGAACGAGTCGACCGCTCTATGTTTCGGAGCAAAGACAGTCACTGGGCGGCCCGGGGTCGGCGAACTGCGCGCCCAACCCTCGCTCCGATACCGCAGCCTGCCAGGAGCGCAATCTTTGCCATGAGGCGTCGGGTTCCTGCCTCTTCACGCTCGTGTTCCTCGGCGGCTGAAACGCCGTCCGTTGGGACGAGGCTGAGTGATGCCGGCGGCGTTCGCCATCCGCGTCCCTGCTTGTACGCCGCATAGGCGGACCGCGCTTCGGCGTCGTGCCGTTTCCGCCCGGGAAAGTAGCGCCTGGAGAAAGCATCCCAGTCAAGTGCTTCCGCTGCGTCCGCCGCGCCAAGAGGCGAATCCGTTCGAACCCGACCCGAAGCGTTCTTGCGTGCACACGGCGAGCGCATGTCGAACGAGCCATGTTTTCGTGACGCCTCCACCGCTCACCTCCACACGAAAGCGGGAGGAGGCAGAAGCGTCACCGGGTTCGCCTAGCTATGACGCAGACTAGCACTTGCAGCGCGAAACACCGGCGGTCCGCAAGGCGTTGGCCCACGAAGAGAGCGCCAGTCTCGCCTACACGCGCCCCTCAGTGATCCCCGATCACCCGCGAGCGACGACTTCGCGAAGCGCGGCCATGAGTCCAGCCCGTTCCTCCGCGGTGTAGTCGGTGAGGTTGATCATCCCACCAAGCCGAGAGCCGGTGATTTCCACTCTTTCGGGTTTCGGTGCTGAAGCACCGGCGACGGTTTCGAGCGCGTGGACCTGGGTGATGGTCGCGTCGTAGATCCTTCCGATGTACGTCTCGTGCACGGCTGTACGTCCGCCCGGGCTGGGAAGGAATGAGAAGAGTGTCGCTTCGCCGGCGTGGATCTGAAGCAGGGCGACGGGCTGATCGGGCCGCTCGAGCACCGCCAGCGTGTTCGATCCGGACTCTTGCCCACGGAGGAAGTCCTCGACCTCCGAGACGTTCTCCCGCGGTATCGCAGCGAGCCGCAGGTAATCGGCAACCGGATCGTTCGCCACAGGAACCAGTCAAACATCAAGCGGCCGATCGATCAACGACTGAGCACTCCCTACCCTGTGCTCCGCTCGGCAGCTGGTCGCAACCGGGGCAACAGTTTTGTCGTGTTTTAGGCGCTTTCGGGGTCTGAGCGTTTGTCGCCGGTTGCCACTGGTTGCGCCCGCTGGGCTCGATGAACGCTCCATACCCGCGGCCGGAATCGCTGATGAGTAGTCGGATTGGTCGCCCCCGTTTCTCCGGACAGACCCTTTACCCCTTCTGCGTGGAGGGAGTGGAGTCAGAACCGCTCGCCCCGCCGAAGCCGGTGCCTCTCGCTGATCACCGCAATGAACCTCTGGTCGTACATTGCGACGCGTGGGGAAACGGACGCGTTCGATCGCCTCGCTCGCGAGAGGTCGCTCGATGTCGTTGTGCCCCGTCGATCCTTCTCGAAGGCCATGAGAACGTCCGATCCGGTGGCGCTCACTCAGATCGTCGACGCGATGACCAGTCGGTTCGCGAGAACGACGCATCCTTCGACAGAGGCTCGGCAAGTCGCTGACGAGGTGGTGTCGCAGATCTGGAGGCTCCGGCCTCAGTGGCTTCAGCTTTTCCCTGAGACGAGCAAGCTCTTGAGGCTTGAGAAGTTCTGGACGAAGAAGCTTTGGCAGCAGGCTGTGTGAGAGTCGGCGGGCGGCGGGGTCCGGTCATGTGGCGGCGGCTCAGGTCTCAGCTCGCGGCGGTGGCGATGGTCAAAACATGG